>NZ_JBCLQK010000004.1:0-255839 GCF_041223505.1 Adlercreutzia muris
CCGGCGAACGGGGCCGATGCCGTCTTCGGCACCCCGCGGGGTGCCTTTTGCTTTCTGGGCCTCGTCTCCGCGCGGCCAGGGCAACGCCATCGTCGCCGGCGCCCGTGCGGGGCGCCTTTTTGTTCTCGGGCCGGTTTGCCGGATGGGCCGCGCGCCGCCGCGGCGCCGGGCCTCCCGGGCGGCCGGTTCCGCGGGAGGGCCCTTCCCAAAATGCATTAGAATGAGAGACGCCGCATAGGGTGTCTTTTTTGTTTTTGGGGCCGGTTCCCCGGGGGCCGTGCTGCGCGCGATCTCCGCTTCGTCGTCCCGGATTGCAGCCTTTGCGGGCAGTGGCGGGAGGTGAGGCGTCGTGGGGCGGACTTGTCGGAAGAAAGGCGTTTTCGAGTGGTAGGACAGAACGAGCGAGTTGCGGCCTATGCCGAGCGCTATGAGTGTCGCGCGATGGTTCTGCGGGAGCATCCTCGATGCCTGCGGGCCCTTGTGATTGCCAATCGACTGCTGACGCTGCTGTTCTATGGGGCCTATGGGGCTCTGCTGCTGGTGGAGGCCCTCCATGCTCCGCTGCGGCTGGTGCCTCTTGCGGGGATCCCGGCCGTGGCCTTCGGGCTCATAAGCCTTTTCCGGCGCCGTTTCAATGCGCCTCGGCCCTATGAGCGCTGCGCATTCACGCCGCTCATTCCCCGCGAGGGAGTGGGGCGGTCATTTCCCTCGCGTCATGCCTTCTCGGCCTTCGCCATTGCGACGTGCTGGTTCGTTGCGAGCGCTTCCGTTGCCGTTGCTCTTATGACTTGTGCGGGTGCCTTGGGATGGTGCCGCGTGTTGGGGGGCGTGCACTTTCCTCGGGATATCGTGGCCGGGGCATTGGCTGGTATCCTTACCGGGGCTGCGACCTTCGCCGCGGCTCTGCTTATGGCTTAGGAACCGGACTGAAGGGTGCTCCGCGATGGCGGGTCGCCTCGACGAGATCGATGACTTCCTGTTTCCCGTGGACTCCGAGCTTGGCGTAGACATTGCGGATGTGCATCTTCACGGTGTTGCGCGAGAGTGTGAACCGCTCTTCCATAAAGGCGAGATCGCGCCCTTGAGCCAGCTGCACGAGCACCTCCTGTTCCCGGCGCGTCAGACCCCACGTGCGGGCAAGCTCGGCGCAGGGATCTTCCCAAAAGTGCTGCGTGCTAGGGGCCTCCGCAGCAGCGTCTTCCACCGGGGCGGATGAGGGGTCGCTGCTGCTGCCGTCAGCGGGGATGGCGCTATCAAGAACGGCAGCGCTGGCTCCGATCGGTGCGGCGGCGGGTGTTTCTGGAATGCTGCTCTCGGTGGTGCTCACGATGGCTTCGGCTTGAGGGTCCGCGTGATCCTCCTCTTCGAGGGCTGCATCGCTTTTGGCGACGAAGAGCAGCATGAGCACGAAGAGGAAGACGATAATGAGCCCCGCTCCTTCGGTGGCTTGGGGAATGACGGTGCTTGCCCAGATCGCTCCGACGGCCATGAGGGCTCCCAGGCCGTGACCTGCGACGGCGAGAAGGCGAACGGCCGCCGCCGCTCGGAGGGGTCTCAGTTGCGAACGGACGACGACGGCGGAGATGACCCAGATGAGCATCTCGAAGAGGGCGGTGCCGATACCGACGAGCAGGGCACTGCCGTCGAAGGGCAACAGCGCGAGAAGGGGCCCGAAGAGCAATCCTGCCGCCACGCAGATGGTCGCGATGCGAAAGCAGCCGTTGAGATCGAACGCGGGGGAGCGCCGCACGGCCAGGAGCACCCCGGTGAGAACTACCAGGGCGGCCAGGGTTCCCACGGAATTGCTCGGGGTTTCGCCGCTGCGCATGAAGCCCAGCATGAGGGAGGTTACGGCGATGCACAGTATGACGGAGGCGAGCTGGGGCCGCGAGAGGGGCACCGTCTCGCGGGTCTCATGATCGGCATCCGCGGCAGTGCGGGTGCTGTCGAGCAGGGCGAGGCTGACGCTTCCAGCTCCGATGAGGGCCGCAGCTCCGAGAGCCAGGAAGGCCACGGGGCTTGCGCCGACGGTCTCGCCGACCGATTTCGCCAAAGCCTCGAAAGCGAAGGCCCCGGCCATGGCCACGGCGGTGGTTCGCATAACGAGGAGGTGGGGAAGGGCTGCGAATTCAAAGAGGAGGACGACGCTGAGAAGCGGCCCCACGCATTTCATGAGCAGGGCTCCCCCGATGGCCAGGGGGTTTCGCGGGTCGCCGATTGCGAGGATGAGGGCTGCGACTCCGATGGCGAACAGAACGCCGCCCGCGATGACGAACTCCACAAGAAGCGTCTTCTTGCGACGATCGGCCCGGGGGCCCGCAATGGGAAAGGAGCCGATGCGCCAGGCGAAGGCGAGGGCCAAGCCGTAGGTGATGAGGGAGAAGAAGCGGATGGAGAGGTAACCTCCGGGCAGATCCGCCAGAGCCAGGGTGGCATTGTCGCACGTCCACACGCCGGCGAACATGAGCGCGAGACCGCAGCCGGCGCCGAGGACGCTTCGGCGCTTCCTCGATGACGTGGGCGACGGGTTCACGGGCTGCCTCCTCTCGGCTGGTTCCGATGCAGATACGGTGCCCCAGTATAGCCTATTCGGGAAAATACACCCATGGTGGGTGTAGCTCTCACCCGGCGTTTTTCCGATGATGCAGGGGCACTGCGGGAGGGCCCGGCTCAGGCTGGCGCCGGGCCCCTTCTCAATCCATTCTCATTTCGGAGGGAGCAATCATGAACGGATTCATCAACGGTATCGCAAGCCCGTCGGGCATGGAGGCATCGCGGCTGCTGAGCCGCCGCGGCTTTGTCGCCGGGATGGGGGCCACGGCGGCGCTGGTGGCTCTCGGCGGTTTCGGTCTGACGGGCTGCACGCCGTCGAAGGCGGCCAGCGAGAGCCCGGCGGAGAGCGAGGACTACGATGCGGTGATCGTGGGCACGGGCGGCGCGGGCCTGTCGGCCGCCATTGCCGCCTACGACCGCGGCCTCACGAATGTCGTGATTCTGGAGAAGATGGCCGTGAACGGCGGTAATACCAACTACTCCTCGAGCGGCATGAACGCCTCGGAGACGACGTTCCAGAAGGATCAGGGCATCGAAGACAGCAACGATGCCTTCGCCGCGGAGACGCTGGAGGGCGGCCATGACACCGGCGATCCCGAGCTGGTGCAGTTCATGTGCGACAACTCGGCCGGCGCCATCGACTGGCTGGACGGCCTCGGCATCAAGCTGGACAACATCACCATGACCGGCGGCATGTCCACGAAGCGCTGCCATCGTCCCACGGACGGCTCGGCCGTGGGCCTGACCCTGGTTCCCGGCCTCATGGCCGCCGTGGAGGAGCGCGGGATTCCGGTGAAGATGAGCTGCGAGGCCAAGGAGCTGCTGAAGGACGGCGACGCCGTGGTGGGCATCGCCGTGGATGACAAGGGCAAGACGAAGAACCTCAACGCCCGCGCCGTTATTCTCGCGACGGGCGGCCTCGGCGCGAACCAGGATATGGTGACGAAGTATCGCCCCGATCTGGCGGGCTATGTGACCACCAACCAGCCGGGGGCCACGGGCGATGGCTACGTCATGGCAGAGAACGCCGGCGCCGAGCTTATTCAGATGGATCAGATTCAGATTCATCCCACCGTTGAGCAGGAGACGTCCACCCTGGTAGCCGAGGGCGTGCGCGGCGGCGGAGCCATTCTCGTGAACACCGAGGGCAACCGTTTCTTCGACGAGATGTCCACGCGCGACAAGGTGTCGGCAGCCGAGCTGGAGCAGCCCGGCGGATTCGCCTGGTGCGTGTTCGACCAGCAGGTCTATGACGCCAACAAGGCCATCAGCAAGTACGACGACGCCGGCATTGTGCAGCAGGGCGCCAGCGTGGCGGAGCTTGCCAGCGCCATCGGCGTGGACGCCGCGGCCCTGGCCGACACCATCGCCGCCTACAACGCCATCACCACCGACGGCGCCGCCGACGAATTCGGGCGCACCGAGGGCTGCATCGCCTTCGTCGATGGCAATATGTACGCCATCAAGGTGGCGCCGGGCATTCACCACGCCATGGGCGGCATTCGCATCAACACGAAGAACGAGGCCCTCGATGCGAGCGGGAACCCGATTCCCGGGCTGTACGCGGCCGGCGAAGTGACCGGCGGCATTCACGGCAACAACCGCATCGGCGGCAATGCGGTGTGCGATATCGAGGTGTTCGGCAAGAACGTCGGCGAAGTGGTGGCCGAGGCCTTGGCGTAAGGTGGGCGATCCCGGCCCCGCCGTTGGTGGCCGGGATCGTTTGGACCCTCCCCGCGGCGCTGTGCCCTCGGGCGCCGCCTGATCCCTCATAGGCGAGCCCCGGCTCCTCCCCGCCGGGGCTCGCCCGTTGCTGGAGGGGCTAAGGACGCAGGGCGCCCCCGATGGGACCGGTCGCTCCTCTGCCGAATTCCTCGGCCACGCGTCGCCGTCGGCCACTCAACTCGGCGGCCATGGCCTTGGTGAGGAAGCATTGGGTACCGAGGCCCAGTACGAAGCACAGGCGCATGAACTCATCGGTGCGCATGGGGCGATTCTTCCGCAGTACGTACCAGAGGCGCTTGCCGTCGATGTCGGCGCGACGCCCCAGCTCCGCGATGCTCATGCCGCGTTCTTGGCGGGCAAACTCGATTCTTTGGGTGATGAGGTCTGCATAATCCATGGGATTCCTTTCTCCTACCAGCCCTGCAAATATGCCGAAATCCCATTATGCCGCCAGACGCGCATTGCCCCATGCTCTCGGCCATCGAGCCTGGGCCGCGGCTGTCGTGCGTGTTCCCGCCCCACTTCGGCGCGTTGGCAAAAAACTGGGGTAAGCGAGGGGCGGTTCGTGGAACAATGGTAGGGAGAGTTCCCAGCGAGCGGAGGCAACCTATGACCACGACTGAAACTGCAACGGAGTTCGCCATCGACGAGCTGCTGTCCGACGGCATCACCAACACCCCGCCGTCGTTCGTGCGCGCCATTCTGAAGGCGGCGTCCGATCCGGCTATCACGTCCTTTGCGGGCGGCCTGCCCAATCCTATTTCCTTTCCCCAGGAAAAGCTCATGGAGTCGATGCAGCGCGTGGTGGCCGAGCGTGGGCCTGAGGCCTTCCAGTACTCGATGACCGCGGGCATTCCCGAGCTGCGGGAATGGATCGCCGAGCGCTACAACCACCGCTTCGGCACCGACTACACCGCCGATGACGTGCTGGTGACCACCGGCTCGCAGCAGGTGCTCGATTTGCTGGGCAAGGTGCTGCTGGACAAGGGCGACGGTGTCATCGTGGAAAAGCCCACCTACCTCGCCGCTATCCAGGCCTTCGCGCTACAGCAGCCGGTGTTCCGCGAGGTGGAGCTGACCGAGGAGGGCCTGAACACCGACGAGTTGACCGCGGCGCTCGAAGCCGGCGCGAAGATGATCTACCTCATTCCCAACTTCCAGAATCCCACGGGCCTGACCTACACGGCCGAGAACCGCGCGAAGGTGCGGGAGATTCTGGCTGATCGCAACATCGTGGTGGTGGAAGACGACCCCTATGGCGAGCTGCGCTTCGAAGGAGAATCCCTGCCCTATATCGGGGCCACGGCGCTGCCCCACGGGGTGGTCATGGGCTCGTTCTCGAAGACGGTGACGCCGGGCTTCCGCATGGGCTATCTGCTGACGAAGGATCATGAGCTGCTGCGTCGCCTGAACACGGCCAAGGAGGCCGCCGATTTGCACACCAACGTGTTCTCCCAGTTCGTGGTGTTGGACTATCTGCGCCACAACGATCTGGACGAGCACTTGGTGAAGATCCGCGATTTGTACCGCGACCAGGCACAGGCCATGACCGATGCCATGGCGGAGTTCTTCCCGGCCGAGGTTGCGTTCACCAAGCCCCAGGGCGGTATGTTCCTGTGGGCGACGCTTCCGGCGGGCATCAACACCATGGATCTGTTCCCGAAGGCGCTCGCGCGCTGCGTGGCCTTCGTGCCCGGCGAGCCCTTCTACGCCGAGCCGGGGAGCTATTCCACCATGCGTCTGAACTTCACCAATGCCGATGCCGACACCATTCGCGATGGCATCCGTCGCTTGGGCGAGGTAATTGCCGAGGCGCTATAGGACTCTGGGGTCTTTCGGGCCTATTGACGAGGAGCAGTCCGCTCGCGCGCTTCGGCGCCGGGCGGGCTGCTTTGGTTTCGGGGTGCTGCGGACGCGCACGATGACGAGTTCCCCGGGGTGACGTGCTCGGCCCGAGCCTGAGCCTATGGAGGCAGCGGCGAATGACCGCGCCGTTCATGGGCATCCTTTCTGGGAGGAGTCGCTCGGGTGGCGCCAACCGGTCCCGAAATGCAAAACGGCCCCGTCGAGGGACGGGGCCGGAGGGTTCGCTGGAGCGGGCGACGGGAATCGAACCCGCGTGGTCAGCTTGGGAAGCTGAAATTCTACCATTGAATCACGCCCGCAATGAAAAAACATTATACTCTAACCTCCTTAACACCCTTAGGTATTTCAGCAAATCATCACGAGCGTGCGCCTAGGCGGCGGCTCGAAGGAAGCTCATGTAGCGCTTGTCGATCCCTATGCCCGTGTTGGGCACGTAGGCCGCATAGAGGTCGAGCGTGTAAGCGGAGCTCGCATGCCCTATAAGGACTGAGACGGTTTTGATGTTCTCGCCATAGGTTTCCTTCATAGTCGCTTCCTCTCGAATGTGAGGCGGCCAGCGTCGCTGACCGCGATGATGGGGTGTTTGGATAAACGCCACAACGATGCGAACGCCCCAAGCGCATGCTTGCGCAGAGCGCGCAGTTGTGACGCAACTCGAAATGAGTATTCGATGCGGTTATCAAGGTGCCTGCATTCCGTATATATCACCGATAGTTCCGGGGATGCACATTTCACGAGCAAGGCTAAAACTCTGTGATTCATCCGAGAAAAAGATGTTCCAAATTGAGAAGAAGGTGTCCCGTTTCGATTTGCTCTGCCGTGAAACTTTGCAAAGACTTTACGGGCCTCTGACAAGGCGCACTTACAGCTTGGTCATACTTGAGCAGAGCCTCCTCTTAGGCTCCCTCCTGTGAGAGGAGGCGTCTTTCAGAGAAAGGAATCGACATGACCAAAAACATGACAAGAAAAGTACTCACTATCGCTGCGGCGGCGATTCTCACGCTCGGAATGATGAGCGCCTTCGGCTGTTCTTCACCCGAAACCCAATCGGGGAGTCCCAGCGCATCCGAGGCGCAGACGAGCAATCAGATATCGGTTTACTCACGTGAAGATGGTTCGGGCACGCGCGGTGCGTTCATCGAACTGTTCGGACTTGAGGAGAAGGATGCGAGCGGCAACAAGATTGACATGACGACGGATGCAGCCGCCATCACTAACTCTACTTCCGTGATGATGACGTCGGTAGCGAGCGACCCCGACGGTATCGGATACATTTCTCTCGGCTCGCTCAACGATTCGGTCAAGGCCGTCAAGATCGACGGCATCGAGGCAACGGCGCAGAACGTGAAGAGCGGCGACTACAAGGTGTCCAGGCCATTCAACATCGTGTTCGCCGAGAACCTCAGCGCACCGGCACAGGACTTCGTGGACTTCATCATGAGCTCCGATGGTCAGGCGATCATCGAGGATAACGGCTACATAGGCGTTGACGAGAATGCGGCTCCCTTTACCGCTACTGGCGCAAGTGGCAAAGTCGTGATCGCGGGATCCTCCTCGGTCACCCCCATCATGGAGAAGCTCGCCGAAGCGTATAAGGCCGTGAATCCTGACGTAACCATCGAGGTTCAGCAATCCGACTCCACCACCGGCGTCAACATGGCCATCGAGGGCACGTGCGACATCGGTATGGCATCGCGTGACCTGAAGGATTCGGAGGCTTCGTCCGGGGTCAGCGCCACGGCTATCGCCAAGGACGGAATCGCCGTGATCGTCGCCCCCGCATCCATCGTCGACAGCCTCACCAGCGACCAAGTGAAGGCGATCTTTTCTGGCGAAGCGCTCACGTGGGCAGAAGTGATCGGCTAGCTATATGTCGAAGTCTGCAAGGAAAGAAGGCTTTGCGAGGGCGCTGTTCACCCTCGCTGCCGCGATTTCGATCTTGGCAGTTGCCCTGATATGCGTGTTCCTCTTCGCCAACGGGCTTCCGGCGATGTTCCAGATCGGCATCCCCGAGTTCCTGCTGGGCACCACCTGGAAGCCGGGAAGCGACATGTATGGCATCTTTCCCATGATCGTGGGGAGCATCTACGTGACCGCCGGTGCCATCCTCGTCGGTGTTCCGGCGGGCATCCTGACGGCGATATACCTGTCGCGTTTTGCGGGCAGCAGGGTCGCATCCGTTCTGCGGCCGGGCATCGAGCTGCTCGCCGGCATCCCCTCTGTCGTGTATGGCTTCTTCGGGTTGATGGTGCTCGTCCCCTTCATCAGGATGACGATGCCTGGCAGGGGCCTTTCGCTTCTGGCAGCATCCCTGCTGCTGGGGATCATGATCCTTCCCACCATCATCACCGTGGCGAAGAACGCCCTCGATGCCGTTCCGAGAAGCTACTACGAGGGGGCCCTTGCCCTGGGCGCAACCCATGAGTGGGCCGTGTTCCGCATCCTCGTGCCTGCTGCGTTCTCGGGAATCATGGCGGCTGTCGTGCTGGGAGTCGGGCGCGCGATCGGCGAGACCATGGCGGTCGTTATGGTCGCGGGAAACCAGCCCGTCATACCGAACTCCATCTTCGACGGCGTTCGCACGATGACCGCGAATATTGTTCTGGAGATGGGCTATGCCGCCGACCTCCACAGGGGCGCTCTCATAGCAACCGGCGTCGTGCTGTTCGTCTTCATCATGCTCATCAGCCTCCTGTTCAGCGCCATCAAGAAGCGGGGTGAGGAGCGATGACGTCGAAGATTCTGCGCGCTCTCGTGTACGTGGGAGCCATCCTCACGGCTCTGGTCCTGGCGGGGATCGTGGGATACATCCTTATAAACGGCATCCCTCATCTCAAGCCCTCCCTGTTCGAGTGGACCTACACTTCCGAGAACGTCTCGCTCATGCCCGCTCTCATCGATACCATCCTGATGGCCCTGCTTGCTTTGGCGCTATCTGTGCCGACGGGCGTTGGCGCGGCAATCTATCTGGTGGAGTACGCGCGCTCATCGAGCCGCTTCGTGAGGGCGGTCCGCATGACAGCAGAGACGCTCCAGGGCATCCCCTCAATCATCTACGGTCTGTTCGGCTTGCTCTTCTTCACGACCATGCTCGGATGGGGGCTTTCCCTCATTTCCGGCGCATGCACGCTCGCCATCATGGTGCTCCCCGTCGTGATGCGCACTACCGAAGAGGCGCTTCTCGCTGTCCCCGAATCCTACAAGCAGGGCGGCTTCGCATTGGGGGCGGGCCATGTCAGGACGATCTTTCGCTGTGTGCTGCCAAGCGCGCTTCCTGGCATCGTGGGCGGCGTGCTGCTTGCCCTTGGCCGCTGCGTTGGAGAGGTGGCCGCGCTCCTCTTCACCGCTGGCACCGTGGCGCAGATCCCCGATTTCGGTGGACAGGGCATCTTCGCAATCTTCGATTCGTGCAGGACGCTTGCCGTCCACATGTACGTGCTCGCAAGCGAGGGCCTTCACATGGACGAGACCTATGCAACAGCCGTCGTGCTCCTGATCCTCATCGTGATTCTGAACATGGGAGCGAACTTCGCGGCAAAGAGGCTTAAGAGAGGAATGTAGATGATGGACGCAGTCACAGCACCCGAAAAGAGAATCATGGAACCTGAGAAGGAGCAAAGCATGCAGAGCGCACGGGCGGAAGCCGTCGCCGCTGAAGTGAAGATGGGCGTTGAGGGACTCGACCTTTACTACGGAGAGTTCCATGCTCTCAAAGACGTCACGCTCGATTTTCCGAAGAACGAGGTGACGGCCCTGATCGGGCCTTCGGGATGCGGCAAGTCGACGTTGCTCAAGACCTTGAACCGGATGAATGACCTGGTGGACGGCTGCCGCGTGGACGGGTGCGTCTCCTTGGATGGCGACGACATCTATGGTGGCCTGCCGGTCAATGACCTCCGCCGCCGCGTGGGCATGGTATTCCAGCAGCCCAATCCCTTCCCCATGAGTATCTACGACAACATCGCCTTCGGCCCGCGTACTCACGGGATCAAGGGCAAAGAAGAGCTCAACGTGATCGTAGAACAGTCGCTCCGTGATGCCGCCATCTGGGACGAGGTCAAGGATCGCCTGAAGAAGAGTGCCCTTGGGCTCTCGGGTGGCCAGCAGCAGCGTCTGTGTATCGCACGTGCGCTTGCCGTTCAGCCTGAAGTGTTGCTGCTTGACGAGTCCACGAGCGCGCTCGACCCGATATCCACGGCGAAGATCGAGGATCTGGTCACCGAGCTCGCATCGAAATACACCGTGATCATGGTCACGCACAATATGCTGCAAGCCATTCGCGTATCTACCAAGACCGCGTTCTTTCTCCTAGGGGAGATGGTTGAGGCAGGTGACACGGATGCGTTGTTCACGCATCCGAAAGACAGCCGAACAGCCGACTATGTGTCAGGTCGCTTCGGCTAAGCAGAGCGAAATAGCGGCGCTCCAGGCGCGGACGCTTGCGATGATGCCAGATTGCAGATTCGGAGCGTATCACATGAAGAACCTTAGATCGAGAATTGCCATCATCGTCACGTGAATCGCGGCTTTAGGAATCGTCTGCGCCATGCTCTTCGTCTACTCGCAGTTCGTCAACGAGAAGGTCTATGAGGAGGCGAAGCACAACTTCTCGGAGGTCTATGAGCTGCATCATCAACGGACTGAAGGACGAAGCGAGGACATCAACGGGTGTCTCCAGCACCGTCTACGGATGGCTTGACGAGATTGGCATACCTAAGGGGAGGGGCCGTAAATCGAAGTTAAGGAACGGGCGCATCCAGCAGTTGACGGAGACGCTTGCCATGTTCGACAGGATGGGCTGCCGCCCGACCTCGAAGGAGTCTATCGCAAGGCTCTCGGATCTGAGGGAGCGGTTAGATGACGCCTGCGGCAGATACGGCAACCAAAACGCTTTCGTGTCGTATCTCGGCTTTCTCTCCCGACTCATTGACAAAGCCGTGTGAGCCTGTCACTCTACTCGTACATGTCAAAGCCTTCGAGGCTTTGTAAGGGCCGGTCCTGCGGGACTGGCCCTAGTTTTATTTAGGCGCACGATCGGGCCACATTCAAGTTGGCGATACGGCGTACATCTAGGCCGCTGCTCTCCCTGGCCGCTTGTTGAGGAGGCGCCTCTAGGCTCCGATGAGTCCGATCATCTCCGCGATGTCCTCGGTGATCATCTGGACTTTGGGGACGGGATCGTGTTTTACCTTCGCGGAGATTATGGCGTACGAGAAAGCTGCCTCTACGCGAACAGCACGGCGTAGCAGACGATGCCGGCGAAGAATGCCAGGATCGCCGCGCCGATGCCCAGCAGCACGCGGATGTACTTGCGCATGACGGCCTTGCCTCCCTCCACGTCGGCGTAGATGGACGACAGCTGCTTCTCCGACTCGTTCAGGGCGCGCACGTCGCCCACGTCCAGGCCGCGCACCAGCTCGTCGAGGCTGATGTCGAAGTAGTCGGCCAGCAGCACCAGGCGCTGGAAGTCGGGATAGGACTGCCCCGATTCCCACTTCGATACCGTCTGCCGCGATACCCCCAGCTCGAAGCCGAGCTCTTCCTGGGAGAGACCCCACTTCTTGCGCAGGGCCATGAGTCGCTCGTTGAATTTCATGGCGCTTCCTTTCCTCGGTTCCAGTATGAGCGCACTTCGATTCAAGCGGAAGGGCCGCCGCGCATCTACCAACCATGGTTGGAAATCTGTCAACCAAAGCTGCCATCTGCAGTGGGTTAGCCGGGAGGTCTGCGCGATTTACCCCGCGCCGCCCCTCTTCGGTGGGAAGAAGATGCCGGCGGGGTGTCAAGGGAACCGCCCCCTCGACATCTGTCCATCACCGTGAACATCTACTACCACGGCGCCGACGGAAGCGCCCGGCGGTTCGCCGAGGAGATGACGGCCTCGGGCACGGTGGATGCCATCCGCGCCGAGCCGGGCAACCTCCGCTACGAGTACTTCGTCCCCCTGGCCGGCGGCGAGACCGTGCTGCTCATCGACAGTTGGGAGGACCAGCAGGCCCTCGACGCGCATCATGCGTCCCCGATGATGAGCGCCATTGCCGCGCTGCGCGAGAAGCACGACGTGCGCATGACCGTCGAGCGCTACGTGACCGACGAGGCCCACGACGCCGCGGCAGACCGCGCCTTCGTGCGCGAGTAGCCGGCGGCCGCCCCGAACCTGTCTTTCTCGGGTGTCAGGGGAATCGTCCCCCTGACACCCCGCCCGTCAAGGGAACTGTTCCCTTGACACCTAACGATTGCGGTCAGCTCAAGAGTATGTATTAGGCAGAGGTTTCTGCATGCTCGGCATTTGCCATCTCGCTATCAGATAGAACTCCTTTCGATTTGGCGACAAGGACAAGAACCAGAAGGAACGAGAGCAAGTCTCCAATGGGCTGCGCGGCTATGATGCCCGGAAGCCCAAAGGCCCAAGAGCCGATGAGGAGCGCAGGTATGAAGAAGATGCCCTGCCGCCCGATGGCTATGAGCGCACCCTGTTTCGCCTTGCCAAGTGCCAGGAAGAAAGCGGAGTAGACGGCCTGCACTCCGAAGGTTGCGAAGCTCAATGCGTTCCAGAACAGGGCGGTCGTACCGATGGAGACAATAGTGGCGTCTTCCCGACTGAACGCCGATAGCAGAGGTTCCGCGAAGATGATGAGCGTCACGGCAGTGATGCAAGCGAAAGCCGTCTCCCAGATGCACGCCGCCCTCGTGCCCTCCCGCACCCGATCGAACCTGCGGGCCCCGTAGTTGAAGCCCGCGAAGGGCTGATAGCCCTTGACGAAGCCGAAAGCCACCATGCTCGCCAGGTTCATAATGCGCGCCACAATACCGAGCGCCGCCACGGCGGCATCCCCGTAAGCTGCGGCGAAGACGTTGGTGAGCCAGAGCGCCACCGAGACGAGCAACTGATAGGTCAGGTTGGGGACGCCGATCTTGAGCACCTGCGCGTACATCTCCGCCGTGGGCTTGAGATTTCGCGGCGACAGGGCGAGGCTGCTCTTGCCGCGCAGGAAGTACGAGAGGTAGACGCAGGTGGTCAGAAGGGTTCCCACAAGCGTCGCGACGGCGGCTCCTGTCACGCCCCATCCGAGGGCGAAAATCATGATGGGGTCGAGCACGATGTTGGATATGCCACCGAGCAGCATGGCTACCATGCTCACGGTCGTCGCACCCTCGGAGACGATGAGGTTGTTGGCGGTGGCGTTGAAGGCGTAGAACGTCATGGCGATGAAGAAGGGGACGGCGTAGGCCGCCGCATACGGCATCATGGTGTCCGTCGCGCCTAGAGCACGAAGGAACGGCTCCGCGAACGCGACGAACCCGGCCAGCAGCAGGACCGCCACGGCCATCGAGGTCGCCAGCGACGTGGAGGCGCACTCGTTCGCCTCGCTACGCTTTCCCGCGCCGAGTAAACGGGATATGTAGGATGCCGCGCCACCGCCGAACAGGAGGGCCAGTCCGAGCATGGCGGTGGCTATGGGGGCGAACAGCGACACAGCGGCCATCTGGGACCCGCCGAGATGCCTGACGAAGAAGGCGTCCACGACGTTGTAGAGGGCCGACACGCTCATGCCTATCAGCGTCGGTGTTCCGAGCTTCAAAAGCGCGCTCTTCACCGGAGCCGATCTCAAGAGCTCTGTTCTGTCTTGACTTTTCTGCATATGCTTCCTTTCGTATAGTAACTATACTATATAGTATCTAAACTATTAGGGTCGAAGAAAGGGCACCCTGGGGTGCCCGAGGCGGACGCTTTAGTTGGAGGCTTCTTCTAGCGCATCGTCTACCATGGCCTCAAATGAGGCGAGAACCTGCTGCAGGACGGCGAACTCGGCCGCTTTCATGCTGCCGAGGAAGTCCATGAAGTCGCCCGACCTTTTCGCATGGTATTCCCTGTGGGCTTTGTATGCCGCGTGACCGCTCTGGGTGAGCAGTATCCGAACCTCGCGATCGTCCTCGGGGGCGGGCACCTTCTCCACATATCCCTTGTCGAGCAGTCGGCAGATCATCTGCGATACGGCACCTTTCGTTATGCCGTGCATCTCGGCGAGCTGGGTCATGTTGATATCGGGGTTCGTCCCGATGGTATCTATGACGTGAATCTCGCGCTGGGTGAGCCTAATGCCATCCCCATAAGTGAACGGCATCTCTTCGAGCCGCATGTACTTGTGCAGCACGCGCTCGATGGCCTTCGCCTCTTTCACCCCCTTGCGCATGTCTCCGCTCCTTTCAAAATAGTTTATATGCTATACTATTTTAGGATGGACTTCGCTTCTGTCAAGAGCGCTGTCTGTAAACTTCATTTCTCCACAGCGCAAGCGAGCGGAACATGTGCAAGGCTAGTTTGCTATTTGGATGGCACTAGAATCTAGGTCGCTGGTCTCTTTCCCGTTCGCTAGATGACGCGATCTCCGGCAAGATAGTTGCAGGTATGCCGAGGTCTTCGACTCTCTGCGCCCCACTTGATTCCAAAAGACGATTGAACTGCGCGCTCCCCGGTGTCTTCGAGCCTCCTCACTCCGCCCGATCGCAACAACGGCTCCAGCCGCTCGCGTGTCAAGGGAGCCGTCCCCTTGACACGCGAGCGGCTGCGGGGGCCTGCCACCCATGTCGCGCATCGTCGGCGTAAACAACCTATTGGCACACGACACCTAGTGCCCGCGGTGCTTCTGCTTGCGCTTCTCCGTCCGCTTGGCGAACTGCTCGCGCTCGCGCCCTTCCTTCTGCTGCCGGGAAAGCGCCTCGCCGGATTCTATCGCCATGGCGCGCTGCTCTGCGAGCGTCTGCTGCGCCTTGGTCCCGCGCCAGGCGTCCGATCGCATCTCCTTCTCGATCATGCGGCGGAGCCTCTTGGGGTTGATGCGCTTGGACTCCTTGGCCTCGACCTGGACCTCGTGCGTGAAGCGCAGGTCGTTCCAGCGGTCGCGGATGAAGTCGAACACCTCGGGCGTGGTGGGCTCTGCCCCGAAGACGTGCTTCGCCACGCTGTAGCCGTCACCGTCCTCCGTCTCGACGAGGCCGACCCAGAACGGCTCCTCGAAGCGCACGGTGAGTTTGCACAGGCTCATCGTTGTTCCTCCTTTATGTCGATGACGAACCTGAAGGAGGGACAACCAAGGAGGCAGGTTACTGACGGCTCGTCGCAAGAGGGCGGCCGCACCCCGACTACCCGACGGGGTCGTGTTTTTACCTTCTGGGGAAAGTATACCGCAGGAGAAACGAAAAACCCTCCGCCTGAAGATGGAGGGTTTCGGCGAGCATGTTTCTGACTGCCCGTCATGGGCATGGGGCAAGACGGTCGCTACCTTGACAGATTCCTTCGCTCCCACAGCTGGAGGTAGACGAAGCCGACGAGCGCGGGAAGAACCGGTGCCGCCGCCTGCGCCGTGTAGATTCCGATGAAGCCGCAACCCAGGGGGACGGACAGGAGCCAGGCCAGCCCTGCCCTCATGGCGAATGCGTCGATGAGGGAGTTCGCCAGGGCCAGCTTCGGCGCGCCCGAGGCCAGGGCGAATGAGTCGAGGGCGTACATTGCCGCGTAGAAGATTCCGTTCACGCTGCAGGTGATGCGAAGGTAGAGGACTGCTGCGTCGATGAGCTCCCGGCTCGAATCCCCGAAGAGCGAGACGAGCCATCCCGCGCCCAGCTGCACGGCGATCTGGATGCCCACAGTGACGGCAATGGCCATGAGGCAGCCCGACTTGGCGAATGCGACCGCCCGCTCGGGCATCCTAGCTCCGATGCTCTGCGAGACTGCGGCGGAGACGGCCTGGCCGACGCCCCAGCAGGGCAGCCCCGCGATGGTGCTTATCTTGAGGCCGACTCCGGAGGCGGCGGCGATGGTCGGGCCGTAGGAGTTGAGCCACGCGGTCACGAGGACGTAGGAGAGGTTGATGACGGCCTGCTGCACGGCCATGGGGGCGCCCACGCGGAGGACATCCCGTGCGGCCGCGATCGCTTTCCCCCGCTCCCGGGCTTCGCGCATGGAGCGGAGCACGCTCCGGGCAGAGGCGTACCTGCGCCGCGCGAGCCACAGGGCGAAGACCGCCCCCGCGCCCTGGGCGGCCACGGTGGCGATGGCGGCGCCGACCACGCCGAGGCCGGCGCCCGCGATGAGGATGAGGTCGAGGGCTACGTTCGCTGCGGCAGAGACGGCCATGATGGCGAGGGGGCCGGCGGAGTCCCCCTGCGCCCGCAGGAATGCGCACGCCGCGTTGAGCAGGAAGAGGCCGGCTGTGCCCAGAGAGACGACCTCGAGATAGGCGGCTGTTTGGGCGAGCGAGGCGTCGGGAACGCCCATGAGGGTGAAAATGGGCTTCGCGAACGCGCAGCCTGCCAGCGTGATCGCCGCAGCCCCCAGAAGGGCGACCCCGAGAGATGCGGCGAAGGCGCGGCGCTGCCCCTGCTCGTCGCGAGCACCCACGCGGTTGCCCACCGCGACGGTGCAGCCCGACATGAGCCCTATGGCTATCGAGCTGATGATGAAGACGATGGCGGAGGCGTTGCTGATTGCGACAAGCCCCGTCTCGCCGACGACGTTGCCAACAATGCCCATATCGACGAACTGGTAGACGTATTGGAGGAGGTTCGCCGCGACGAGCGGGGCGGAGAACGCTGCCAGGCGCTTCGGGGCGCTTCCCTCCAGAAGGGATGACGTGTGATCTGCAGATGCTGACATGGAAAGCCTTTCGATGGGGTGAGAACAAAAAGGAACGGACGCATGCCCGTTCCCGTGCCCATCGTTCGTCTGCGCAAGCCGAAGCAACCCGTAGCGGGTTGCGGGAGCCGACGATTTATCAGGCTTCGCTCCGGTCAGCGTCTCGTCTGTGTGCTTCCGGAGCCGCCCCAATGCAGAGCTTCATGGCTGTTCCTGTCGATGCGATTACTCAAGCACATGGATTATCTCACCGGGCGCATGGGCTGGCAAGGGACGCTCGCACGCTAGCGCTAGCGGCTCATCAGTTTCACGCCGAGCCTGACCAGGGCCGGGAGGCCGGGAACCTGAAGGCGCCGCTTCACCGATGTCAGCTCGCTGGGGATCCGAATATGCTGGGGGCACTTCTCAAGGCAGGCTCCGCACTTGACGCAATCGCTCGCGAAGCGAGCATCGCCCACCATGGCCCCCGATGCCGTGATGTACTGGTGCATGCCCTGGTACCAGCCGTGAGCGAAAGACGTGTTGTAGGCAGCGAAGCACATGGGGATGTTGATTCCTTTGGGACACGGCATGCAGTACCCGCACCCCGTGCAAGGAATCCGGTAGTTTTGCGCGATGTGCTCACGGGCTTTTTCGACCGCATCCGCCTCAGCACCTTCGAGCGGGCCAGGGAGTGCCGATTCGGCCGTCTCGATATTCTGCGACAGTTGGTCCTGCGTGTTCATGCCCGAAAGCACCACCGTCGCTTCCGGGTGGTTCCATACCCAGCGAAGGGCGAGCCGTACCGGATCGTCGCTCAGGCCGGCATCGGAAAGGGCGCGCCGCGCGCCCGCTGGCAATTCGCCTGCCAGCTTGCCTCCGAGAAGCGGCTCCATGACGATGACGGGCAGGCCACGCTCTGCCGCTGCCATGAGGCCCGCCGTTCCCGCCTGATAGTCCTCGTTCATGTAGTTGTACTGAATCTGGCAGAAATCCCAGCCGAAGGAATCGAGCAGCGCAGGAAAATCTGCCTTGGGGCCATGGTATGAGAAGCCTATGTTGGCGATCCGGCTCGACCTCTTCTGCTCCGCTACCCAATCCTCGAAACCCAGAGAGCTCAAGCGATCCCATGCCGAAGCGCTCGTTACGTTGTGGACAAGATAATAATCAACATGGTCGGTGCGAAGCCTCTCAAGGGAGCGCTCCAGATACGTATCGAAATCGCCTGACGCCTCGCATCGCGCTATCGGCAGCTTGGTGGCGATATAGACCCTCTCCCTCAGGCCGGGGTTGCGAGCGAATATCTCGCCCAGAGCAGCCTCGTTCCCGTTGTACAGATAAGCCGTGTCGAGGTAGTTGATGCCGCGCTCGACAGCTTCCACGATGAGCCGCTCAGACGCGTCAATATCGATGCGTCCTCCAGAAGAAGGGAACCTCATGCAACCGAAGCCGAGCGCCGACAACTCGTTGCCATTCTTGGGATCGGTCCTGAATTGCATCGCGAGCACTCCTTGCGTAAAATTAGTTGCACAATGCAATTAACTATAAGTTGCGATGTGCAACTTGTCAAGGAGGCGGTAGAGCTACCGTGACTGAAGAAGATCGGACGTACCAACGCGCGCGGACGCGTGAGCAGAAGAGCCAAAGGCTCGATGGCATCCTGGATGCCACGCGATCGATACTGGATGAAGGCTCGTACCACGATGTCACCTTGAGCGCCATAGCCGAAAGGGTCGGGTGCTCGCGCGCCAATCTCTCGCACTATGTCGGTTCTAAAGAGGAGATACTCCTGCTCCTGTACATCCGGTCATTGCGGGAGATCTTGGAAGCTATGAAAGAGATCGATCCCGGTTCTTTGGACGCGTCCTCCCTCGAAGGCCTTAAGGCTGCTTCGGCCGTTCTGGCGGCAATGCTCGCCTCGCACAGGGACTTCGGAAGACTCGGGGCGCTTTTGACGAGCATCATAGAGACCAATGTGCGCCTGGAATGCCTCGTCGAATGCAAGCGAGAGATCATCGGAATGATGGCAGATGGATCGAGTCTGCTCGTTGAACGCGGCCTCTTCGACGAGCTGGCTGACTCCACCAGGTTTCTCATGGACCTGTCGGACTATGTCGCTGGGCTCTACCCTGCGACCCACCCGCTCCCCATTCAGCGAGCCGCCTGCAAGGAGACGGGGTATCCGATCCTGTCGTATGAGGAGTCGTTGCGTGACTTTCTGACCGTTCAGCTTGTCGGCTATAAAGTGTTGAAGGAGAAGCGGGACGACTCGTGACCCCGCAGGCGGAAGGCCCGCCGACCCGAAGGCCGACGGGCTTGCGAGCTGCTATGCGGCAACCTGCTGGCCGCGCGGCTTGATGCGCGCCGTGTCGCCGTGGATGTAGTTGTTGCAGTTCCACGAGAAGTCGCCGTCGTGGTCGCACTTGGCGACGTATGGCAGGTCAGGGTACGTGACCTCCCTCCTGCCGTTCGGGGCATCGACCTCGACCGCGATGCGATTACCGCTCGGCTGTCCGAAGCCGACGACCGGGAAGACTTCCCACTTGCCGCGAATACTGTCGAACATCCACACCTCATCGCCAACCTCAAGCTCGCTTGCGGGCACGTCCACCGAGTTTAGGAACTCGCCGAGACGAAGCTCTTCGGGCATGGACGCGTCGAAGCTGCGGAGCATATCGTCGAACTTGTGCCAGTCGTGCTCCTCGGCGGGCTCGAACGCGCGCATCCCGACAGCGTTCCAGTCCTCGTCGTACTCGATCCGCAGATGCTCGGAGATCCGCCAGCCGTCGATGACGTAGACGCCGTTGTCGCCGGGGTCCATCTGGCGGTCGGTGGTGTAGGGGTCGATGCCGAGGGACGTGCTTCCCCCGAAGAAGTTTCCCATGACCTGGCACATGCGCGCCCAGCCATACGCGTCTTGGCTCGGCGGCCGGTAGCCCTGCAGCTCGCAGTACTTGAGAAGCGGCTCCACGGTGTCGCGCCCTCCGTTCCAGTGAAGGTAGAGCCCGACCTTGCGCTCGGGCGTGGTGATGACTGCGCAGTTTCCCATGATGACCTCCTGGTGTTCGCGGCGCCCATGGGCTGCGCCTATCGGTGGCGGGCTGACAGACGGATGCGGAGGACTTCCAGGTCGCGCGACCACGGCTCGTAGCCGCGCTTGGGGACGCGCTCCGGGAGGCCGGGCACGCAGGCCGGGATGGTGCGCATCAGGATGAACTGGTCGAGGGCCTTAGCCTTCGGCTCCTTGAAGCCCTCCCAGGCGTCGTCGGGCTCGTCGTCGCAGTAGAAGGTGACGTCCGCCCCCTCGCCCCAGGGCTGGGGCCTCACGACGGCCACGAGACCGGGGCGCCCGCAGTCGCCGCTGCATCGGAGACGGGCACGCCCAGCGAGAGCATGGTCTGGATGCCGCGCCCGCGCTCGGCCTCGGTCAGCTCGCGGCGGTGGTTGTTCTCCGCGTTGAGGATCTGCGCTTCCTGGCGAACCTCATTGACAAGGCGACCTGAGGCTGGCATTATAATCGCAGATTCAAAAACCTTCGGGTTTTGCATGGGCCGGTCCCACTGGGACTGGCTCTAGTTTTATCTAGGCCTGTTCCAAGACCGCATCGAGATCGCTCGCGCAGGCTTCCACGATGCAGCGGACGGCGGAAAGCTCGGAGGCAGTTATCTGCTCGCTGTCGGCCTTGTCTTCGAGCATCGCCAGGGGCGATGCCGCCCCTTCCAGCCTCTCGGACGACTGGACCGCGGCGTTGACCATCTCTTTGGTTGGGGAGCAACCTTCTTCGGGGCGTATCCTGTATAGCGGCCGAGCGTGTACGACGGGCTCTCGTGCCTCATGAGCACCGAGGCAGCAGGCCTCGCAGCCGGATTAACACCTGGAAAGCTGCATTACAGTTTTGAAGCCGCCTTCGACGGGAGCTGAGAAGGAGAGATTTCCCTGGTGCGCCCTTATCACCCGTGACGCGATTTGCAAGCCGAGCCCGTGGCGAAGGTCGAGGTTTTCGTCGGTGCTGCTCGCGTGTTCCTGAGATTTAAGGAGGGCGAGCAGGCCTTCTCCGGCCGCCCCCGCCCCGTCATCTTCAATGGTGATGAGCACATGCTCATCGGTCGCATTCAGCCCTATGCGTATGCGGCAGCCTTGCGGGTTGTGCGTGACGCTGTTCTGCAGGATATTCCCTATCGCCCGCCCGAGCAGGCGCTCATCGCACTCAACGGCCGCCTTCTCGGCCTCCTGTTCGATTTCCATCTCATAGGAATACCTCGTTTCCGGGCATGCGTTGATCGCATCTGCCACCGCCTTGCGGACGATTTTCGAGGGCTTCGCTTTCGCCTTATGCAAGGGCTGCATGTCGTACTCCAGCTGGGAGGCAAGATTCAGGTCGTTGATCAGGTTGCTGATCTTGGCGCTCTGCGCGCTGATAAGGGCAGCGCGGCCAGACGCATCCGATGGGGCAGAGGGGTCGCTGGCGATGCGCTCCGCATTTCCCATGATGAGGGTGAGCGGGGTGCGGATGTCATGGGATATGCCGGCAATCCAGTTCGCTCGCGCCTCATTCTGCTTGGCGATGAGGTCGGACGCGCGAGTCACGCTCTCCGAAAGGTTCGCAAGCGTCCCCTTCGGCAGGGAATGCGTCGCCTTGCCCGTTCCCAGTGCCTCGATGGCATCCTCGATGGGCTCCAATCCAGACAGAGTGCGCCTCTTTGAGAGCCAATAGGCTAGAAAGAGGCAGCCGACATCGAGGAGCGCCATCACCACGAGGAAAGACGGGAGAGCTTGCACCGCCCGCATGGGGATATAGTTGCCCGTGATCTTCATGTAGCTGTCCTTGGGATAGCCCAAGACCAGCAGGCCGGCGTCAGTGACGCGCGTGAAAACAGGATAGTCGGAGATATATCCCTTCGAGAAGCGCGCGACGTCCTGCAGAGTGTAGTGGAGGGGAACGCCCTCGGGGGCGTCAACTGACCACGAGCAGTCCCCATCCGGCTTTATGAACAGCGCCCATAGGCCGTTTTCCCGTAGCTTGCTCCTCGCCTCCGGAGACGCCTCCGATGCGCTTGTTGTGTCCTCAATGGCATGAAGCATGGCCGCGGGCGAGGCGTCTCCGGCCTCATGGGCGACTGCTCCGGAGAAGAAGATGCCGAACGCCGCCGCATTGAACGCCAGCAAAGCGACCATCAGGGCGGCGAAGAACGCGAGATTTCTCGCGATATAGGGGCGTAGGGACTTCACGGCATCACCTGCAAACCATCAGCTTGTACCCGAGCCCCTTGCAGGTGATGAGCGACACAGGATGCGAGGGATCGCGCTCGATCTTCTCCCGCACGCGCCTGATGTGGGCATTGAGGGGGTTCTCGTACCCGAATGCGTCCCCGCCCCACAAGGCATTGCAAATGGCGTCGGTTGTGACCACCTTGCCCTGATTGCGGGAAAGGATCTCCAGCAGCGCGAACTCCTTTGCCGTGAGCGAGACCGGGCCGTCTTCGCGCACGGCTTCGGCCCTGTCGAAATCGATCACGCAATAATCAAGTTGGACCTTTGGCTCAACCGCGGGGTATGACCTCCTGAGTACTGCATAGACGCGCAGCAAGAGCTCCTGGGGAAGGAATGGCTTGGGAATGTAGTCGTCGGCTCCCAGGCCCAGGCCCGATATCCTGTCGATGGGCTCGTCTTTCGCCGTGAGGAATATCACGGGGATGTCGGACGACTTGCGCACCTGCCGCATGAGCGAGAACCCGTCGCCATCGGGAAGCACCACGTCTAAGATTGCCAGCTCCGGATTAACTTCATCGAAGCGCTCAAGCGCGTCCTTTGCATTTGCTGCGGTGAATATCTCCCCGAACCCCGCGTCGGTCAGGATATCTGACACGAGGGCAAGAAGCTCCGGCTCGTCGTCCACGAGCAAGATCCTTTTGCTGTGCAAGAGAGCGTAATCCACGAGGTGCCTTTCTCAAACCTATCCACTGTACAGAATACAGTCCCGCGCCTGGGCCGCACGCGAAAGTAAGGAAAAAATCAGGTGCGCAATCGAGGAATGTCAGGCGGGGCGAATACCTTGATCTCCGTCGAAAGGAGCAACGATGAAACATGCGCAACCAGGGCGTTCGAGGCGCCATCCTCTCATCATCGAGACCCGTAATCTGACGAAGCGCTACAAGGATTTCGTCGCCGTCAACGATGTCTCAATGCATGTGCGGAAGGGGAGCATCTACGGGTTCCTCGGGCCCAACGGAGCGGGAAAGTCAACGACCATGAAGATGCTGCTCGGCCTCACGGCGCCCACATCGGGCGCCTTCGAGATCGATGGCATGCGCTTTCCGGACAGCCGGGTGGCGATCCTCAAGGAGGTCGGCTCCTTCATCGAGTCCCCCTCTTACTACGCCAACCTCACCGGAAGGGAGAACCTCGATATCATCCGGAGGATACTGGGCCTGCCTGCGAGCTCCGTGGACGAGGCCCTGGAACTCGTGGGCCTGTCGGAGTTCGGCGGCCGCCTCACGAAGAAGTACTCGCTTGGCATGAAGCAGCGCCTGGGGCTTGCCGAGGCCCTTCTTGGAAGGCCTCCGATCCTCATCCTCGATGAGCCGACGAACGGCCTGGACCCTGCCGGAATACACGAGATCAGAAACCTCGTCAAATCGCTGCCGAAGGCCTTCGACTGCACGGTGCTCGTCTCTTCCCACATGCTGTCGGAGATCGAGCTTGTGGCTGACGATATCGGCATCTTGAACCATGGGACGATGCTCTACGAGGGAAGCCTCGACAACCTGCGCGCCCAGGCGCTTGCCTCGGGCTACGCCGCCGAGAACCTGGAAGAGCTGTTCTTGGCGATGATAGAGCAGGACAACCTCTTGCGGAAGCAGAGGGCCGTCCTATGAGCGCGCTGTCGATCGAGCTGCGCAAAGAGCGCAGGACGGGCATCGTTTTCGTGCTCTTGGCGATTGGCGTCTTGGGAGCCCTTTACGCATGCGCGAACTTCCTCGTCCGCGGAGAGGTGCTGCTCGGCATGCCGCTCGACCCGATGGACATCCTGCTCACGCAGCTCTACGGGATGATCGTCGTCATCAACATGTTCGGGGTCATCGTGGCGGCGTGCATGATCTACGGCATGGAGTTCAGGGGCGATGCCATCAAGAAAATGCTCGTGATGCCCATGAAGATGCCTTCGATGTACGTGAGCAAGTTCCTCGTTCTCGCTGTTGGGCTGCTCATCGCCGTCGCGATGCAGAACGGGGCGCTCGCCCTGATCGGAGCGAGCAGCCTGCCCGAAGGGGCGTACGATCCCGGCGCTGTGATCGCCTTCGCCGGCTACTCGCTCATCACCAGCATGCCCGTTCTCACCCTCATGCTGCTCGCGTCGTCGCGCATCGAGAACATGTGGATACCCCTCGGCATAGGCGTGGCGGGCTTCTTGAGCGCCATGGCGCTCGCCAGCGTCGACTCGCCCCTCGTCTTAGCCCACCCCTTCATCCTGATGCTGAAGCCGGCGATCGCCATGAGCGCCCAGCCGGACTTCCTGGCCATCGCGGTTTCGGCGGCGCAGACGGTCATCCTCCTTGCAGCCGGGCTCTGGCTTTCCGGCCGCGGGCGCTACGAGTAGGAGGCAGTCATGGGATTTACAAGCCTTATCGGAATCGAGTTCATGAAGGTGCGCAGGTCGAAGATCGTCCCGCTTATCTTCATTGCGCCCATCCTCGTGGTCGTATCGGGGGTGGCGAACTTGAGCCGCTACTTCACCCCCGAGTACACAAACGCATGGCCCGCGATGTTCGTCCAGAGCGCGCTTGTGTACGCGTATTACCTGCTCCCGCTCAGCATGATCGTCGTGTGCGTGATGATTGCGGGCAGGGAGACGTCGCACAACGGCATCCTGAAGATGCTCGCGCTTCCCGTCAGCCGCCACAAACTCTCCCTGGCGAAGTTCGTGGTCGTTGCGTTCTTCCTTCTCATGGAGATCGCCGTGTTCTTCGCGGTCTTCGTGATCGTCGGGCTCATCGCCACCCAGATGATGGGGGTGCAGGAGACATTGCCCATCGGCTACCTGCTGAAGTCCTGCGCGGGCCTTTTCCTGACCATGCTGCCCGCCGTTGCCGCCATGTGGGCGATAACGGTGGTCTTCGAGAAGCCCCTCATCACCGTCGGGCTCAACCTGCTTCTCGTCATCCCGGGCGTTCTCGTCGCGAACACCCCCGCCTGGATAGCTTATCCGTACTGCTATAGCGGCTACCTCGTCTCGTGCTCGCTCCATGACTTCACGGCCGGAATGGCATCGACCGCGTTCCAGCCGTTCCCGTTCGCCCTCTTCGCGGCGCTGCTCTTCGCGGCGTTCCTCTCATTGTCGGTGCTTCGATTCGGAAAAAAGGAAATGAGGTAAGAAATGAACACGAAGATCGTCTCACCCTTGGGGCGCAAGAGAGGGCAGGCAGCGCACGTTGGGCCAGTTGCGCATAGGAGAAAACCGCTCGTCATAACTCAACTGGAACCGTTCGGCCATCCGATTTCAGAGTGACGGAGAGCTCGCCGCCTTCATAATCGACCGACAGGGCAGGTCCTTCCAACACCACCACGGCATCGGAGCCGTCTTTGGCGCAGGTGCAGACTGCATCGCCGTCCAGGCGGTTGACGAAGCAAAGGCCGTCCTCGGTGAGACAGAAGCTGCGGGCGACGATGTTTCCCACGGGAGCAACTTCCCGGGTTTGGGTGTCGTAGGCCTGAAGGCGCGAATCCTCGTCTACAAAGTAAATGGCGCGACCGTCGAAGGCTATGTTGCCGCTGGCGGGGATGGCGAGCGTCTGCACCGACCGCGTGCCCCGGTCCACCTCGACGATCTTATCGTTCACCACGAAAAAGAAACTGCGGTCGTTCAGGAAAAAACTGCGGCAATCCGGAAGAAACGCCCAGGTATCGCCGACCGTGTAGTCGATTCCCAGCAGGGAGCGGTCGCTGTCGGCGATCTGCTCGAAAATCACGTGGCGCTCCAGCGTGTCCGCATTAAGGCGCACGATGCTGAACTGGGTGAACGTGCTGTTGTAATTGCCAACCCGGTCGATGTATTGTTGGGTTCGCGAAGTAAGGTAGTAAATGCAAGAGCCGGCCACATAGGCGCCCGTCACGGACTCCCCGTCCGAAAAAGCGCCGAAAAGCGGCGATGTTTCCACGGCCATCGTTGCGGCACCTTCGCGTTCTAAGGTGTAGGTTCGGGTTTCGTCGTCGAGCGCCACGGCAAAACCGTCGCCTGCCACGCTTTGGGCGGCAGAGTTGTAGACCACGGTCTCAGCGGCCTCGGAAGAGCATCCGGTTACGGGCAGCAGAAGGGCGACGGCAAGCAGAAGGGCGGCCGCGGGCTTTGCCTTGCTGCCGAAGCGGGGCCTTCTCTCCAAGAGCCAGCAGTTCGTGCTGCGCCGCACCGTTCCGTACAGCGCGAGCATCGTAAGCGCCGCCGAAATTCCCGCCACCAGCGCGAATTCCCACGGGGACACTTCGGCAAACACGGCGATTGCCTCCCCTCCGTCGCCCTGAGCAAAGCGGCCGCCCTCCAAGAATCCCGTGGCCAGCAAGAACGGCAGGGGAAGGGGCAGGCGGAAGATGAATTGCTCCGGCAGTCCGATGAGGGGGATGAGGGTGGCAGCGGCGCCGATAAGAGCCGTCAGTGCGTACTTCCTCACTATAACCGAGGCGAAGAGGAGCAAGGCCGCGAGCATCACCGCGCCGAAGCAGCGGAGGGCGGCGGCCGCTACGAACGCCTCTGCAAGGGAGAGGCTCTTCTCGCTGGTGCCGAAAAGCGGAACGCTCTGGAGGGGATAGTCCCCGTGGGGCAGCCCGTATTTCACCGCGAAGAACGTGAGCTGGAGAAGGGAGAGCGCGACACAAAGGGCAACGGCGGAACCGATGACGATGAGCACCTTGCACCGGGCGCTTGCGCGGCCCTCGGGGGTCGTACGCAAAAGCGCGTCCATCTGGCAGGCGTATTCCGAGCAGAAAGCTGCGGCGGCCAGATACAAGACGGCCAGCAGCACCGCGAAATCCAGCGTCTGGGCAGAGAGAAGCCCGGCCCAGCCGTTCGTCTCAAGGAAGTATCGGTTGGTCGGGTTCTCCGATACATAGAGGTACTGCTGGAAGGCGGCGTCGAAGCCCCGCTCGTGGGCCAGCACCTCCCCGGCCTGGGCCGCCGCACTTTCGTAATCTTCAGCCGAGGTGAGGCCGCTGTAGTAGCTTTCCTGCGCTTCGGCACGGGCGGCTTTCGCTTCCGTGATGGCCTCGCTCTCGTCTTGAAGCCAGGCCTCCTTCTGGTCGTTCAACGCCCCGTCCAGCCTTTCCAGGCACCAGGCGTAATCGGATCGGTGCTCTTGCATGGCGATGTTCTGGGGCTGTTCGGTCGCCGCCAGCCAGACCCCGCTGACCACCAGGGCCGCCAGCAGACAGGCTAGCCCTCGCTGCCCGATCATGAGCTTCTTCCATTCATAGGCGAGCACCATCATCGCAACCTCCTTATGGGGCAGTAGGTGTTTCGCGGCGAAAGCAGATAGATGGCTGCGGCAACGACGAGCCCCGCAACCAGGGAGATTGCGAGCGCTGCCTGCCAGGACAGGACGGGGAAGCCGCCGATGTCCAGAAACTCCGTTTGGGCCAGGAGGGGGCGGCCCGCCAGCAGTGAATAGGGATCGAGCGCTTTCGCCCAGACAAAGTGGGAATAGGCCGCGCTCGCGCCTCCGATGACGAGCACGGCGGTGAGCGCGAAGTTGGCGACAAGGGGAACGAGGGCGTTTCTGCCCCGCAGCGACACCGCAAGCCAGACCATGCCCAAAGCCCAGAGCCCGACGCTTCGCAGCGCCGCCGCCAGCACCGCGAATTGGAAGACGCTGAGGTCGATAGGTGCCTCGGCGAAGCTGGGGATGGCGTACACCGGCAAATCCAAGCCCTCTAAGGTGCCGAAGGCGACCCCGAAGCCCGCCAGGTCAAGCAGCGAGAACCACATGGTCACCAGCAGCAAAAACCCGCTGGCTGCCATCAGCTTCGCGAGAACGGTGCGGCTGCCGCCATTGGGATTCGTGAGCAGCAACCGGTCCATCTGCGTTTCCCGCTCCTCCACGAAGGTGCCGGCCACGCCGTAGAGCCCCAGAAGCAGCACGAGAACGAGGGAGAAGTCGTAGTTCAGGTAGTAGTTGGCCATCTCCGTGTAGGCGAAGTCGGGCACGGTGCGACCGGCGTAGATCTGGTACAGGGCGGCGCTTTCCCGCTGTTGGTACAAGGCTCTGGCCTGAGCCGCGGCCTCGGCGTTTTGGCGCGCCTTTTCCGCCACCGATGCAGCACGGTCGCCATATTCGTAGCAATACTGCATGGGATCGACGAAGTACTTCTCCAGTAGATTCCGATCGCTGTAGAGGTTTCCCGTCAGGGAGTTGGCGTCGTCGGTGGCGGTGCTGGCGGTCATGTCCGCCGTGGCCTGGGCCAAAGGCTGCCACGTCGCCAGCAGCTGCTGCACCTTTTCGGGCGTAATGGGGCCTTGGTACTGGTCGTAGAGCTGCCAGTAGACGGTGTGCCAGCTGCGCTCGCCGCTTCCGTCGGCCAGAAACGAATAGGCATCCCACTCGCTGTAGATCTTGGCCAGGTTTATAACGCTGAACAGGACGAAGAGCACGAGAACCGATCGCCGACAGAAAAGCTTGGCGAATTCGTACCAGACTAGGCGCATGGTGCATCGCCGTCCTGGCAGAAATACAGGAACACGTCTTCCAGGTTCGGTCGCGCTGGCCGAGCCCCCGCACAGGGGCACTCGTCGCTGACGATACGAAGCGAGAAGAGGGCACCGTCCTGTTTCATGTTGCCGATGCAGCAGCGTTCGGCCAGCCGCCGGGATTGTTCCAGGTCCGCCGTTACCTCCCACACTTTGCCCGCGATGCTCTGCTCCAGTGCGCTCGGGGCTCCCTGCATGAGCAGCTTGCCGTGGCGCAGCAGCAGGATTTCCGTGGCAATGCACTCAACGTCGGGCACGATGTGGGTGGCCAGAAGGATGGTGCGCCCAGGGGCGAAGCGGGAGATAAGGTTGCGAAAGCGGATGCGCTCGCCCGGGTCCAGGCCGGCGGTGGGCTCGTCCAGCACCAGGACCTTCGGGTCGGATAGCATGGCCTGGGCAATGCCGAGCCTTTGGCGCATGCCCCCCGAAAGGGCGCCGATCTTCTTGTCCCGCGCGTCGGACAGATTCACGGTGTCCAGCAATTCCACCGCGCGGCTTCGCGCCAAAGCCGGGGACAGGCTCTTCAGCGCTCCCATGTAGAGGAGGAAATCCCCCACGGTGAAGTCGCGGTAGAAGACCGGGTACTGCGGCATATAGCCCAAATCGGCCAGAAACGCGCGGCCCTGTGCCCCAACGTCGCGCCCATCGGCTCTCACTGTCCCGCCGTCGGCGCGCAAGATGCCCACGAGGATGCTGATGAGCGTCGTCTTCCCGGCTCCGTTTTCGCCCAGCAGCCCGAAGACGCCCTCACCCAGCGTGGCACTAAAGTCTTTGAGGGCGTACTTGCCCTTGTAGCATTTCGCTACGTTATCGAACTGAATCTCCATGCTAGGCTCCAAAGCTGAACGTGGCGACTGCCGTGTCGATTTCCTCTATGCCGCAGCCCAGAAGCACGATGGCGGCCTGCGCATCATCTAGAAGGATCACCCGAGGAATTCGCCCCACATAGCGGGAGTCGTTCACCTCGATAGTCTCGGTGGCCACAAGCTCGCCGGAGTCAACGGCATAGACCCGCACGGTGAGCACGTCGCCCAGTTCGGCGGTGGCGACGTATTTGCCCTGTTCGGACACGTAGATGCCGTCCCCTCCCTCGTCGCCCGCGGAAAAGGCGAGCCGATGCGCGGCGCCGCTTGCCGCATCGACCCAGGGAAGGCTCCCGTCGACATGGGAAATTGCAGGGGGAAAGAACAGCCGGCCGTCGGCTCGTAGCATCTCCTCGACGCCCTCCGATTCCAGCCAGTCAAGCTCAAGCTCGCTGCCGTCGATGCCTATGGTCCCCCATACCGGCGCGCTGTCCTCGCCATTTCCGCTTTCGGCGGAAAAGCCGTCGCCGAAAAAGGCCACGCGGTCGTCGTCGGGGGTGAATGCGGCGCCGTTCAGCGAGGTCGCCATGCAGCTGGAGCCGCCGACACCTTGGGCAGTGTCGAGCAGGGTGGTCAGCTGGCCGGCCGGGCGGTCGTAAAGGTAGAGGGCGCTAAGGCCTGCGATGGCCAGCCGATCCCCGTCGCTCGACGCCGCCACACAGCCGGGATCGACCACCGGATCGCCGGACAGAAGCTCTTCCAACGCCAGAGTTTCTTCCAGCTTCAACTCGCTGTCGTAGATGTACGCGACCGCCTCCGCATCGCCCATAACCGTGAGGACGATGCCGTCTTTGAACGGTGCTGCGCCGAAGTCTCGCATCGGTGCCGGAGCCGGGCAGTGGGCCAGCACCGTGCCGGAGGCGGTATCGTAGAGGTACAGCTCATCAGCGCAGACGAGCAACGTGCCCGCCTGGGCATAGGAACAGCCCGTCAGCTTTCCCTGGAAAGGAGCGCTGTCGAAAGCGAAGGAACCTGACGTTTGGGCGGGGTCGTCGTCCCTCATGACATCGGAAGCCGGCAGCGGGGCGGCCGGTGTTTCCGGCGCCGCCTTTTCGGAGCTGTCCGTTGGTGCAGGCGCGCTGCAGGCTCCTAGAACGAGCAGCGACAGGGCCAGTGCGGCGCAAAGTGCTTTTCTCATGATCTAGGCCTCCTGGAAGAGCAGTATCGAGTTGGTTTTGAAGAAGGGCGTGCCCGCGTTGTCGGCAGGCACCGCCACGCAGTAGAACGTGCTGAGCTTCCCTAACAGGGACGGGTCGATGACGCCCTCCACCACGGCCACGCCCCCTTTGCTCAGCTCTACGGCGCTCGATGCCTCTCCGTTCATCGCCATCGGCTGGTGATCGAGGAAAAAGGAGATGTGGTAACGCGCGCCGGGAGTGCCGCACAGGGTGAAGCGCACTGCTACCGGCTCGGTAAGGGGAAGGTTGTCGAATACCGTGTCGCCATCGAGGGTGAGCGTGTAATAGATCCCGTCGTCCAGCGTGTCCATGGTTGTATCCGGCCATCCCGCCTGGGCCAGGTCGTTCTCCAGGTACCGGGCCGTGACCTTTTCCTCGTGCACGCTGCAGGAGGAAAGAGCCTCCACCGGGTTCGGCGCCGTGGCGGCAGACGAAGGGGGGTCGGCGTTGAAGCGCATCTCCACACTGGCGGAAAGTGCGTTGTGATACCACCCGTAGCTGGACGTGCTTTCCATGTCCGGCTGGAAGTCGGGGTTCGTGATGCTGGCGATAGTCAGGTTCAGCGTGTCGCCGCCGTGCCCGGTCACCGGCTCGAAGAGGAAGGCAATGTCTTGATCCTCTGCCGCATCGAATGTGTGGCAAAAGGCATAATCGGACGATTGGCCGTCGATACGGTAGGGCTGGGGTTTCCCGTCCAAGAACAGGAGAAACCCTACACTTTCCAGGTCTCCGCTGACAGAAAAGCGATAGTCCAGGCGAAACTCGCCGCCATCGTAGGGAAATGGCTCCCGCTCACCGCTGTCGGACAGGGGCGGATTGGCGGCCTCGTGGCTGAGCATGGCCATAAGGCTCGCGTCGTCCTGGGCTTCCTCGAAGGGGTTCGACTCATCGCTTTGCGCGGGTGCGGGAGCTTCTTCCGGAACGTCGTAACCGCTGCAGGCGGAGATAGGCAGAAGAGCCGCCCCCAGCAGCACGGCCAAAATGGGTTTCATTCGCATACAGGACCTCCTTTGCATCTTCTGCTCCAGCCTAGGGCGCAAAAGTCAAAAACCGGTCAAGCGGCGAAAAAAATTTCAGAGATGCTGAAGGGCCGCCGGTGAAGATCGACGGCGGCGGTTTTGCGCTAGCTTTTCTCAACGCTTCCTTGGGGGCGATTGACGGCAATCAGCGCCTTTACGCAGGCACCCGTATCGCCGTTCGACAACTCCAAGGATCCTCCCAGCTTCCTGCAGAATATCCGGCTCATGGCAAGCCCCAGCCCCAAATGGCCGCCGGAGGCATCCTCGGTGAAGAACAAGGCGTCCCTCTTTCGGAGCGCTGTCTCTGAGAAGCCGGGGCCGTCATCGGTTACCGTGGCTGCTAGCAGTTCTCCTTCCAGGTGGAACTCAAGGACGATCTCGCGGCGGGCGAAGCGCTGGGCATTGCCCACGAGGTTTTCGAGAATGCGGTACAGAAGTTCGCCGTCGAAGACAGCTGTGCGCTCCGGCACGGAGATGCGGCAGGTCAGCTGCGCGGAACTGCCGCGGCACAGCACGGCCAAAGAATCGCCCAGCCCCTTCAGAAACCCCGGAAGGCTTACCTCTTCGAGGCGAACCTCCACCTCCTCGATGGCTCCCACTTCGCGCATGGCTTCGGTGTAGCGCCCCATGCGGTCGGCGGCGAATTCCAGGTTGACAAGCGCCCGATCGAGTTCCTCGTCGGTCAGAAGACCCGCCTTGCGGCTTTCTTGCAAGTGCTCCACATAGCCTCCCATGATGGCGATGGGGTTGCGCAGATCGTGGGCCACGGATGCCTGGAGGGCTCGGCGCTCTTCCAGCATGTCCCACAGAAGGCGGTTGTTGTCGACGAGGGCCTGACGCATGCTCTCGAAGGCAACGCAGAGCTGGCCCAACTCATCGGCGGAAGCGCAGCGCACCCGAAAGTCGAGGTCTTGGCGGCGGACGTGGGCGGTCGCGTCGGCGAGCGCGCGGATGGGAGGCTCCAGCTTCTTCCGGTAGAACCATTGTCCCGCCAGGGCGATGCCGAGGATGGCGAAGAGAAGCGGCAGCCCGACCATGGCCACCTGCGAGGCGCGGTAGGCGGCTTTCGCCTTATCCGTGAGCATCGAGAAGCTCGAGTCTATGCGGTCGATGGTGTAACTCGCCGTTTGGTCGGGATCGCCTTCCGCGCCGTCCTGGACAAGACGGCCGAGCGACTGCGCCTGTCCGCCGATCTCAACTCGGGTGGTCGCTTCCGAGACCGTGCCGTCGGCAGCAGTGATCCTTTGGGTGAGCCACGCCTCGTTGGAATCTGGCAGGATGGATTTCTGCAGCTGGCTGCAGCCGAAGATCGCGAGGCCGCTGGCCAGGGCAACGGCGAGCATGGTCACCGCCACGGTTCGGGCGAACTCGCCTTTGAGGGACTTCTTCTTCATGCCTTCCACCGGTACCCCATTCCCCAAACCGTTTCAATGGGCTCGCTGCCGCAGGCCTCCGAGAGCTTCTGGCGTATTTTGCGCACGTGCTCTTTGACGACGCTGGCATCCCCTTGGCCGTCGATACCCCATACCGCCGCGTAAATGCGCTCGCGGTCGAAAACCTGGTTGGGGTGGGATGCCAGGAAATCCAAGATGTCGAACTCGCGCTTCGAGAAGGCTATTTCCCGATCCCCGGCGAACACCTTCCGCTGGGACCGATTGATGAGAAGGCCCTGCGCGGCCACCACTTCCGATGTCTGGTGTCCCCGGGCCTCCCGGCGCAGGTGCGCCTCGATGCGCGCCGTCAGCTCTCGCAGGCTGAAGGGCTTCGTGATGTAGTCGTCCCCACCGACTGCAAGGCCGTCAATCTTGTCCTGCTCGGCGATACGCGCCGTAAGAAACAAAATGGGGCAGCCTATGTGGTTCCTGATGGTCTGGCACAGTTGCAGCCCGTCTGTCCCCGGCATGCCGATGTCCAGCAAGATAAGGTCGGGCTTCAAGCCCAGCTTCGCCAGGGCCTCTTCGGCGTTGTTGGCCTTGCAAACCAAATATCCGCGCTGGGTCAGGTGCGCGTCCAGCAGGTCGGTGAGCATGGGCTCGTCATCAACCACGAGAATCTTTTGGGTCATGCTGTCGCCTCCAATCCTATGAATCATAAGACGGGAAAGTCAAAAAACTGTCAAGCCCGAGCACTTCACTTCCCCGCCGAAGGACTGTCGGGGAACCTTGCAAAATCGTTAGGTGCGCGTAAGGCGAATCGATGGCGGGAGGAAGCCCCCTCCCTTAGGCTGGTTCCACCCTTGGATTGGAGCCGCCCATGATCTTGAAGCTTGCCATGCGCAACGTGCTGCGCTCGGTGCACGACTACTCGGTATACTTCGCCACGCTGGCCTTCGCGGCCTGCCTGCTGTACTCCTTCACGGCTTCGGGCGACTACCTCCTGTCCCTCGACCTCACCGCCGACCAGCGCGACATCTACGGGTCCGCCTCCATGGTCACCCAGGCGTTCTCGGTGTTCTCAGCGCTTGTTTTTGCCTTTTTGGTAACCTACGCCAACCGTTTCATCCTGCGGCGGCGCTCCCGAGAGTTCGCCACCTACGGGATCATGGGAATGGAGCCGGCGACCATGGCTCGCATCCTGGTCTACGAGGGATGCGCCGCCGCTGTGGTCGCGCTTGGGGTCGGCGTGCTTGCCGGAGCGCTCGCCTCTCCCCTCTTCGGCGCCATTGCTGCATTCGTCTTCGATGCTGCCTGGCGGCCCCTGCTCGTCTTCTCGGCCGACGCCGCCCTCTGGACTGCGGCATGCTTCGCCGGCATTATGGCGCTCGCCCTGGTCTTGGAGGTTCGGAGCCTGCGCAAGCATTCGCTGGTCGAACTGCTGGATGCCGACAGCGCGCCCGAACAGCCGAAGGGGGCCGCCCGGCTTTCCGTGGGCCTCCAGACGTCGCTTGCGGCAGTCCTGCTTGCCGTCGTCTGGGGCTCCTGCCTGTTCCAGCCGACGCAGTTCATCGTGTGGATTCTGCCCATGGGGGTCGCCGCCGTGCTGGCCACCGGCATGCTCTTCCGGGTTTGGGCCATCAGGCGGCCGGCCCGCGCGTACTGTCGGCCCGAGCGGCTTCTAGCGGGCCTGCGCCTCTTCGACCTGCGTCAGCTGCAGGCCCGCATGTCCCTCAACGCGAACGCGATGGCATGCACCTGCGCACTCATGGCCGTGGCGGTCTGCATGATGGTCGCCGGGCTCGCGTTCAGCGTCGGTATGCGGGACGGATCTGGGCGGCTGAGCGATCTGACGCTGGCCCCCATCGGCTACATCGGCATCTTCTACGGGATCACGTTCCTGATCGCGGCCGCCGCCGTGTTGGCCCTGCAGCAACTTGCCGGCGCCGCCGACGACCGGAAGGCCTACCAACTGCTCGGGAATTTGGGCTGCGATGCGTCCGCGATGCGGAAGAGCATCCGGTCCCAGGTCGGCACCTGCTTCGCGGCGCCGCTGGTCTTTGCGCTCGTCCACGACATCTTCGGCCTGGCCCTGGTGGCGTTTGTGGCCTCCGTGCTGGGCAGCGCGCAGTTTCCCCTCATTGTGGCGGGAGTCGTGGGGGTTACCGCCGCGCTTTTGGGCGCGTACTATCTCATCACCTGCAGGGAGTGCAGCCGCATGCTCCTGCCGTCAGCTCTTCTCGAAGGCCACCGCGCCGCCAGTTGTGATTGTGCTATCCTGCGGAGAAACCGTTGAAAGGGTGAGCTATGGGCGTTGGGATGCTGAGTGAAGGCGTGCGCGGAGTCGACCTTTGGTGGGCGGGGCAGCTCACGCCGATGGAGGCTATCGAGGCGCGGCATTCGGTGCGCAGCTACACTGATCAGTCCCTCGGTGAGGCAGCCGTCGAAACACTGCGAGCGGCCATTGATGCCGTGAACGAGGAAGCGAACCTGAATATCCAACTGGTGCTGAACGAGCCGCGAGCCTTTTCCGGCTTCAAAGCGCGTCTCGTGAATTTCACAGGGGTGCGCAACTACCTGGCGCTTATCGGACCTGAATGCAAGGAGCTGGACGGTATTCTGGGGTATTACGGCGAGCGCCTGGTGCTACTGGCCCAATCGCTCGGCCTGAACAGCTGCTGGGTGGGCGGCACCTACAAGGTGGTGAATCGCGCTTACAACGTGGATCTGGGGGAGAGGCTGGCTGCCGTGGTGGCCTTGGGCTATGGTGCGACCCAGGGCGCGCCCCGCAAGTCCAAGGCTCCTCAGGAGGTGGCCGCGGGCCACAGCGATGCCCCCGACTGGTTTAAGCGCGGGGTGGATGCGGCTTTGCTGGCACCCACGGCGCTAAACCAGCAGAAGTTCTCCTTTGCCCTGGCCGGCGAGACGGAGGCGGGCGCGCCTTTGGTGAGGGCGACGACGCGGCGCGGGCCGTTCACCCAAATGGACCTCGGTATCGCCCAGTGCCATTTCGAGATCGGCGCCGGGGATGCCCTGTTTGCCTGGGCCGATTAGGCATTTGCAGGTTGTCCAGCTGACGGGCGAACTCGCGTCCGAGGCCGGAGGAGGCACCCGTGATGAGGGCGACGCGCTTGGAAGCGGCTGGCGTGGTCGGTGCGGGTGCGTGTTCCGGTTTCGGGGACTCCATGAGGGCACTCCTCTTCGTCAGTGGATGGACTCACGCTACCAGCCGAGGAGGCTTGGGGCCAGAGGGCTGGGGAAACCGTTACAATTATGTGGCCCCGATAACAGTTTGGAGGGCACGGTGGAGGCCTCGGCCCGTTCGTGGTTTCCTAGGGAGGATGACTGCACGACCCCACGCAAAGGAGCCCCATTCCCATGGCTGCTGAAGAAATGAAGACCCTGGCCCTCGAGCCGCCCTTTGATACGTTCATCTTCGACTTGGACGGCACCCTGCTCGATACCCTCGACGACCTCATGGTGCTCACCAACGATGTGCTCGCCGAGTTCGACATGCCCACGCATACTCGCGAGGAGATCAACTCCTACGTGGGCAACGGCGCGGCGGCGCTCATCTATCAGGCGGTGCCCGCCGACACGCCGCCGGCAGTGGCCGATGCGTGCCTCGCGCGGTGGAAAGAGGCCTACGACGCCTATCCCAACGACCTCACGAAGCCCTACCCGGGCGTTGTCGCCCTGCTGGCTGCCCTGCGTGAGCGCGGTTGCAAGCTGGGCATTCTCTCGAACAAGTTCGACCGGGGCGTGACGTTCATTGTGGACAAGTGCTTGCCGGGCGCAGTGGACACGGCCCACGGCGAGGGCGGTGTGCGGAACTTCCCGCGCAAGCCCGCGCCGGAGGGTCTGCTGGCGACCATCGAGGAGCTGGGGAGCACGCCTGCGCGCACGGTGTACGTGGGCGATTCGCCGGGAGATATTCACGTGGCCCGCAACGCCGGGTGCTATGCCGTGGGCGTGGCCTGGGGCTACCACGATCCGGCCGACTTCGCTGCCGAAGGCTGGGCACCCGACCGACTGGTGAGCGAACCCGCGCAGATTGCCGCATTGGCTCCTGGGGTCGCATAGCCGTGACCCAGCGAGGAAAGCTCATACTCTCCTGGGTGCTCGTCGCCCTGTGGGCGGCGCTCATCTTCTTCATGTCGGCCCATGCGGGCAGCGATTTCTCGGGCACGGGCCCCTTGGCTGCGGTTAAGGGCTGGCTGGTGAGTTTGGCAGCTCCCGCGTTCGGGGAAGATACCGACATCGTGAACGTTGCGGCGCACTTCTGCGAGTACCTCGTGTTTGGGATGCTGTTGTTTCGGGCCGCGAGGCTGACGGTTCCGGGTCGTCCCCACTGGTGGGTGGCCCTGACGGCCGTGGCCTTGGCCAGCGCCTACGGCATCACCGACGAGCTGCACCAAGCTTTCGTCCCCGGCCGCCTGTGCGATCCCGCCGACTGGCTCACCGACACCCTGGGGGCCAGCTTGGGCGCAACTTTGGCGGCGATCCTTGTCCGTGGAGGCGGGAGGAGAGAAAAGAGGGACGGCCGATGGCCGTCCCAGTAGGGTGAGAGAAGCGGGCTTCGGTTGCTTAAGAGGCGTCCCCGTATCCGTCGGGGTTCTGGGACTGCCAGCGCCAGCCGTCCTCGCACATGCGGGCCATGTCGTACTCGGCTACCCAGCCTAGCTCGTCGCGGGCCTTGGAGGCATCGGCATAGCACGCGGCGATATCGCCGGGGCGCCGGGCCATGATGCGGTAGGGAATCTCGTGACCGCAGGCCTTCTCGAAGGCGCGGATGACATCGAGCACCGAGGAGCCGGTGCCCGTGCCGAGGTTGAATATGCCCACGCCCCGACGGCTGCCGTCTTCGGCCGGCTTGCCGGCCACGGAGCCCACACCCGCCGCCTCGCCGGTGCCCACGCGCCCGGCCATCCAGTCCAGGGCAGCGACGTGGCCCCGGGCCAGATCGACCACGTGGATGTAGTCGCGCACGCCGGTGCCGTCGGGGGTGGGGTAGTCGTCGCCGAGCACGCCCACGGATTCCAGTTTTCCCACGGCTACCTGCGCCACGTAGGGCAGCAGGTTGTTCGGAATTCCCTTGGGATCCTCTCCGATGCGGCCGCTCTCGTGGGCGCCGATGGGGTTGAAGTAGCGCAGAAGCACGATATTCCACTCGTTGTCCCCCGTGTACAGGTCGGACAGGATCTGCTCGAGCATGGACTTGGTCCAGCCGTAGGGATTGGTGGCATCGTGTTTCGGGCAGCTCTCGGTGATGGGGATGAACTCCGGCTCGCCATACACCGTGGCGCTCGACGAGAACACGATGTTCTTGCAGCCGTGTTCGCGGGCCACATCGGCCAGTACCAGAGTGCCCGTGATGTTGTTCCAGTAGTACTCCAGCGGCTTGGCCACACTCTCGCCCACGGCTTTGAAGCCGGCGAAATGGATGATGACGTCTACGGCATGGGCCGCGAAGATGGCCTCCAGAGCCGCACGGTTGAGAATGCTCGCCTCGTAGAACGTGAGCGAGGGTCCAGCGGTGTTGGCGACGGTGCCCTCATCGGCGAATACGGGGGCAATGCCGGTGATCTCCCCCACGCGCCGCACGGCCTCGCGGCTGGAATTGCTCAGGTCGTCTACGATGACAACCTGGTAGCCTTGCTCTAGGAGCTCAACGACGGTGTGGCTGCCGATGAACCCGGCACCTCCCGTCACCAGGACGCAGGTGTCGGCGGCGTCTTTTGCAAGCAGGGCATTGGCCATGGGAACCTTCTTTCTCGCGTTGAAGCGCCGGGCGCTTCCTTTGTATGGCCACCATGGTATCAGGAGCGAGGCTCCCTCCGGTCGTTTTCAAGGGAAAAGCGCGAGGAGGGGTCTCAGGCGACTCCCGTTGCCTCTGCGGCTGACACGTCGATCAACGAGGCGAGAAGGGAACGGTCGGCTGCGGCGAAGGTCTCGATCTGATCGACGAGCAATTGGGGTTGTGAGGGCGCGCCTCGGTGGGCTTCGGGTGTTCGCTTCTCCTGCGGAGGTCTTCTGCCGGTCTGCGGGGACGACCGCGTCAGAAAGCGTATAATGGGCCGGAACGACAAGCCCCAGGGGCTATGCGCGGCAATGGGGAAGGAGCGGCCGTGGAGCGACATCATCGGCGGCCGGGTCCGACGCGGCGCCGCAGTATCTACGTGGGAGGCCGGGGCCACTCATCTCTGGGAAGCATGGGGCCCTTCGGCGTGCCCGGGGCCATCGGCGGGGCTCCGGCGGGGAAGAGCGGCCTGGGCCCGCGCCTCGTCGTTTTTGCCGTCGCGGCCCTGCTGCTGTGGTGGGTCGTGTCCTCCGTCGCCTCGTGCGCCGCTCGGCCCGCAGCCTTGTCTGACACGGGGCTGTCCGGCGAGATGGCGAGCGAGCCCCTCGGCCCGACCGTGTCCTTCGTGGCCGTGGGAGACAACCTGCCCGAGAAGACCCTGGGGGCCTACGCCGACAGCCTGGCCGGCGAGACCGGCGATGGCACCTACGACTACCGGCCCATCTACGCGCCGGTGCGCTCCTATATCGAAGGGGCCGACCTGGCTTTCGTGAGCCAGGAGGTACACCTCGGCGGCGACGATTTGGGCGTGCAGGGTTACCCCTCGTTCAACGCCCCCGACGACTTGGCCGATGCCCTGGTGGACACTGGATTCGACCTGGTGGCTTCCGCATCAAACCACTGTTACGACTGGGGTAACTTCGGGGCCGTGGAGCATTCCCGAGAGCTGTGGAACACCAAGCCCGTGGCTTTCACCGGCACCGCCACCTCCCAGGAGGAGGCCGACTCCATTCCCGTGGTGGAGCGCGAGGGCATCACCTTCGCCCTGCTCGACTACACCTATGGGCTGAATGGCTTCGAGCCCGACGATATTCCCTCTTACGCCGTGAGCTTCCTGGACGAGGACCGCATCCGCTCTCAGGTGGCCCAGGCCCATGAGCTGGCCGATGTGGTCGTCGTCGCAGCCCATTGGGGCACCGAGAAGCAGATGGAGCCCGACGAGCAGCAGCTGGCCTACGCCCAGCTGTTCGCCGACTTGGGCGTCGATATCGTGCTGGGGTCGCACCCCCATGTCATCGGCCCCGTGGAATGGGTGGAAGGGTCAGGCGGCCACAAGACGCTGGTGGCCTACGCTCTCGGCGACTTCAAGAGCACCCATGATACGCCGCATCTGGAAAGCGAGCTGGCCGGTATGCTTGCCTGCGATTTCGTGCGCGAGCCCCCTGCGAGCGCCGAGGCAGCGGAAGGCGCGGGGCCGGACGAGGAGGGGGCTGAGGCGCCGCCCGATGCCGACGCGACCGGCGACGGAGTGGGCGATGACGGGGCCACCGAGCAGGGGCCGGTCACCATTCAGAATGTGCGGTGGATTCCCCTCGTGAACCATATTGAGGACGGGGCCCACGCGGTGTACGCCCTGGAGAACTACAACGACGAGCTGGTGGCGCGCCACACGTTCCTCGGCACCCAGGACAACCCGCTCCAGTGGATGCGCGATACCACCGAACAGGTCGTTCACTCCCGCGGTGCCGATATTCCCATTGAAATCTGACGCAGCGGCGCGGCCTTCCACTATAATCAACGGCACTGTGCATTACCCGCCTAACCAGGAGGCATTCCATGGCTGACATTCATTTCGGAACCGACGGCTGGCGCGCCATTATCGGGGAGGATTTCACGCCCGATAACTTGATTCGCGTCATCGATGCGGCGGCCCGCATCTTCAAGGAGGAGGCGGTGGCGGCCGGCCGCGATGCCGATGCCCCGGGCACACTCATCGTCGGCCACGATTGCCGCCAGGATGCCCACGGCTATGCCGAGCTGGCGGCCCAGGTGGCTGCGGGCCACGGCTTCACCGTGCTGCTCACCGAGGACTACTGCCCCACCCCCACGCTCTGCTGGTCGGTGGCCCACAACGACGACGCCGTGGGCGGCATCATGCTCACGAGCTCCCATAATCCCGCCGAGTACCTGGGCGTGAAGCTGCGCATGGCCGATGGCGGTGCGAGTCCCGCCGAGTTCACCGACCGGGTGGAGGCGGTGCTGCCCGCCGAACCCACCGATGTGCTGGGCCCCTTCCAGACCGCCGACCTCATGACCGACTACCTCGCCGCCCTGCGCTCGTTGGTGGACATGGAGGCCATTCGCGACGCGGGCCTGCGCGTGGTATGCGACCCCCTCTACGGCGCCGGTCGTCACTACCTGGCTGACCTTCTGCGCGATATGGGCGTGGAGGTGGTGGAAATCCACAACGGCGAGGATCCCACGTTCGCCGGCTTGCATCCCGAGCCCATCCAGCCCTGGGTTGACGAGGGTCTGGCGAAGGTGGCCGAGCTGGGCTACGATGCGCTGTTCATCAACGATGGCGACGCCGACCGCATTGCCGCCGGCGACGCTCAGGGCAACTACGTGAACGCCCATCGCATCATCACGCTGCTCACCAAGCATATGGTCGACCGCGGCGAGACGGGCCGCGTGGTGTCCACGATCACGGCCTCGGCCATGCTCGACCGCATGTGCCGCAGGCTGGGGCTTGAGCTGGTCAGCACGCCCGTGGGCTTCAAGTGGATCTACGGCGAGATGGAGAAGGGCGGTGTGATGATCGGCGGCGAGGAGTCCGGCGGCATCGGCCTGCCCGGCCATGTGAAGGAGCGCGATGGCCTGCTCATGGCCCTGCTGCTCACCGAGTGCATGGCCCAGTCCGGCAAGGACCTGGGCACGCTGGTGGACGAGATGCTCGCCGATATCGGCCGCTTGGAATTCGCTCGCCGCGGGCTTTCCATCACCGACGAGCAGATGGCTCGCTTCCGTGCCGAGATGGTGCCCTCCTACACGGCCGACGAGGTGGCCGGCAAGCGCGTGATCGACGTGGATCGCCGCGACGGCGTGAAGCTCTTGCTGGAAGGGGATGCCTGGGTCATGATGCGCCCCTCCGGCACCGAGCCCTTGGTGCGCGTGTACGCCGAGGCTGCTACCACCGAGGAGGTGGAGGCGCTGCTCGACGCCGCCGAGGCTATGGTCACGAGCCTGTAGGCCGAGTATTTCGCGTTTGCGCGGGCGGCTGCCTTCTGAGGGGCGGCCGCCCGCTGTCGTTACCGCAGCTTCTTCAGGAGGGCCCAGGCGCACTGCTTGCCGTTGTCGGAGGTCAGGAGCCCTTCGAAGTCTTCGAAGATGACGGCGGTGCGCCCGAGCAGACGGTTGGGGGCATCGAGGGTCACGGGGGTGCGGTAGGCGGCCGACAGCAGTTCGGCGGCGAAGGCGTCAGTGGCCACCAGGGCCACGGGATCGAGCCCCTCCACGATGGTGCGGGCGTCTTCGGCGCCTAGCTTGCCCTCCTCGGTTTCGGCGACGACCACGGCCAGGGGCGCACTGCCGAACTCCAGGGACGCAGCCGATTTCTCCAGGGCTGCTCGGGCGGGGGCGCCCAAGGGCGTTTCGCTGACCACCATGAGGGCGGATGTGGGCGCACCCGTAAGGTGAGAACCGTAGAGGGTGAGCACCGACTCGCCCGTTACCTCGAACATGTTACTGCTCACGGAATAATTCACACTCCATCTTGCGCTTCGGGGCCGTTCGCGATAAAAATAATCCTACCTATATAGTAGCAAAGCACTGCGATCCCGGGGCTGGCGGATTGCGCTCGCAAGGGCCGGATGCGGCTCGTCTGGACGCAGCGAAGCCCCGTGACTGCACGGCGCTTACGCTCGGTTCCAAGGAGGAAGCCATGTGCACCAACGGAGTAAACACCGGTCAGCTGGAGATGATGATCGACCAGATCGACGACCACATTAAGCTGGAGCGCCGCCACGCGCACGATCTGGGCCACTTGGCCTCCGATGCCGGCTTTACCACCGTGGGCGAGAAGCTGCACAACGTCATGCACCTGCTCGACGAGGTTCGTGCGGCGTTGGACGAGGCCAAGGAGGCCATGGAGGATGACGCGGAAGACGCCGCCGGCTTCACGGTGCAGCTCGTCTAGGCGGCTCATCCATGAGCAACGATCTGGTTCGGTTCTCCGTTGCCATGCCCGAGGATCTGCTGATCGAGTTCGACCAGTTGGTGGCCCGGCGCGGCCTGGCGAAGAACCGCAGTGAAGTAGTGCGCGATCTGGTGCGTGATGCCCTGGTGGAGGAGGAGTGCTCCACGCCGGGGTCGGTGGTCATGGGCACGCTCACCATCATCTACAATCACCACTCCAACGACTTGCAGGAGAAGCTGCACACCATCCAGCACGACTATTTCGATGCCATCATTTCCACCATGCACGTACATGTTGACCAGCACATGTGCCTGGAGGTTATTGTAATGCGCGGTGAAACGGGCCTCGTGCAGTCGGTGGCGAACCTCATTCTGGGCACCAAGGGCGTGAAGAACGGCAAGCTGGTGCTCACCACAACCGGCAGGCATTTGTAGGCGGTGCCCCTGCCTGCGCAGCTGAGGTTGAGTGTAGAGGAGGCGTCGGGTGTTCTGACCGAGCGAGTTCCGCAGCGACTGGAACAGCCCAGTGGGCTGTTCCACAAAGCGAGGACTGTCTGAGCGAATCAGAATACCCGATGGCTCCGACCAGCGATAACGCACGAGAGGAACGATATGGCAGACGAGAAGGTAATGCTGGGGCATGGCTCTGGCGGCTCTATGATGAAGCGCATCATCGACGAGGTGTTCTTTGCGGCCTACGGGAGCGACGAGCTGCTCGTTGGCGACGATGCGGCGGTGCTGCCGGCCCTGGAACCGGGAGAGCGCCTGGCCTATTCCACGGACAGCTTCGTGGTGACGCCCCACTTCTTCCCCGGTGGCGACATCGGGCGCTTGGCCGTGTGCGGCACGGTGAACGATGTGGCCACCTCGGGCGCCCGGCCCCTGTACCTGTCCTGCGCCTTCATTCTGGAAGAGGGCTTTCCCATGGACGATCTGCGCCGCATCTGCGCCTCTATGGCGGCCTGCGCCAAGGAAGCCGGCGTGCGCATCGTGACCGGTGATACCAAGGTGGTCAACCGTGGCCACGGCGATGGCATCTACATCAACACGAGCGGCGTGGGCGCGCTGCCGGCTGGCCGGCACCTCGGCGGCGCGCAGATTCGCCCCGGCGACGTGGTGCTCGTGAGCGGCACTCTGGGCGACCACGGCATCACCATCATGAGCTGCCGCGAGGGCCTGAACTTCTCGGCAGACATCGAAAGCGACGCCGCCCCGCTGAACCACCTCATCGCCGACGTGCTGGCCGCCGCTCCTGCCACCCGCTGCTTCCGCGATCCCACCCGGGGTGGTTTGGCCTCTACCTTAAACGAGCTCGCCGAGCAGTCGGGCACCGACATCACCGTGGACGAGGGTGCCGTTCCCGTGAAGGACGCCGTGCTCGGTGCCTGCGAGATGCTCGGCTACGACGTGCTGCAGGTGGCCAACGAGGGGAAGATGGTGTGCGTGGTGCCGGCCGACGAGGCGGAGGCGGCCCTGGCCGCCATGCAGGCGAGCCCCTACGGTCGCGACGGTGCCATCATCGGCACGGTGGCCGCCGCCGATGCGACCCGGGGTCCGAAGGTGTTCCTGCGCACCGCCTTCGGCAGCACCCGCATTCTGGATATGCTCGTCGGCGAGCAGCTTCCCCGCATCTGCTAGGGCGCGCTGGCCCAGTGCCGCGCGGCGCCGCTCGCCGGACAAAAAAGGGGTGGTTTGGGGTGTCCTAAACCGCCCCCCTGAAAAGTTCCCTATTCCTACTTGCGCTCGGCTGCTTTCATGGTATCTTGCGCAATGTGGTTGGGGCCCTCAAAGGGCTTTGGCCCCTACGACGAGGAATTAATGAACTGAACACGAAGGAGCTTCCCATGTCTCATCCGGTTATTGAAGCTGACGAGTGCATCGGCTGCGGCATTTGCGTTGACGCGTGCCCCCAGGAAGTGCTCGAGGTCGTCAACGGCGTCGCCGACGCCGTGAATGAGGATGCCTGCATCGCTTGCGGCGACTGCGTCGAGGAGTGCCCCATGGGCGCCATCCCCGAGATCGTCGAGGACTAGGCAGCGACTCTTTCGGTAGGCATCGGCCCTCGGGTTGCGATGCTCCCAGCGTAGTGCGAGAACCCGCCGTGGCCCCCATTCAAGGGCTGCGGCGGGTTTTTTCACGCTTTAGCAGGGAAAGTTCGCTTTTATGATATATTGAATCTCCAAGGTGCCCTCCCGGCTTCAGCTACGGGAGGGAGCCGACACGCAAGGGAAGCGCGGAGAATGAATTCATGAGGAAGAGCAACGGGATCATCATAGCCATCTTCGCGGCTGCATCGGTCGCGTTTCTCTGGCTGTGGCATGCTCTTCGGTTCGACCTTGTGGACAATCCCCTCGATTTGGTGATCGCCCTTGTGTGGTGGGCGGTCATCGCAGGGGTCTGCATTGCCATTCATCTGGTCGAGAAGCGTCGCCAAGAGCGTATTCGCACCATGTTTCTGGCGCCGGGGCTCATCTACAACAGCGAAGCCGGTGTCATGCGCATTGCGCCCGATGCCCCTATGGCCGGCGAACTGCAGCGCGTGCTCGGCAGCCTCACCTATGGCTTCGAAGTGGCCGAACTGCCCTCAAACTCTCGTGTGCGCTTCCAGCGCATCGTGCGCACCTCGAAGTTCGCCGACCAGGGAGATGTGTGGGAAGGGGAGGTCGTTGAGGTGGCCACGCCCGACCGCTCCCAGCCTTTCCATAGCCGCCGTGAGCTGGCGGCGCTCTTGGAGCCCGGGCGCTCCTAGGTCATTGCTCAGTTCACCTGCCAGAAGCCAGACTTATCGGAGCCGATGCGCGTAATGAGCCCCAGCTCGCGCAGGCGCCTGAACGAGCGCCGCACGGTGCTCTCGGAGACCCCCAGATTGCGGGCAATGCGCGGTGCGGTCAGCCTTCCGTCGATGTCGATGAGGGCGAGGACCCGCTCGTCGCTGAACGTGAGGCTCGTCTCGTGCTGCATGGCCGCGGCTCGGGCCGCGACCTGCACGGCGGCCAGCTCCGTTCGGGGCACGGGCGCGGGAGCCAGATGGGGGGACGGTGCCATGGAGGCGGCCAGCAGGCTGTCGTTGTCGGTGGGGAAGCACACCATAGTCTCATCATCGCGCAGCGAGAAGAGGGGCTCGGGCACGCCGGCTTCCATGCAGTGCATGCGGATGGCGCCGATGCCGTTGCCCCACCCGTCGATGATACCGAGGGAGCGCAGGGCGGCCACGAGGCTTGGATTGTTCGGCCGCGAGGTATGGCGCCCCAGCAAGGTTCCCACATCCCAGGTGCGGGGCGGCCGGCCCACGTTGTCGATGCAGAGGCGATCGGAGAACACGCTGACTTGCACGGGGGTTCCGCTCCCATAGTTTTTGTGGGCAAGGGCGTTCAGGATAGCCTCGTGGATTGCGTCGCGCGGCGGCAGGGCGCCGTGGGGGCCGGTCGCCGGCGAGCCTGCAAAGGGGTTCATGCGGGGCAGGTATTTCTCGAAGAGCAGCTCCACGGTGCCGTGCAGCTGCTCGATAAGCGATCCGCGCACCTCGTCCTCAAAGATGGGGGTGATGCCGCGGGCTCCGAAGAAACCGATGCGCACCGTGGCTCCCGGGATGAAGCGCTGGGGCTGGTCGTGCAGCAGGAGGATGCCGGCGTTGGTGGGGGTACCCACGCCGGTCATGAGCCCTTCGTGGCGCAGGGCCTCTTCGATAGCGGCCGTCTTATCGAGATCGGTGGTGAGGTCGGTGTCCCGCGCCGCCCCGGTGAAGCGGGTGACGAGTCCGAGGTTCAGATCGTCCATGCTCGCCTGCACTACGGGGAGCAGCTCCCATTTGATGTCCGGTTCCAAGTCCCGCTGGAGCAGGCGGTCGAGGGCCTCGTCATCGAGCACATGGTTCGCGCCATCCTGGTAAAAGTAGAACACGCCGCGGTAGCTAAGGGGCTCGCTGGCAGGCGGGATCACCACCTCAAGGCAGAAACGACCGCCGTCGAGCACCAGTTCCACGGCGCAGACGAGGCCGAGGGCCTGATCGACCGCCGGCGGAATGGACTTCATGATGCGATTGGTGCGGCGCTTGACCGAGCCGCGACTGTCCACATCGGCATTAAGGATGAGCCGTCCGCCGCCGGCGTTGGCTATGCCGCAGACAACCTCCAGGCAGTCGTCCCGCCACGCCGAGCGCCGGGCGATAGGGAGCGTCCTGTCGGAAGCGACCATGGGCTGCCTTTCTCCTTACCCTGTCAGTACCCGTGCATCATTATTATAAAAAAGAACTCCGCGCAAGGGAACGGGCCTCATCTAAGCTTTCCTAGCTCAGGTTTCGTACAAGTGTTCACATAACCTTCATAGCGGAAGGAGGCGCTCTGTGGCGAGGATTGGGTGAGGGAGATTCTTATATTCTCCCTGATGACGGCATTGTTTTGGTTCGGTAACAAAGTTTTTCTGATCGGTGACTTCCCGCATTGGGGGGCGTATTGTGCGGGGAAGTGAGCTTTGCTTACTGAATGACGTTGAGGAAACTTGACAGCAGTAGACTAAGGTTTTATACTGCACCCCAATATCATTCATCTGTACCAGAACTGTGAAAGCGAGGCAGTACACAATGGCTAAGATTCTTGGCATCGACTTGGGCACGACGAACTCCGCCATGGCCGTCATGGAGGGCTCCGAGCCCGAAATCCTGGTGAACGCCGAGGGCGACCGCACCACCCCGTCCGTCGAGGGCTTCCGCAAGGACGGCGAGCGCGTGGTGGGTAAGGCCGCGAAGAACCAGGCCGTCACCAACCCGGAGAACACCGTTTCCTCCGTGAAGCGCTTCATCGGCCGCTCCTTCGACGAGACCCCCGAGGAGCAGAAGACCGTTTCCTACAAGGTTCAGAAGGGCAAGGACGGCCGCGCCGTCATCGATATCGACGGTAAGGACTACACCCCCGAGGAGATTTCCGCCATGGTGCTTCAGAAGCTGAAGACCGACGCGGAGAAGCAGGTGGGCCAGCCCATCACCCAGGCCGTCATCACCGTGCCCGCCTACTTCAACGACGCGCAGCGCCAGGCCACCAAGGACGCCGGCAAGATCGCCGGTCTTGAGGTCCTGCGTATCATCAACGAGCCCACCGCGGCGGCGCTCGCCTACGGCCTTGACAAGGTCGACCACGACGAGAAGATTCTCGTGTTCGACCTGGGCGGCGGCACCTTCGACGTGTCGGTGCTGGAGCTGGGCGACGGCGTGTTCGAGGTAGCCTCCACCGCCGGCGACAACCACCTGGGCGGCGACGACTGGGACCAGCGCATCATCGACTGGATGGCCGACAAGTTCCAGGCCGAGAACGGCATCGACCTGCGCAAGGACCCCATGGCCCTGCAGCGTCTGAAGGAAGCTGCCGAGAAGGCGAAGATGGAGCTGTCCTCCACCACCCAGACCAACATCAACCTGCCCTTCATCACGGCCGACGCCTCCGGCCCGAAGCACCTGGACCTGACGCTTACCCGCGCTGAGTTCGAGCGCATCACCAAGGACCTGCTGGATCGCTGCAAGAAGCCCGTTGAGCAGGCGCTCAAGGATGCCGGCCTGAAGATGGGCGAGGTGGATGAGGTCATCCTCGTTGGCGGCTCCACCCGTATGCCCGCCGTGCAGGAGCTGGTGAAGACCCTCACCGGCAAGGCCCCGAACATGTCGGTGAACCCGGACGAGGTGGTGGCCATGGGCGCGGCTGTGCAGGGCGGTGTCTTGGCCGGCGACGTGCAGGGCATCCTGCTGCTGGACGTCACCCCGCTGTCCCTGGGCGTTGAGACCATGGGCGGCGTGATGACCAAGATGATCGAGCGCAACACCACCATCCCGACCCGCAAGACCGAGATCTACTCCACGGCCGCCGACAACCAGACCTCCGTTGAGGTGCACGTCCTGCAGGGCGAGCGCGAGATGGCCGCGGGCAACAAGACCCTGGGCCGCTTCCAGCTGACCGGCATTCCGGCCGCCCGCCGCGGCGTGCCGCAGATCGAGGTGACCTTCGACATCGACGCCAACGGCATCGTGAACGTGTCCGCTAAGGATCTGGGCACCGGCAAGCAGCAGCAGATCACCATCTCCGGCTCCACCGCCCTGTCCGATGACGAAGTGGACCGCATGGTGAAGGATGCCGAGCAGCACGCCGAAGAGGATGCCGCTCGCAAGGAAGAGGCCGAGGTGCGCAACAACGCCGACGCGCTCGTGAACGCCACCCAGCAGACGCTGGACGAGCTGGGCGACAAGGTGCCGGCTGACGCCAAGACCCAGGCCGAGGAGGCCATCGCCGAGACCAAGACCGCACTTGAGGGCACCGACATCGACGCCATCAAGGTCGCCACGGAGAAGATCCAGCAGGCGGGCTACAAGCTGGCCGAGGTCGTGTACTCCACCGAGGGCGCTGCCGCCGGCGCCCAGGCCGCTGCTGCCGAGACCGCTCCGGCCGATGACACCATCGAGGCCGACTACGAGGTCGTGGACGACGAGAAGGAAGGGAAGTAAGACCGATGACGACGCCCGATAAGGACCAAGTCACCTCTTCTACCCCTGAACCCGAGGAAGCCGCCCCCGCGGCGGCTTCCCCCGCCGATGGCACCGCGCCGGCGGAGGTTATCGCCGATGCCGAGGTGATCGAGGCCAATGAGGACGGTCAGCTGGACGAGGAGCTCGAGAAGGCCGCCGCGGAAGCCGTGGCCGGCGTAATCGAGGAGTCCGAGGCCGTGGCCGCCGCCAAGGCCGAAGCGGCCGACTGGCAGGACAAGTACGTGCGCCTGCATGCCGAGTGGGACACCTACCGCCGCCGCATGGCCGAGCAGCGCGAGGCCGAGAAGGCCCGGGCCACGGAGAAGCTCATGGAGAGCCTCCTGCCAGTGCTGGACGATTTCGTGCGCACGGTGGACTACGCCGAGACCAACGGCGAGGCCGGGCTGCTCGGCGGCGTGAAAGCCGTGCAGGCCAAGTTGACCGACACGCTTGCCAAGGGCGGCTTGGAGGTCATCAACCCCGAGGGGGAGGCCTTCGACGCCCTGGCCTGTCAGGCCGTGGGCACGGTGGACGACCCCAGCGTTCCCGACGAGACCGTCGCCCAGGTATACCAACTCGGATACCGCATGGGCGACAAGGTGCTCAGGCCCGCCATGGTGACCATCACCACAGGAGGCCCCAAGCGGGAGAAGCCGGAAGAAGAGTAAGACTGATCGGGGGCGGACTTGCGGGTCCGCTCTCGCGTTCAAGAGACAAAAGTAACGGAGGTGGAACGAATGGCGTCCACGCCTGATTATTACAAAACGCTAGGCGTTCCGCGCACTGCCACGGCCGACGAGATCAAGAAGGCGTTCCGCAAGCTCGCCCGCAAGCATCATCCCGATGCCGGCGGCGACGAGGCCAAGTTCAAGGAGTTGAACGAGGCCTACGAGGTGCTGAGCGACGAGAAGAAGCGCAATCTCTACGACCAGTACGGAACCGCGAACGAGAATCAGATTCCCCACGGATGGGGCGGCGGTCAGGGATTCAACGTCGAGGATATCTTCGGCGGCGGGGGCGGCTATACCACCGGTGGCGGCTTCGGCGGCAGCTGGGCCGACATTCTGGAGAGCATTCGCAGCGGTGAAGGTGCGTTTGGGAGCAACTGGGACTTCGGTGGCGGCTTCGGTGGGCAGCCCCAGCCCCGCCGCGGCCAGGATATGAACGTCACGTTGAATGTGACGTTCGACGAGGCCATGCAGGGCACCGAGAAGCGCATCACCGTGCGCATTCCCGGCAAGAGCGAATCCGACACCCACACGGTGAAGGTGCCCGCCGGCGCCGTGGACGGCGGCCGCGTGCGATTGCGCGGCCAGGGTGCCCTCGGCGAGAACGGCGGCCCGGCCGGCGATTTGCTCATCACCACGAAGATCGACGAGCATCCCTACTTCGGCCGCGACAAGGCCGACGTGACGGTGACGCTGCCGGTCACGGTGGCCGAGGCGGCCCTGGGTGCCTCCATCGTGGTGCCCACGCCCGACGGCAAGAAGATCAAGGTGAAGGTGCCCGCCGGCACTCAAGACGGCAAGGTGCTCACCATCAAGGGCAAGGGCGCGCCCGATGTGAAGAACAAGGGCCAGTTCGGCAACTTGAAGATTCGCGTGGCGGTGGAAGTGCCCACCGAGATGAACGAGGCCCAGACCAAGGCCATGGAAGATTTCCAAGCGGCAACGGATAAGGAGATCAGACCATGGGATTAGACGATAGGAACCGGCCGCTGTACATGATCAGCATTGCCGCCGAGCTAGCGGGGGTGCACCCCCAGACCCTGCGCTCCTACGAGCAAAAGGGCCTGGTGACGCCCTGTCGCACGAGCGGCAACACGCGCATGTACTCCCAGGCCGACATCGACCGGCTCAACCTCATCAACGAGCTGACGAGCGAGGGCATCAACCTCGCCGGTGTCACGCGCATCCTTGATCTGCAGAGCCGGCTCGACGAGCGCGAAGGCGAGGTGGAGGACTTGCACGGCCGCGTGCGACGCCTCGCTGATCGCGTGCGAGAACTGGAGAACCGCGCAACCGTCGGCGCCATCGTCCGCGTGACGCCCCGACGACTGCCTTAAAGGAGAAACCATGAGACTAGATAAACTGGCGGTGACGGCGCAGGAGGCCTTCCAGAGCGCCATGGGCGTGGCTGGCGAGGCCGATGCGGCCGTCATCGAGCCCATTCATTTGCTGAAGGCGCTGCTCGATTCCGACGAGAACAATCTCGCCGCCATCGTGAAGCGCATCGGCGCCGACCCGGTCTGGCTGTCCCAGAACGTGGCCGACGAGATTGCCAAGATGCCCAAGCAGACCGGCGCGGCCCCCATGGCCATTCCCGGCCAGGACCTCATCAAGGTCATCGACAACTCGGTGAAGATCGCCGAGAAGTTGGGCGACAGCTACGCCACGAGCGAGCACTTGCTCATCGCCCTGTCCGAGGACAAGGGCGCGGCTGGCCGTATCCTTACCACGGCGGGCATCACCCGCAAGAACATCGAAGCGGCCTACGAGAGCCTGCGCGGCGACACCCGCGTGACTTCCCAGACCGACAAGACCCAGTTCGAGGCCTTGGAGCAGTTTGGCCAGAACCTTACCCAGCAAGCTCGCGAGGGCAAGCTGGACCCGGTCATCGGCCGCAACGAGGAGATTCGCCGCACCATTCAGGTGCTCTCGCGCCGCACGAAGAACAACCCGGTGCTTATCGGCGAGCCGGGCACCGGCAAGACCGCCATCGTGGAGGGTCTGGCCCAGCGCATCGTGGCCGGCGATGTGCCCTCTTCCCTGAAGGACCGCGAGATCGTGTCGCTCGACCTGGGCGCCATGATGGCCGGTGCGAAGTACCGCGGCGAGTTCGAGGATCGCTTGAAGAACGTGCTGCGCGAGGTGAAGGAAGCCGACGGCAACATCATCCTGTTCATCGACGAGCTGCACACCATCGTCGGAGCCGGTGCCGGCGGCGACTCCTCGCTCGATGCGGGCAACATGCTGAAGCCGGCGCTCGCCCGCGGCGAGTTGCGCGCCATCGGCGCCACCACGCTCGACGAGTACCGCAAGTACATCGAGAAGGACGCCGCCCTGGAGCGTCGTTTCCAAACGGTGCTCGTGAGCGAGCCCACGGTGGAGGATACCATCGCCATCCTGCGCGGTCTGAAGGAGAAGTACGAGATCCATCACGGCGTGCGCATCACCGACGGCGCCATCGTGAGCGCGGCGGAGCTGTCCGACCGCTACATCACCGACCGCTTCCTGCCCGACAAAGCCATCGATCTTATGGACGAGGCGGCCAGCCGCCTGCGCATCGAGATCGACTCCATGCCCGAGGAGGTGGACGCCGCCGAGCGCAAGCTCATTCAGATGCAGATCGAGGAGCAGGCTCTCATGAAGGAGACCGACATGGCCTCCCAGGAGCGCCTGGAGAAGCTGCGCCACGATATCGCCGCCGCCCGCGAGGCACTGGATGCCCAAAAGGCCGAGTGGCAGAACGAGAAGGACGCCATCGTGGGCGTGCAGAACCTCAAGGCCGAGTTGGAAAGCGCCCAGCTCGATGAGGAGCGTGCCACCCGCGAGGGCAACCTGCAGCTGGCCTCCGAGATTCGCTACTCGCGCATTCCCCAGCTGCAGCAACAATTGCACGTGGCCGAGGAAGCCGTGAAGACGAAGCAGCAGGACGGCGCCATTTTGAAGGAGGAGGTCTCCGAGGAGGAGATCGCCTCGGTGGTGGCCGCCTGGACGGGCATTCCCGTGGCCAAGATGATGCAGGGCGAGATGGAGAAGCTCGTTGACCTGGAGGAAGTGCTGAAGGGCCGTGTTATCGGCCAGGACGAGGCCGTGGGCGTGGTGGCCGGCGCCATCCGCCGCAACCGCGCGGGCCTGTCCGACCCGAACCGTCCCATCGGCAGCTTCCTGTTCCTCGGCCCCACCGGCGTGGGCAAGACCGAGCTGGCCAAGACGCTCGCCGAGTACCTGTTCGATTCCGAGAAGGCCATGGTGCGCATCGACATGTCCGAGTACATGGAGAAGTTCTCCGTGCAGCGGCTCATCGGGGCGCCTCCGGGATACGTGGGCTACGACGAGGGCGGCCAGCTGACCGAGGCCGTGCGCCGCAACCCCTACTGCGTGGTGCTGCTCGACGAGATGGAGAAGGCCCATCCCGATGTATTCAACATCCTCTTACAGGTGCTCGATGACGGCCGCCTGACCGACGGCCAGGGCCGCGTGGTGAACTTCAAGAACTGCATCATCATCATGACCTCCAACGTGGGTTCGCAGATCATCCGCGAGCACGCCGCCGAGGGCCGTGCCTTCGACGAGGCCCAGGCCACGGGCGGCGAGACCATGGGCGAGATGGCCGAGAAGATGATGTCCATGACGCCCGAGCAGGCCGCCAAGCGTATGCAGGAGTTCGCGAACAAGATCCAGGACGCCCTGTCCTCCACGTTCCGCCCCGAGTTTTTGAACCGCATCGACGACGTCATCACCTTCAACGAGCTGTCCATCTCGGCCATCGAGCCTATCGTGGATTTGCAGTTGGAGGAGGTGCGCGACCGCTTGCAGGCGCGCCACATCACCCTGGACGTCACGCCGGCGGCCATGGAGCACTTGGCCATCGACGGCTACGACCCGGTGTACGGCGCCCGCCCGCTCAAGCGCCTCATCCAGCGCGAGGTGGTGGACCGCATCGCCGAGAAGGTCATTTCCGGCGAGCTGCGCGACCGCAGCCACGTGCTCATCGATCTGGATGCCGAGGGCAACTACGCCTGCCGCATTGAGGGCCCCATGGACCTGGACGGCCTGAACCTGGACGATCCCAGCTTCCTCACCGCCGGGGCCGACCCGAAGGAGGCCCTGCAGGATCTGGACACCCTGTCGGGCGGCGACCTCGGCGAGGATCCCATCGCCTAGTAAAAGGAGGGGCGACCTCGCCCCTCCGCGCACCGGTTTCCGGCATTATCGCCCGAACCCCCGCTCCGCTGTTCTCCTTCGGCTCAGGCGCTTCGCTCCTTCATGCTTTCATGGAGCGACTTGGGGTCGCGGACGGACAGCGTTCAGAGGTCTCGGTCAGCGACACCGGAAGCCGGCGCGCTACTCAACCGCATACCCCTTTCACAGCAAGCGCCCCGGGCAGCCAAGACCCGGGGCGCTTTTGGTCACGAAGGTCCTTCCGTCCGTGTGGATAGCGACATCGTGACCGCGGTGACGATGAAAGCCTCCGTGCTGCGAAGCTGGGGGCTGGCGCTTACGACAACGATTCGAGCATATCCAGGAGCTCCTCGCGTGAATGGACGCCCAGCTTCAGGTAGATGCTGCGCACCTGGGAGCGCACGGTGTGGAAGGAGACGGTGAATTGCTCGGCGATGGACTTTACCGTGTGCCCCTTGGCCAGGGGAACGAGAACGGCCGCTTCCCGCTCGGTGAGGTCGTGCTCCTTTGCGAGGCGAGCGCATTTGTCCTCGAGCGGCGAGGCGCTGGCGGCCGGCGATCGATGGGGAAGGCCAGTGTAGAAGAACCCGAATATCAGCACGAGCAGGGAGATCACAAGAAAGATCAGGGCGAGCACCAAAGACGAGGGAGGATCGAGGGCAAAGACCGTAACCAGAATCTCGCTTGCGAGGCGCGATGCGAAGAACAGAAACGCGGCCAGGCGAAAGCCGAGGCAGGCGGGTTTTCCGACGGTCCTCGCCAACATGCCCGGCAAAAAGAACATGAGTCCTCCCAGGAGGAACGCCGCCGTGTTGAGGAGGAAGGCGATGAGGTATAAGCCGCTTTCGGGAAACAGGATGACAAGCAGAGCGCTCAGGCAGATAAGCAGCACGAAGCCCGAGGCAAGCCAGAGGCCCGTGCGCAGCGCAAAGGACCTTCTCTGGAAGTAGAGCACGAAAGCCCCCGTGACCACGACGCCCGCAAACGATGTAGTGGCAATCGAAATACCTGCCGAGGGCGTGAACACGGTGCGGAAGGCAAAGCTGAGCAAACTGTAGGCGCAGATAGCCAGGGGCACGAGCGCCGAGAACTCGGGTCGATCTTCCGGCGCCGCCGGAGGCTCCTCTTCCGGGGGCAGCGGGGCAAGGAGAACGTCAAGGGCGACGGCGACGAGCATCAGCACGAGAAGCCCGAAGCGTGCGGGGACGGCCAGCGCCATGTAGACGGTGAGCGCAAGCACGGCCACTATCCCCGCGCAAAGCATTTGGAGGGATCCTCGCCGAGCCGAAAGGGGTCGGGCCATGCGCGACCAGAGGCAGAGGAGCGAGGCGCAGGCCGCGCCCATGAGCACCTGGCGAAGAACGAGGTATTGGAGGAGCTCGCCGGAAGGAACGAGAGGCTGGGCAACCAAGAGCGTCGCAGTTGCAAGGCCGAACGCGAGGGATGCGAACAGCGAGGGCGCGGGTCGGCCTTTTTTGGCGAGAGGGAGAGAGATGGCGAGCAGGGCGATAAAAGCTATCTGCCACGAGAAGGAAAGCATTGCCGGCGAAGCGTCCGAGCCGGCCCCCGCGATCGCCGTCTGCCCCATGGATATGAGCAGCCAGCCCCAAATGAGGCCGGGCAGCAAGGCGAGCCGAACCGTAGCGGGCAAGATCGACTCCTTCGGAGAATCCTGTTCGCGCAAGTAGCCTTTTTCGCGTCGCGTCATCAAATAACCTGTCCCCACCTGCCATTTAACACAAAATGAACGAGTGAATCGCGGGCATTTAGCTCATCGGGGGCGATGAACTGCCACCCCTTTTCCCCGATTCTCTTCGCGGCGGAATTATACCGCTGCGTAAAGGAAAAGGAAGTATGGATCGAGGAGGGCAAGAATGAAGGAAATTAACACTGCTGAGGTTTTCCCCACGCTGCGCAACATCTCACTTTCGCGTAGGACGTTTGTCGCCTGCGCGGCCATTGCCGCCGCCCAGGCTGCTCTCGTGTCTGCGGGGTGCGCTCCCGAGGTGCAATCGTCGGGAGATGGACTTGCCTCGACCGCGGCGTTTGCCCCGGGGACGTATACGGCGTCCGCGCCCGGCAAGAAGGGCCCGGTGACTGTCGAGGTGCGCATGTCCGAAAGCGCCATCGAGAGCGTCGAGATCGTGGAGTTCGAAGACACCGAGCGCATCAGCGCCCCGGCTCGCGAGCGGGTGCCGCAGCAGATCGTGGAGCTGCAGAGCCTGAACGTAGACACCGTGACGGGCGCCACGCTGACGAGTATGGCCATCATCGAGGGCGTGGCTGATTGCGTCAACCAGGCGAATGGAGACGCTTCGGCGCTGAAGAAGGCCGCATCGCCGGAGAAGTCGGATGAGACCAAGGAGATCCAGGCAGATCTCGTGGTGTGCGGCGCCGGTGGTGCCGGCATGGCCGCCGCCGTCGCCGCGGCCCAGCAGGGCTTGGATGTGGTGGTGTTCGAGAAAACCGCCTATGCTGGCGGCAACGCGCTGGTCAGCGGTGGCTGGCTCGAGGTGTTCGAAGGCGTCGACGACATGAAGCCCGATATGACGGACGGCAACCGCGACATGTTCCACGCGACGCTCCAGAAGAGCCTGGACAATGGCGTTCCCAAGGACTTCGTCGATGCCGTGCAGGCCGACTTCGATGCGTATTTCGCCGCGGGCAACACGAAGGTGTACGACTCCATGGAGTACTACGCCCTGGACTACGCCTCGCGCAATGGCGGTCCGGCGAAGGAGTACTGGCTCCCCTATGCCCACAAGGTGAACGATCTGAACAACTGGCTCTTCGATCAGGGCTACACCGTGAGTGGCACGCTGGTCGGCATCGTCGGGTTCCCGTGGCCGCGCAAGGCCCATGCGGTGGACAAGGAGAACGGCGAGGGCTTCTTCAGCGTGTTCGACAACACGGTGGAGACCCAGAGTCTCCCGATCACCTTCCTCTTCGAGACGCCCGTTTCCGAGCTGATCGTGGATGGCAAGGCCGTGGTGGGGGCCTCTGGCCAGTGCGCCGACGGCACCACCTACCGTGTCATGGCGGACCGTGGCGTCATTCTGGCTACTGGCGGTTATTCCGGCAATCCCGATCTGCTGAAGAAGTACAACGAGATGTGGCCCTGGGATGAGTCCACGGTTATCCCGACGACCAACAGCTACGGCCACACGGGCGATGGCCACGTGCTTGCCGAGGGCCTGGGAGCCGAGCTGAAGAACATGGGGCGCCAGATGGTGTTCCCCATTGCCGACTCCATCGATTACTCGACGGAGACCATCGTCGGCAATGCCGGCCTGGGACTCTTCGTCAACGTAAACGGCGAGCGCTTCATCAACGAGTCGCTGGATCGCTTCGCCCTGTCCGCCGCTGTGATGAAGCAGCCCGAGGAGAAGCTGTTCATCATCAGCGACGCGCTCAACTCCGGCCTTGTGAACGGCTACAACGAGCAGGGCTACAGCGCGGACAAGCTCATCGAGGAGAGCAAGCTCTTCCGGGCGGACAGCCTTGAGGAGCTGGCCCAGATGATCGGCGCCGACCCCTCGGTGCTTGCGAAGGCAGTTGACGATTACAACGCCATTGCACGTGGAGACGTGGCGGACACGGTGTTCGGCCGCGAGAACATGAGCGAGAAAGACGCTATCGTCGAGGCTCCCTTCTACGCCTCCCCGCGTACCTGGGCCGCCCATGTGACCATCGGCGGCGTTGCCATCGGTCCCGATTACCAGGCCCTCACGGCCGACGGTGCGGGTATTGAGGGCCTCTATGTCGTGGGCGAATGCTCCGACGGCAACAGCGGTGTCTCCAGCATGAGCACAGGCCTTTCCTGCGTCAACCAGATGCTCGCCTAATCAGCCCCTCCCCATGGACGAGGCCCTCGCCGAACGGTCGGGGGCCTCGTTTGTGCTTGGTGGCCCTATGCCGGTTACGCAGCCACCTTCTCGGCGTTGCGACCTTGATCCAGTCCGCCGAAACGACTTTGGAGCTGTGCCGGCTATGCCGCGGCCTTCTCGGCTTTGCGAGCCTTGCGGGCAGCAGCGCGCTTCTCCATGGCGTCCACGCAGGTGGCCACGGCGGCATCGCCGGTGACGTTCACGGTGGTGCGCATCATGTCGAGGATGCGGTCCACGCCGGCCACGAGCGCCACGCCCTCCACGGGCAGGCCCACCGATTGCAGCACCATGGCCAGCATGATCATGCCGCTGCCAGGTACGCCGGCGGTGCCAATGGAGGCCAGCACGGCGGTCATCACGATGGTCAGCTGCTGGCCCACGGTAAGATCGATGCCGAACACCTGGGCGATGAAGATAGCGCACACACCCTGGTAGATAGCGGTGCCATCCATGTTGATAGTGGCGCCGAGCGGCAGCACGAACGAGGTGACCTCCTTCGACACGCCCATCTTCTCGGTACATTCCATGTTGATGGGCAGCGTGCCCACCGACGAAGCCGACGCGAAGGCGAAGCCCATCACGGGCATCTCGCCCTTCAGGAACTTGAGCGGGCTCATGCGGGCAAACACCTTGATGATGCCCGAGTACACGAGCGCGATCTGGCAGATCATGGCCACGTAGGCCACCACAATGAGCCACAGCAACGGGCGCAGCACGTCGATGCCGTTGTTGGCGATGACCGGGCAGATGAGCCCGAACACGCCGAAGGGGGCCACGAGAATGATGCCGCGCATGATGGCGATGCACACGTCCGACAGGGCGTTGCAGATGTCGATGACCGGCTTGGCCTTCTTCCCCGCGGCGATCATGCCGAAGCCGAATACCACGGCGATGACGATCACCTGCAGCATGGTGGCATCGGCCATGGGTTGGAAGAAGTTGCTCGGGAAGATGTTCACGATGGTGTCGATGAACGACGGCGGGTCAGTGGCCTCGTAGGACAAATCGCCGGTGTCCATCACATAGCCTGCGCCCACGTTCATCACGTTGGCGAAGATGAGGCCAAGGGTGACGGCGAAAGCAGTGGTAACCAGGTAGAACAGGATGGTCTTACCGCCGATGGCCCCCACCTTCTTCACGTCGTCGAGCGATACGACGCCGGCGATGATGGAGAACAACACCAAAGGCACGACGATCATCTTGATGAGGTTCAAAAAGATGGTGCCGAAGGGCTTGATGTAGGTGTCGGCGATATCCGGCGCACCCTGGAGGGCGACGCCGGCGAACACGCCCAGGATGAGCGCGATGAAGATCCAGGTAGTCAGCGACAGGCGCTTGAACCAGGGCTCGTCCTTCTTGTCGCGAGGCGCGCCGTCTCCGAGGGCGGGATCGACGGCGGGCTGCACGGTGGCATCGTCGGCCATAACGGTGAGTCCTTTCCCCTATGAATGCACGAGTGCCCTCATTATAAGCAAATTGCCGAGGAAAACCAGGTGGCAGCCGCAGCGATCTAACGGCCCCGCAACAAAATGGGGAACGTGACGCGTTGGTATCGGGGAAGGGCCATAATGGCAACGATGCTATCTTGGGGACGTTTGCCCCGAAGCTGTGTGGAACTGCAATTGCGGCTCCGCGCGGGCCTCCATCGTGCTATGGTGTCCCGCGTTTCCAGGGGAAACGCAGATATGAAAGGAGCGACCTATGGATCGCAAGGAAATTGTGGCCGCCGCCGGCGCCTATTGGGATGCGAACCGCGACGCCATCGTGGCCGACATCGCCAAGCTCGTGGAGATTCCCTCGGTAGAGGATCTGGCTGCGGCCGCTCCCGGGGCGCCCTATGGTCCCGGCCCCGCCGCCGCTTTGGCTGCGGCGCTGGAAATCGCCGAGGGCATGGGCATGGCCGCCACCAACTGCGAGGGTCATATCGGATTTGCCGACCTGCCGGGCGAGACCGATGCGCAGCTGGGGATCATCGGGCACGTGGATGTGGTGCCGGCCGGCCCCGGTTGGAGCTTCGAGCCCTTTAAGGTGACAGAAAAGGACGGCTATCTCATGGGCCGCGGTTGCCTGGACGACAAGGGCCCCTCGGTAGTGGCCCTCCATGCGGTGAAGTGCCTGGCCGGCCTGGACGTGCCGCGTCCTTACACCATGCGCTTCATCTTCGGCGCCAATGAGGAAACGGGCATGCGCGACGTGGCCTGGTACCTCGAGAACTACGACAGCCCGGCCTTCCTGTTCACTCCCGACGCCGACTTCCCCGTGTGCTATGGCGAGAAGGGCGGCTATGACGGCCTCATTACGAGCGCGCCCATTGCCGATCCGGTGATTCTGGACATCTCCGGCGGCGTGGTCTCCAACGCGGTGCCCGGCGAGGCTTGGGCCGTCGTGCGCGGCAACGCGGACGTGCTGCCCGCGGCCGAGCGCATTGCCGTGGCCGATGCCGGCGATGGCACCGTGCGCATCGACGCCAAGGGGCAGAACGCCCATGCGGCGTGGCCCGAGCGCGGCATTTCCGCCATTCTGCTGCTGGCGAATTACCTGCTGGAGAACGGCCTTGCGAACCAGCAGGAGCGCGAGTTTTTGGAGCTGGTGCGCAGCCTGACGAGCGATACCACCGGTGCCGGCGTGGGTATCGCCACGGCCGACGAGTACTTCGGCCCCCTCACGGTGGTGGGCGGCACCATCCGCAAAGAGGGCGATCGCCTGGTGCAGACCATGGACAGCCGCTGGCCCACGTCCATCACCGCCGAGGAGATCACGGCGGCGCTCACGAAGCTGACCGACAACATCGGCGCTACCTTCGAGAACACCCTGCTCATGGTGCCCTTCCTCGTGAAGCCGGAGGATCCCGAGATCCAGGTGCTCCAGGATGCCTTCCAGTTCGTGACCGGCGACACCGAACATGAGCCCTTCACCATCGGCGGCGGCACCTATGCCCGCGAGTTCAAGAAGGGCGCATCCTTCGGCGTGAACATGCCCTGGGTGGAGAACCCGGCCTGGGTCGGCGGCGAGCACGGCCCCGACGAGGGCGTGTCAGAGGAGCTGCTGAAGACCTCCTTCGAGATCTACGTGCTGGCTTTGGCCGAGTTGCAGGGGCTGGAAATTCAGTAACCGGCGCGTTTTTGCAAGACGTCCCGCCAAGGGGCGATGGATGGGGCGACCCCCGCGAGAGCGGAAGCCGCCCCTTTTACGGTCGGATGCCGTCGCCGCCGGTCTCGCGGTTCGGGGCCATCGGTAATTTCAATGCCTCGACGAGGGATAAAGCCGTGGTTTATTCTTGGTCGGGGATGACGGGCCGTCAGCTGTGCTATAGAATGGGCTGGAATTTAACCGAGGGTTCATATTGGAGGACACTGTGCTTAACGCGATTATCGTTGACGACGAGGCGCCTGCCCGTTCTGAACTGCGCTTCCTCCTCGATGAGGTTGGCGGGGTTGAGGTGACGGCTGAAGCCGCCAACGTGCGCGAGGCTATTGAGAAGCTGAAGGAATACCCCTGCGACGTCATGTTCATGGATGTGAACATGCCCGAGGCCACCGGCCTGCAGCTGGCCGAGGCCCTGCAGCACCTGAAGTTTCCGCCGGCGGTGGTGTTCGTGACCGCTTATTCCGAGCATGCGCTGGACGCCTTCAAGGTCAGCGCCATCGACTACCTGGTGAAGCCCGTGGAGACCGAGCGTCTGGCCCAGGCCATCGCCCGGGTGCGCGAGCACGTGGCCCTGCATATGCAGGCGCATAAGTCCGAGCGCATTCCCGTGGAAAAGGGCGGCAAGAAGATTCTCATCGGCATCGACAAGATCCGCTTCGTCATGGCCCGCGACGATTACGCCTACCTGCAGACCGACGCCGACCGCTACTTCTCTACGGTGAGCCTCGCCCAGCTTGAGAAGCGCCTCGACGGCCATGGCTTCTTCCGCGTGCACCGCGGCTACCTGGTGAATCTGTCCATGGTGGAGGAGATTGAATCGGTTTCCGGCGGCACGCTGCTGCTGACCCTGAATGGCGTGGAGGAGAAGATCCCCGTGTCCCGCCGCCGCGTGAGCTCGCTGAAGAAGGCGCTGAACCTGTAGCGAAGGTCAGCAAGAGAACTGCGAGGAGGGCTCTGCTACGGCAGGGCCCTTCTGCTTGAGCGGCGAGGGGTGGCGAAGCGCCCCTGCCAAGTGTTGAACTGCATCCCAGTTCTTGGACGGGCCAATAAAGACTAAGCTGCAAGGGACTGATTCCGGAACTCCTCCGGGGTCAGTCCCTTTAGTTTAACCTGTCGCCTCCTTGTGTTCCAGTGAACGATATAGGCGCCCAGGTCGCGCTTGAACTCCTCGAAGCTAGCCCACGACCGGCCTTTGAAGAACTCGTCTTTCATGTGGCCGAACACCTGCTCGGTCGCCCCGTTGTCGATGCAGTTGCCCTTCCTCGACATGCTCTGGACCACGCCTGCCTCTGCTAGTCGGTTGCACCACCCGGCCTGCTGGTACTGCCATCCCATGTCGGAGTGCAGAATGGGGGCCGACCCTTCGGGCATCTTCGCCAGGAGCTGGTCGAGCAGCTCGTGTTGCTGGGCCATGTTCGGGTGCATAGATACGGACCAGGCGACGATCTCCTTGCTCGCGAAGTCGTAGACGGGGGCGAAGTACGCCTTGCCCCAGGGCTGCCTGAACTCGGTGACGTCGGTGCCCATCTTCTCCCAGGGCCCGTCGGCCCCGAAGTCGCGCCCGATGACGTTCTCGAACGTCCTGCCGACCTTCCCCTTGTACGAGTTGTACCTGTGGTAGTCGGTCTCTCGGCGGATGCCGCAGCTTATGCCCATCTCGCGCATCATCTTCAGCACGGTCTTGTCGGCTATGACGGCTCCCTGCTCGGCGCGCAGGGACATGGCTATCTGGCGGTGGCCGCACCCGTTGGGGGTGCGCGAGAATATCTCGGCCGCGGCCTCCCAGAGCTCGGGCCGCGTGGGCGCCTTCGGATGCGCGAGCGCGTAGTAGTAGCTCGACCTGGGCAGCCGGGCCGCCTCCAACAGATCGGAGAGGGGGTAGCGCCCTGAAAGCCCGCTCACGACCGCCGCCTTCTCGCGGTTCGAGAGCGCTTCTCCGCCTTCAGGGCGATCGATTTTTTTAGATAGGCGTTCTCGGCCTCCAGCTTCTGGATCCTCCGCTCGAGCTCCTGCTCGCGCGTCATCGGCCCGGGTGCCGCCTTCGCGCCCTTCGGCCTTCCCTTGGGCTTGGGCCTGAGCGCCTCGGGGCCTCCTTCCCGATAGGCTTTCAGCCATTTCCGCAGGGGGCTGCTCGAGACTATCCCGAATCTGGCCATGGCCTCGGGCACGGTGGAGCCCTCGTCTTCGACCGCTCTGACGGCGGCCACTTTGGTGTCGAACGAGTAGGTCTTTTTCTTTGCTCCCATGGCGGCCAGAGCTCCTATGCCGACGGATCTGTAGGTGTCCAGCCATTTTCTCACGGTTCCCTCGGGGGCGCCGACAAGATATGCGATTACGTCGCGCCCGTGGCCTTCCTCGTAGAGTTCGACGGCGCGCCGTCGAACCCCCGCATCGTAAAGCGGTCTTCCAGACATAAAGAAGCCTCCCATTTCTCTTGTCCAAGAAATGGGAGGCAGTTCATGTCTGACGGGCCCTCTCAAGACGAGGGTCTGCTTTGTCCTTCCGTTCACAGAACCGCCATAGGGTTGCGGGGAAACGGGCGTGGTAGCGGGGCCTTTGATAGAATGTTGCGAACAGATTAACGAGGAGGGTCCCCCGTGCGGGGCTCGTTTGCAATGCTGCTGGCTGGCAGAGGTTGCCCAGAGAGAAGAGGAGCACCATGCTCTCCGTTGACATCGAGAAGCTGTATCCCGCTGCAAAGAGCCTAGTGAAGGCCCGGGCCGCGAGCCGCATCCACGCCAAGGATGCCACGCTCTACGAGTTCTCCGAGGTCGCGCAGCAGTGCGCCGCCGAGTACATGGGCTGGACCGACCTGGCCACGAACCCCCTGTGTGACCTGGCCGCCGTGCAGGCCTTCGCTGACGAGGCCGTGGCCGAGGGCATCGACACCGTCATGCTCATCGGCCAGGGCGGCTCCACCCAGGCCCCTATGACCATCACCAAGTACAACAAGCCGGACTCCAACCGTGTGTCCTTCAAGACGCTGGACTCCGATTCGCCGGTGCGCGTGCGCGAGATGCTCACCATGTGTCGCCCCGATCGCACGCTGGTCATCATCTCGTCCAAAAGCGGCGGCACCATCGAGCCGCGCATGCTGTTCGAGGCCGTGCGCGCCGAGTTCGCAAAGGCCCTGGGCGAGAAGGAGGCCGTCCGGCATCTTGTGGCCATCACTGATCCCGGCAGCGAGCTGGACCGGGTGGCCCGTGAGGAGGGCTGGCGCGCCGTATTTCCCGGTGAGCCCACCGTGGGCGGCCGCTTCTCGGCCCTGTCGGTGTTCGGGCTGGTGCCTGCGGCCCTGGCCGGCATCGACCTGGATGAGTTCATGGCCCACGCTCGCGCTGCCGAGGAGGCCTGCTCCGAGGACGCCATCGACAACCCGGCCATCGGCCTAGCCGCATTCCTCTACGACAACTACCTGAAGGGCCGCAACAAGTTCTCGTTCCTCACCCCCCGCCGCGGCCGCGTGCTGGGCCTGTGGATCGAGCAGCTGGTGGCCGAGTCCCTCGGCAAAGAGGGCCAGGGCATCCTGCCGAGCATCGAGATCGACTCGCTGCTGCTGACCGAGGACCCCGGCGACCGCTCGGTCATCATGTACCAGACCAAGACCGACCTGTGGGACGAGAGCCGCAACTTCGATATGAGCCTCGCCTACATCGACAACGCCATCCCTCGCCTGAACTACCGCATCGAGTCGGTCTACGAGCTGGCCGAGCACTTCGTCATGTGGGAGTACGCCATCGCCATGTGCGGCTATCTCATGGGCGTGTGCCCCTTCGACCAGCCCGACGTGGCCTCCGCTAAGGCCGAGGTGCTGGAGATCCTGGAGAACGGCCAGCCTGAGCCCCGCTTCACCGAGGTGTTCACCGAGGCCGTGGACATGGGTCGGGTGGAAGTGACCTACGGGGACGTGTTCGAGGGTTGCGAGGACCTGCACGAGACGCTCTATGCGCTGCTATCCTCCATCCAGCCCGGCGACTTCTTCGCGCTGAACGCGTTTCTGCCCTTCACGGGAGAGGGCCGTCGCGAGGCCATCGAGACCATCCGCCACGGCGTGGCCGAGGCCTTCGGCGTGGTGTCGTGCCTGGAGGTGGGCCCGCGCTACCTGCACTCCACCGGCCAGCTGCAGAAGGGCGGCCCGAACATGGGCGTGTTCCTCATCCTGTCGGCCGACGAGCTGAAGGACATCCCGCTGCCCGAGGGCTGCCCGGCTTCGAGCCTGGGGGCGCTGGCGAAGGCCCAGGCCGCTGGTGATTTGGTGACCCTGGCGAAGCGCGGCCGCCGGTGCGTGCATCTGCACCTGCCCGACAACTCGGGCGTGACCCTGCGCCTTCTGGCCCAGGTGGTGGAAGACGTGATCGCCGACATCCTGACTGATCGGGCCTTGGCCGAGGCTGCCGCAGCAGCCGAGGACGAAGAGCTGGCCGAGGCCACGGTGGTGGTGGAGGCGGCCGGGAGTGCCGATGGGGATACCGGCTTTGGAGCCGACGGAGCTGCTGCGGCTACTGCAGCCGCTGCAGCTACTGCAGCCGCTGCAGCCGCCGATGTTGAGGGCGCCGATGCGGCCGATGCCGTGGCGACGGGCGAGGAAGCCCCAGGCGAGTCGGCTATCGACTAGGCGCGGCGGCACGGCGTAGCGCGACATCAGTTTGCGGATGGCGCGCGGCCCGCGTCTTTCTCAGAACAAGAGAGAAATCATCGTGAGGGGCCGCTCGGGTTGCTCGCGATGCAGAAATGTGCGATTTCGCGAGTTCTCGGAAAGCTTCAGATACAAGGAAGTGCAGTTTCTTGCGGTTTCGCGAATTCTTGCGCGCTGGAAACTCGCGAAACCGCACATTTCTGCATCATGGCGGCGCTTTTCCCTACAAAGCATCGACCAAGGGGCGCTCGGTGCTCGAGGTTGGGTAAACTAGGGGGAACCTGATTTTCGTTAGGAGCAGCTCATGATCGACGCGGTTGACATTCATGTGAAGGGCATTGTGCAAGGGGTGGGCTTCCGTCCCTTTGTCTATCGGACGGCGAAGAAGTACCTCATCAACGGCTGGGTGCTGAACGCGGCCGATGGGGTGTACATCCACGCCGAGGGTGAGAGCAAGCTGGTGGACGAGTTCATCATGGAGTTGTCCGACAACCCGCCGGCGGCTTCGAAGGTGGAGGAGATCGACATCAAGGAAGTGCCCCTGGAGGCCTTCGACAGTTTTGAGATTCGCTTCTCCGACGACGAGGCCGTGGCCGAGACGACTCTGGTGTCGCCCGAGCTGGCCACCTGCGCCGACTGCGTGAACGAGCTCTTCAACCCCAACGACCGCCGCTACCGCTATCCCTTCATCAACTGCACGAACTGCGGGCCGCGCTTCACCATCATCGACCACTTGCCCTACGACCGCGCCGCCACCTCCATGGCGGCCTTCCCCATGTGCGAGCGCTGCGCTACCGAGTACGCCGATCCGCTCGACCGGCGCTTCCACGCCCAGCCCGATGCCTGCTTCGAGTGCGGGCCCCGTGTCTCGTTCGCCTGGCGGCAAACGGACGAAACCTCGCTGGCTTCCTTGGGCGAACCGGTATTCAGCGAGGATAATATTGAAGTTCACGGCGGATTCAGTGTCGTATGGGGCAAGACCCGCGAGGAATCCGATGCTATTTTCACGGCAGCGGTGGAGATGCTGCTGGCGGGGAAGATCTTGGCGGTGAAGGGGCTGGGGGGCTTCCATCTGGTGTGCGACGCGAACAATATCGAGGCGGTGGCTGAGCTGCGCCGCCGCAAGCGCCGCGACGGGAAGGCCCTGGCGGTGATGGCCCAAGGTATGGGCGATGTGCGGGCGCTCTGCCAGGCGGGCGAGGAAGAGGAGGCGGTGCTCACAGGTTCTGCCCGGCCCATCGTGCTGCTGCGCAAGCGGCCCGACGGGGCCATCGGCGAAGGCGTGGCCGACGGGCTATCGGAGTTGGGCGTGATGCTGCCCTACACGCCGGTGCAGCACCTGCTCATGCACGACTTCGCGGCGGCTTGGTACGCGGCGCATCCCGAGGTTGCCGAAGCGGGCGACGTGCTTGGGCGGCCGGTGCCGCTGCTGGTGATGACCTCGGGAAACGTGCATGACGAGCCCATCTGCATCGCCGATGAGGAGGCTCGCGAGAAGCTGGCCGGCATCGCCGATGCCTTCTTGGGCAACAACCGTCCCATCCTCACGCGCTTCGACGACTCGGTGGTGCGACTCATCCGTGTGGGTGAAACCTCCGAGGGAGCACCGGAGCTCGCGGTGCAGTTTCTACGCCGTGCCCGGGGGTTCGCCCCCGTGCCGCTGTCGACGGCGGTTACGGTGACGGCGGCGTCCGAGAACGAGGAGGCTCGAGGGGCGGCAACCGGAAGCGGCGTCGCATCTGAGGCGGCGACTGGCAGCGCCGAACGTCCTGGTGCGGGCATCATTTTCGCGACGGGCCCCGAGCAGAAGAACACCTTCACGTTGCTTCGCGGCACTGACGGTTTCGTGTCCCAGCATATCGGCGATGTGGAAAACGCCGACACCTACGATGCGTGGCTAGCCACGAAGGATCGCTTCGAGAGTCTGTTCGAAATGGAGCCCACGGCCGTGGCTTGCGACCTGCACCCTGAGTACCTGACGAGCAAATGGGCGCACCATCAGGATCTTCCCGTGACCGAGGTGCAGCACCACCATGCCCATATCGTGTCAGTCATGGCCGAGCATGGCTTGGCCGATGCGGTCTGCGGTATCGCCTTCGATGGCACGGGCTACGGCGTGGATGGCGCCATTTGGGGCGGTGAGGTGCTGCTCGCGAACCGCACCGATTTCGAGCGCTTCGCCAATTTCGCCTATGTGCCCATGCCCGGCGGTGCGGCGGCCATCAAGCATCCGCTGCGCATGGCCTACGGCGTGCTGTGGGCCTACGATCTGCTGGACCATCCGGCGGCCGTTGAGGCCTTGGCACCCCTCGGCGAGGAGGCCGAGGTGTGCGACCGTATGATCGAGCGCGGTCTGAACACGCCCATGACCTCCTCGGTGGGACGTCTGTTCGACGCGGCCAGCGCCCTTCTCGGCATCTGCGCCGAGCCGAGTTACGAGGGCGAGGGTGCCATTCTTCTGGAAGCGGCCATGGAGGCAGCCGGGGCCGATGCGCCCGGCGCTGCCGCAGCTGAGGAAGCGGCCGGCGTGGCCGGCGAGAACGAGCTGGCGGCTCGCGAGCGTTATGCGGTAACGGCCCAGAAGAACGTTGCTACTGAGACGAGCACTGCCGAGGATACCTCGGTGCTCCTGCTGGATGCCGAGCCCACCTTCCGCGCCTTGCTGGACGACGTGGCGGCAGGCGTGCCGGTGTCGGTGATCGCGCGCCGCTTCCACGACGCCATGGTGAGCGCCATCGTGATGGCTGCGGAATTGGTGCGCGCGCTGTACGGCATTTCGACGGTGGTGCTGTCGGGCGGCGTGTTCATGAACCGCTATCTCGTGGAGCACGTGTTGCCGGCTCTGGCCGAGGCGGGCTTTACCGCTGCCATCAACCGCGATCTGCCCCCCAACGACGGCTGCATCAGTCTGGGTCAGGCCACCGTGGCCTCCGCCCGTTCGGAGGAATAGGCGGACTAGCCGAATTGGGGCTGACTTTGCGGGCGGAACCTGCGACAATGGCCGCCGAGAAGCAGAACTGATTGGAGCAGCCTATGTGTTTGGCAATTCCCGCTAAGGTGGCGAAGCTCGAAGAGGGCAATCTGGCCACTGTCGATATCCTGGGCGTGTCCCGCGAGATTTCCGTGGACCTCACGCCGCAGGCCCACGTGGGCGACTATGTGCTCGTGCACGCTGGGTTCGCCATCGAGGTAGTGGACGAGCAGTTCGCCCAGGAGACCATCGAGCTTATCAAGCAGTTCCCCGAACTGGCCGACTTGGAAGGGCAGCCGCCAATGAAAAAGCCGTCCCTCGCATAGGAAGAACGGCTCTTCATCACATTAAGTAGAGTAATGTGAAGCAGTCGTGCCCGCTGCACCGGGCTTTCCGCTTGTCCGCATTGTACACCCCTGAAGGAGTGGTTGCAAGAATGGATCATATGCAAGAAGAGTTGAAGGCATTCAAGGATCCGGCGCTGGCGCGGGGGCTCATTGAGTCCATTCAGGCGTTGGCTCCGGAGTCGGCGACGCTGATGGAGGTGTGCGGCACCCATACGGTGGCCATTGCCCGCAACGGCATTCGCGGCCTCATGCCGGAAGGGGTGCGTCTGGCTTCGGGGCCGGGGTGTCCCGTGTGCGTGACGAGCAACCACGACATCGACAAGGTGATTGCCCTTGCCCGCGTGCCCGAGGTGACCATCGCCACCTTCGGCGACATGACGCGCGTGCCTGGCTCCTCTTCCAGCCTGCTGGCAGAGCAGGCGGCCGGCCGCGCGGTGGAGATCGTGTACTCGCCCCTGGACGCGCTGCGCCTTGCCGCCGACAACCCCGATCGCCAGATCGTCTTCGTGGGCGTGGGCTTCGAGACCACCACCCCGCTCGTGGCCATGGCCATCAAGCGCGCAAAGGCCGCGGGTCTGAAGAACTTCACCGTGTACGGGGCGCACAAGAACATGCCCGGCGCACTGGAGGTCATCATCAACGATCCTTCTCTGAAGCTGGACGCGCTCATTTTGCCGGGGCATGTGTCCACTATCATCGGCGCGGAACCCTATCGCTTCCTGGCCGAGAAGTACGGCATTCCCGGCGTCATCACCGGTTTCGAGCCAGTGGACGTGCTCCAGGGCATCGCCATGATCATGCGCCAGCTACACGAGGGGCGCGCCGACATCGAGATCGCCTATGCCCGCGGCGTGATGCCCGAGGGCAACCCGGTGGCGCTCGCTGCCATCGACGAGGTGTTCGAGACCTGCGCGGCCACCTGGCGCGGCTTGGGCGAGATTCCCGGCAGCGGTTACCGCATCCGCGACGAGTTCGCCGAGTTCGATGCCATGCGCCGCTTCCAGCCCGATGTGGAGCCGGTGCGCGAGCACGCCGGCTGCCGCTGCGGCGACGTGCTGCGCGGCATCATGGCTCCCAACCAGTGCCCCCTGTTCCGCACGGTATGCACCCCGGAAAACCCCGTCGGCCCCTGCATGGTGAGCAGCGAAGGCAGCTGCGCGGCCTATTATCGGTATTATTAGACAAGCTCCTCGTCCGGAAAATCGCAAATGAAAAGTTCGGATTTTCTTAAATGGAAAATTCGGAAAATCTAAAATAAAAAGTTCGGATTTTCTTAAGTCACGGGAGAAATACCAGGTAGATGATCTATAATCATGCCATTATCGATAACGCTGAAAGAGGATGCCATGACTGGTGATCTTCCTCCTCGTGATGAGTATATTCCCCGTATCGTGGACGAGCAGGTGCAACGCTATCTCGAGGTTTTCGGGGCGGTGGAAGTGGCGGGAACTAAGTGGTGCGGCAAAACATGGACGGCTTGCCGTCATGGTGAAAGCGTGAGTTATGTGGATCAGGCGCTTGCGTTGGCCCAGTCCGATCCTCAGGCGATGCTGGCGGGCAAGCGGCCCCACGTTATTGACGAATGGCAGTTGGCTCCGCTTATTTGGAATGCCGTGCGTCATGCAGTCGACCGTCAGCGAGGCTTGAGGGGCGCATGGCTGCTCACGGGCTCATCCACTCCTTTCAAAAAGGACGATGAGCAGGTGCGTGCTCTTCACAGCGGAGCGGGCCGGATCGGGCGCATTCGCATGCGCCCCATGACGCTCGCCGAGTCGGGCGATTCTACGGCGGCAATCTCTCTAGCGGCGCTTTTCGAAGGGGAATTCTCCCATGCGACAGCGGCTGGTGATGCGGCGTCTTTGGCTGCTGTGGCGTGTCGTGGCGGGTGGCCCGAAGCTCTTGACCTCACTCCGTCCCAGGCGCAGCTAACGGCGCGTGAATACCTCAACCTCATTTTCGGTGAAAGCGTACCGCGTCACGGCAAAAATGGGGAGGCGGCTCGAAGAATCGCACTTTCATTGGCGAGAAATTTGGGGCAGGCAGCCACCTATAAAACGATTCTGTCCGATATATCCGGCGGCGATGAGCCCCTTATGACTACGACGACACTTGCAACTTACCTGGATTTGCTCAAGAGCCTGTACTTCGTGGAGGAAGTTCCCGGATGGGTGCCGGAGAAACGTTCGCCTAAGCGGCTGTCGGTAAAGCCGAAGCGTTATTTGGCCGATCCATCGCTGGCAGTGGCGTTGCTTGGCATGAACGAGCAGGCGCTTCTCGATGATTGGCAGACTTTCGGTCTCGTATTCGAGAACCTCTGCATGCGAGATCTCATGGTATATGCCGGAGCACATCCCGATATCTCAGCTTTTCCCGTGCGATATTATCGCGACGACAGCGGCTTGGAAGTTGACGCTGTTGTGGAATTGGCGGATGGCCGATGGGCGGCTTTCGAATTCAAGCTCGGGGCAGCCAAAACCGATCAGGGCGTGGCCTCGTTGCGACGCCTTCGCGAGAAGGTGACCGCTAACGAAAAGGCTCGCACACGGCCGCCTGCGTTCATGGCCGTTGTTACGGGAACAGGTGAGTACGCCTATCAACCTGAAGAGGGCATCTACGTGATTCCATTGCGAGCTTTAGGGGCCTAGACGCTATGGCGTCCCACTACATGTATGTGCTGGAATGCGCGGATGGCTCGCTGTACACGGGTTATGCGGTGGATGTGCAGGCGCGGCTCGCGGTGCACAATGCGGGCAAGGGCGCGAAGTACACCCGGGCTCGGTTGCCCGTGAGCCTGCTTGCCTATGCGGAGTTTTCCACCAAGCACGATGCCATGCATGCGGAATACGCCTTCAAGCAGCTGTCCCGCAACGAGAAGGACGCCCTGCTGGCCGTCGCCTCCCGCTCCTCCTTCGAGGAGGCGCTGGAAGAGTTGCTCGGTTAGGGAAGGCTGCTTGCGGGATCTTCATCTGGTGCTGGCTGTCGGAAGGCTGCCTAATAGTTGAGGCCGAAGGCCCACAGTGGCACAACGTTGGCAAAGCTGTTGTAATGCGGCTGGGGCATCAGTGCTCGGAAAAGGCGACCTGCACTCATTGAGTGCAGGTCGCCTTTTAACTCTTTTAGGTTGCTTTAAAAGTTTTAGGTCGCTTTAACTTTTTAGCGAAGAAAGGCCTCCCAGTTGCGGGAGGCCTTTTGGCTCGTGCGCGGGGTGCTTTGCCGGCTGCTGCTAGCTCAGCTTGCTGCCGAGCTCCTTGGCGGCGGCTGCCTTGTCGAAGTTGCCGCCGGTGCGCTTCGTGAGCTCGCCCATCACGCGGCCCATGTCCTTCTTGGTGACAGCCCCGGTGTCGGCCAGCACCGCGTCGATGAGCGCGATCAGCTCCTCGCCCTCCACCTGTTTCGGCAGATAGCCTTCCAGGATGGCCACCTGCTCGGTGAGGGTGTCGGTGCGCTCTTGGTTGTTCCCCGCTTTGATGGAGCCGTCGAGCGTCTCCTTCGTCTGCTTGATGACGCGCTTGAGCATGGCGTCCACGTCGGTCTCGGTTACCTCGCGCCGCTCGTTCACCTCGATGGCCTTCAACTCGGTGTGCACCTGGCGCAGAATGTCGCGGCGATGGTTGTCGCGCGCCTTCATGGCCGCCTTGATCTCGTCTTGCAGCTGCTGATATTCCATGCTCGTCCTTCCATTAAGGCTCCCGCTGTGTCGTTTCCATCATACCTCGTCGGGCGCCTTCTCGTTAAGACAGGCTCTCATCCTCTTCGTAGCGCTCGGCGAAGTATTCGGGGAAGACGGGCATCTCGAAGCGCACGTAGCCCTTGGCGGGCTCGCTTATGATTCCTTGTTCGAGAAGGCGCTTGCGATACTGCGAAGCGTAATTGCTGCCCACGCCCATCTTCTCGGCTACGCGCGCGAGAGGCACGTCGCGCGGCTCGTTGAGCATGGCGGCAAGAAAACGCTTATCGCCAGCCGAAAGGTCAAGGTAGGTGTAAGCAAGAACGCCATCAGCCATTTCGTTGCGGGCCAGCTCTACGCCCGTAGCGGCGTTCTCGACGTCGATCTCCTCCGCGACTGCTTGGGCCCAGGTGTGGAACCCGACAAGCTGCATCATGTACGGGAAGCCATCGGTGGCCTCGACCGCAGCCGCAAGGGCGGCGGGGCTAATGCGTTTGCCAGCATCTTCGATAGTGGCAGTGAGGGCGTCGGATATCTCTCGGTCGGGAATGCGACCGAGGGTGTGCTTGCGCGCCCTTCTCAAGAAAGAAATGCCGTCGTCTCTCAAAAGCTGGGAAATATTATGGGGAAGCCCTGCCATAAGAAGCGCGACTTGGCGACCTTCCGTGACGAAGTGCTGATATACGCGAGCGAGCTGCTTCATTTCGTCGATCGTCACGTTCACCTCGTCGACGGTTATGAGAAGCCCGACCCGATAGGAGGCGAGCTGGTCGAGCAGCGTGCTCATACGGGTGCGCCAATTGCCCTCCTCCGGTTGCACGTTCTCCCATTCCAGGCTCAGGAACTGACCAAGGCTCAGCCCCCTTAGGCGCCGGCCCCCGTCTTCTTCGACGAATTCCCGCGCGTTGCGAACGGCCTGTTGCAATAGGTCCTCGAGCATGCCCTCGGCAGCGGTAGTTTTCGCAGAAATCCAGCCCTGCGACTCCGCCTCTTGGCTTATGAGGGAGATGAAGGCCGTCTTCCCTGAGCCACGGGCCCCGGAGACGATGGTGCATAAATTAGGGTCGCCTAGGCCGTTGTCGAAAGCTGCTTTCAGCTCCTCTACGAGGGACTCGCGTCCAGCCATAAAGGGAGGGATGACTCCGAATGTGGGAGTGAAGGGGTTGCGTGCCATGGACCCTCTCTTTCTTGTCGGTGCGGTTGCTATTTGGCGGCGTCCGCATGGGAGCGATGCGTCACTCGTTGTGGATGGCTTTGCAACTTTTGCAAACTTTTTCTAGTTTTGCAAACTTTTTCTAGCTTTGCAAGGGCGATGAGCCTCGCAGAACGTGTGCAGCTATATTTTCTGTGCAAGAACGGTACAAAAAGCTTTGCTGTCTGATGCAAGAAGGGCGGCTCGGTAACGTCCGAGCCGCCCTGGTGGGGAAGCCGCTTTGGTGGTGGGATCCGTAGGGGGCGACTCAAGCCGCCCCGGTAGTGGAGGAGTGTCCTGGTGGAAGGGCGGTCTGAAGCTGCCCCTACGGCGAAACCGTGCCTCGGTGCGAAGCTTACCCCTCGGTGAGGGCTGTTTTCGCGATGCCGCGGGCGGCCAGGTAGGTGACGAGCATGTAGCCGCCGTAGATGACGATGGTGAGCCCCGCGGCCATCATGATGGGGGTGAAGGTGCTCACGCCGATGGCATCGAACATGGAGTCGGACAGCACGCCGATGGCGCAGGCTGCGTGGCACACCGCCAGCGCCAGCGGTACGAGGAAGTACACGAGCACCTGGATCAGAAGCGAGCGGTAGATCATGCCCGCATCGCAGCCGAGCTTGCTCAGGATGCGGTAGCGCGGCGCCGAGTCTGAGGCCTGACTCAGCTGTTGGATGGCCAGGATGGCTGCGGTGGACACGAGGAAGATGAAGCCGATGTAGAGCGCCAGGTAGGTGATCATGAGTCGCATGCCGGCCGACTGGTCGATCATCTCGTGGGCTGTGATGATGCGCGTGACCGGCCACAGCAGGTTCGCGTAGGCGTTGCCGGCGCCGCTGCGCCCCTGCTCGAAGCCGCCCATATCCGAAGGCTGCGTGGCGGCTACGATATCTCCCAGGGCCGTATCGTTCTCGGCAGCGGTCTTGCCGTTGTCGGCGTACATCACGTTCAGCGTTTGGGTCGTGGGAATGAGTCCCTCGGCACCCAGGGCCTCCACAGCCTCATCGGGCACCACGAAGATAAGTGCGGTGGCGGCCATGGCGTTGTCTTCCAGCTGGGTGTCGTAGATGGGGCCGGCCACGGTGAGCTCTTGGTCCGCCACGGTGATGGTCGGGGCCGCCTTCGCCACGGCCTCGGCCAAGGCATTGACGATCTCCATGTTGTTCACCAGGCCGCAGGTGCCCGGCTCAAGATTCACGGCCGGCTGCCCCTGCAGGGTGCGGGCGGCGTTGAAGTCGGACAGCGACATCACAGCCACGGCGGTATCTCGCACCTTGCCCAAGTCGTCGATGCGCATGGCCTCGGGGCTCGCCACGGTTTCGGCGGCATCGACGATCGGGTCGTAGGTCATGTCGGGCAGCGACCACATGCTCACCTGGGCCCATGCGCCTATCGTCTCGGCCCACAGCTCGGGCGCGCCTGCTTCCAGAGCGGCGGCCATGTTCCAGTCGTATTCCTCGGCCAGGGCCAGCCGATCGGGGGCATCGGCCTCCATTTCGGCGCGGCGCTCGCGCTCGCCGGCCGACGAGCCCGTGGTGCCATCGGGGCCGTACCATACCCCGGCGCTCAAGGTGGCCGAGTAGGGGTTGGCCTTCTCCACGCCGCCGACGAACACCTCCACGAACCCCATGCCCGACGAGAACACGGTAATGGAGAAGAACAGCAGCACGCACACGGCCCACAGCGACAGAAACGCCGTGTTCACCTTGCTGGCAATCTGGCGCACGGTGAACAGGTTCAGCTTGCGCAGGTACACGCCGCGCAGGCGCGTGAGCACGGCGATGGCGAAGCCGGCCAGCGACCAGAAGAACATGAGCGAGCCCACAAGCATGGCGATGGTGGCGCGCACGAACTCGGGCTGGTCCAGCATCACCAGGCCATTGGCGATGAGCTGCTGGTAGGCGTAGGCCAGCACGGCGATGGCCGCGACAAACACCACGAGGCACACCCACGGGTTGCGCACTCCGGCCCGCTCGTTCCTCTCGCCGGCGCGGATGAGATCGATGAGCTTGCAGCGGCTCACGGTGAACGTGTTGAACAGGGCCACCACCACATAGATGGCGGCGAAGCATGCCAGGGTGACCACGAGCGCGTCAGGCGAGAACACGAACTGGTAGTTGCTCATGGTGGTGCCGAACAGCGCCGCGGTGAAGAACGACAGCGCCTGGGACAGCAGCACGCCGCAGATAAGGCCCACGGCCAGCGAGATGAGGCCCACGAGCACCGTCTCGTACAGCACGATGCGCGACACATGGCCCGGCGTCATGCCCAGCACCAGGTAGGTGCCGAACTCGCGCTTGCGGCGCCGGATGAGGAACTGGTTCGCATACAGGATGAGGAAGCCCAGCACGCAGGCCACCACGACCGAGAACATGCCGAGCAGCTGGGTGGTCGACTCGAAGACCGAAGCCGAGGCCGAGCTTTCCATGTCGAAGAGGATCTGCTGGCTGCCGATGGAGTTGAACGCGTAGAACACCGCCACGCCGAACAGAAGCGTGATGAAGTAAATGGCGTAGTCGCGTACCGACCGGCGGATGTTGCGCAGGGCGAGCTTAAGATACATGGCCGGCCTCCCCGCCGAGGAAGGACACCACTTCCATGATGCGGGCGAAGAAGGCATCGCGGCTCTCGTCGCCCCGGCGCAGCTCGTTGAACACGGCGCCGTCCTTGATGAACAGCACGCGGTTGGTGTAGCTGGCGGCGAAGGCATCGTGGGTGACCATCATGATCGTGGCGCCCATCTGCGTGTTCATCATCTCCATGATCTCGAGCATCACCGTGGCGGCGCGGGAGTCGAGCGCGCCGGTGGGCTCGTCGGCCAAGATGAGCTTCGGGTCGCACACCATGGCCCGGGCCGCGGCCACGCGCTGCTTCTGGCCGCCGGACATCTGGTAGGGGTACTTCTGCAGCACTCCGTCCACGCCGAGACGCGCGGCCATGGCGTTTACCTTGCCGGGAATGCTGCGCGCCGGCTCGCCCTTGATGGTGAGCGCGAGCGAGATGTTCTCGAAGCCGGTGAGGGTGTCCAGCAGGTTGGAGTCCTGGAAGATGAAGCCCAAATCGTCGCGGCGGAACTTCGCCAGCTGGCGGCGGGACATGCCGGTGATGTCGCGGCCGCCCACGATGATGTGGCCGCTCGTGACGGTGTCGATGGTGGACACGCAGTTCAGCAGCGTGGTCTTGCCCGAGCCCGAGGGGCCCATGATGCCGACGAACTCGCCGGCGGCCACGTCGAAGGAGACGCCGGCCAGGGCATGGGTGACCGAGTCGCGGCTGCCGAAGACCTTCTCGATGGAACGCACCGACAGGATGGGGGAACCCGCAGGCCGCGGGGCCGCCGCATGGACACCGTGGGAAGCGGCGGCAGAGGCGCCGGCACCCTGGGCGACGCGGCCCGCGGCAGCCGAGGAGGCGCCGGGCGCGTAGGCATCGCGCGAGAAGGCGGCGGCCAGGCCGTCAAGAGCGCTGCGGTCGTCGGCGGAAAGCGGCAGGGGCGTGCCCGGATCGGTGGGGTTGGCGCCAAAGGCCGAGGGGGTGGGTTCGGTGTACACTTCAGCCATTAGTGGTAGCTCCTCTCGGTCTTGGGCAGCTGGCGGGCGATGATGGCGCCCACCGCCCCGATGATAGCAACGGCAAGCATAATCTTCCCTGACGTCTTCACAATGGTCCTTTCTCTCGAATGCGCGGCCCGCTCTCCATCCCGCCGGAGATGGCTTCGCGGTATTCCGATTCGCTCAAACAGTCCTCGCTTTGTGGAAATGTCCACTGGACATTTCCAGTCGCTGTGGAACTCGCTCGGTCGGAACACCCCGAACCCGTCTCCTACATTGCGTAGGCTGCGAGCACAATTCCATCCTAGGGAAAGGGGCGCGGCGGCTCCATCGATCGGGCTTACGCTTACCTTACGAACGTGTTAGGTAAGCGAAGCTGCCAGGCCCCTTCGAGGACCAAGGGCCGCTAAGTGCGCGCGTATCGCGTGTTTTTCCCTGCGCCGGTTTTGGTCAGTTGGCCAGATTTTTCCATGCGCAACAGCAGCTGCCCGGCTGGGGAGCGGGAAATACCGAGGAGCGCTTCGACTTCCGATCGAGAGATGTATTCGTGCTCTTTGAGGTATTCCAGAACTCGACCCTCCTGAATCCCCCCGGACACGGTTCCATGCTCTCGTACCGTCGTAATTACCTCTCGATGAGGAGCGAGAAGCGAGGGCAAGGTCGTTCTGAATGAATTGGATGCCACGTCGAACTCAGGTTGTAGATCAGCGCCGGTGTAGCTTTCCATAATCTTTGGGATGCCCGTTCCGTAGGCTTCGATCAGTTTAAGGCGATAAAACGTCATGGCGAGGTGGGGATTTCTCTGGAGAGAGACGCCCATCATGAGGTCATCGGCGGACATGCCGGCCACAAGTCCTCCAAAGTTGACGAATTCCACGCGCTGGTCGAAGACGCTGACCAGAGCGGGAGCGGGAACTGAATAGTCCCGATGGACGAACATATTGAGCAGTGCTTCGCGGATGGCATTTTCGGGATAGTCTCGCCGATCAATGCGGCGCATGTCGGTGCCGATTTCAGATCGAGTGGCATTGTATCGGTTGATGAAATCGATCGTTTCGCGTAGTTGCTTCAAGATGGAGCCAGAGAACTCGAAGCGGTCTTTGAAGATGCTTTTCGTATCACCCTCAAACACCGCCGCCTTCACCGTGACGGGGCATTGATCGGAAAAGAGCAACGCCGTGTTGGTGAACGTGCCAGCTTCATCGATAAAGCCGAGAGAGCGCATCTGCTGCTTGCCGAAGGCGATGTCGTGCTCCGAAAAGAAGCGCTGCGCCTCATCGAACGTGAGCTCTTGATCGAGAGAACGCTCGGCGTCGAATATGTCATGGGCGGATTCTCTGATCATGGCGAGAATGGCGCTTTCGGACGCTGAGGCGGTCATGGCTCCCTGGCGAACGAACACTCCCGATGGGCGCACGCCCTTCTCGGCAAGATAATAGGGCCGCGCGATGCCCCTCTGCACCTTGATCTCTACAACGGGCAGGCCGTCTTTTTCGATGATGTCTGCCCGTGTGCAAAGGGTGATGTCGGGTCGGATGGCATTGGCCGCGGCCTGCGCGGCTCTCACAATGCAAGCGTCGGGGTCGTCAAGGCCAAGGATTTCGCCCTCGTCGGAGATGCCGATGTAAATGCTGCCACCTTCTGTGTTGGCGAAGGCGACCATAGTTTTCTTGATGCCGTCGGTCCACGTGCTCTTGAATTCGACGTTGGTTCCCTCGTGCATGACGGCTCACTTTCTACCTGATTCTACCTGATTCTACCTGATTCTACCTGATTCTACCTGATTCTACCTGCGCGGCTGAGGGGAGCGCGGCCCTTACGAGCCGTAGAGTTCTTTGCGGGTGCGGTCGTGGGGGAAGGTGAGGATGACGCGGGTGCCGGTGCCCTCTTCGCTGGCCAGGCCCACGTGCAGGCCCATGGAGGCGCACAAGCTGGCCACCAGGTACAGCCCCATGCCCGTGGCCGATCCGTGGGTGCGGCCGACCTGGCCGGTGAAGCCGCGCTCGAATACGCGGGGCACGTCGGCGGCGGGAATGCCGCAGCCGTTGTCGCGCACCTCCAGCACCGTGCGGCCCCGCGGGGTGCCGGACTCTTCCTCGCGCGCGGTGAACTCGATGCTCGTGGCGCCGTATTTCGCGGCGTTCACCACCACCTGCCCCAGGATGAACACGAGCCACGGTTCGTCGGCCAGCACCGTCATGGTCTCGGGAATGTTGAAGGCGGGGAGTGCCCCGCGTTCGATGAGGAAGCGCGTGTTGCGCTTGCACGCCTCGCGCGCTGCCCCGCCCAGGCTCACCTCGCGGATGGCATAGTCGCGCTCCACCGAGGTCGATCGAGCATAGTACAGCGCCTGGTCCACCTGAGCCTCGATGCGCTCGAGCTCGCGGGCGATTTTCGCCGACTGGGTGCTCGGCTCATTGGCGAGCATGAGCTTTATCGCGGCAATGGGCGTCTTCGTCTCGTGGATCCACAACTCGATGTAGCGACGGTAGGCCGCAGCGTCTTCCTGGAGCTTGTCGGTTTCCGCGGCGGCAAGCGAGCTGATGCGGGCCGCGGTTCCGTAGGCAATCTGCCCTTCCAGGAAGGCGGGTTCGGCGACGAGCGCCGGCAGTACGCGGGCTTGCCGCAGCGAGGCGAGCAACCCGCGCAACTCGTGGTAGAAGGCGGCTTTGCGGCGGTAGTCCAGAAAGCCGGCGCCCACAGCCAGCAGGGTGAGGATGTCGGCCACCAGCAGCACGCCCGATGAGTTCACGCCGAGGGCGGGCAGGATGAGCACGAGGCTTACGAGGCTCAGCACCAGCGCCGCCAGCCCCAGCATGTTGTCGCGCACATAGGCGGCGGGCGTGAAGGCGGCGAGGTCTTCGATGGAGAAGTCGTCGCCAGCGAGGGAGCAGTGGGGCGGCTGGCTCATACGGCGTACCCCACGCCACGGCGCGTTACGAGGAAGTCGTCGGGCACGCCAAGGGAGGCCAGCGTCTTGCGCAGGCGATTCACATTCACGGTGAGGGTGTTGTCGTCGATGAAGGCATCCGACTCCCACAGCGCGCACATAATCTCGCTGCGCGGCACCACGACGCCCGGATTCCGCATGAGCGTCTGCAGGATGCGCAACTCGTTGCGGGTAAGCTCGGCGGTGCGGTCGTTGAAGGAGACGGTGCCGGCGCCAATGTTCAAAGTGACGCCCTTGTGGCGCATCGTCATATCCGCCGCTGGTCCTGCGCTGCGCCGCAGCAGGGCCTGCAGGTGGGCCAGCAGCACGGCAGGGCGGTAGGGTTTGGTCACGTAGTCGTCAGCCCCCAGGTTCATGGCCATCACTTCGTCGAACTCGCTTTCCGAGGAGGTGAGCATGAGAATGGGCACCGAGCTGTTCGCCCGAATGTCGCGGCAGATGGAATGGCCGTCGGCACCGGGCAGCTTCAGGTCGAGCACGATGCAGTCGGGCTCGGCGGCCAGGGCCCGGGCGGCGGTGTCGGCCCAACTTCCCTCGTAGACGCCCACGGCAAAGCCGGAAAGTTCCAGCACGTGGGCCAATTCCGTGCGCAGGGCCACGTCGTCTTCGATGATATAGATGCGCTGGGCCATGGCGGCCGCCTCCTTCATCTTGCCCCCCGGCATCCCGGGGGCGATTGCCAGCCTGCCCATTCTACCGCGATGCCCCTGTCGCGGGAACGGCGACCGCGCACTCTTACAAGAGCGTAAGCGGCCTGCCGGCGATGTTGGTCGGGCCGACCCCTGTTTTTTGCACGAGATTTAGAGTTATGAGCGTCTTCCGAAAGAAAAGGAGGACGGTTTTATTGAAATTCATTAAATCTTAGAGTCTCGAAGGGCTGTGTGACGCTCATAACTCCAAATCTCGCGCAAATAGGGGAGATTGCGTCAAACGAAGCTGGTCATGGATTTCCTCCAAGGTCGAGCAAGTATTAAGTTTTCGCGAGAATTGCTGAAAGTGGGGTAGTATGGTCAGCGCATTTTCAAGCAGCGGTGAGCGTCGTTGGCGGCGCCCCGCGAGGGGCGAAAGGACATATATGAGAGAGATGCCCGCTAACCAGTTGAATCCGCGCATCAAGAACGTGTGGCGCATCAGCGACGCTATTTGGATCGTCATCGCGTTCCTATGCTGCTTCGCGCCGTTTGCGATCATTGCGGCAGTTGAGCCGTCGGAGACCTGGGCGGGGTTCGTGGCCCTTATGGTGGCCGTGGTCTTCGCGGCGCTGTTCGTGTTCTTCGTCGTGGTGTTGCCGCCCATTCGCTATGCCCGCTGGCGCTACGAGCTGACCGACGACTACCTGGACATCGCCCGGGGCATCTTCTGGCGCAAGCGCTTCATCATCCCGTTCATCCGCGTGCAGAACACCGATACGCGCCAAGGACCGGTGCTGCGGGCCTTCGGGCTGTCCAGCGTCACCGTGGCCACGGCCGCCGGTGAGCACGAGATTCCCGGCCTGGGCAACGAAGAGGCCGACCTGCTGCGCGACCGCGCCGCCGAGCTGGCCCGTCTGGCCCGAGAGGATGTCTAATGGAGGCCCCGCAGCAACCCCAGCAACCGCAGCCCGCGCCTCAGCCCGAGGGCGCTGAGCCGGTGAAGCACCACGTCCACCACAGTTACATGTGGCTCGAGAGCATCCGCACCCTGGTGGTGGTTGCCCTGGCTGTTCTGGTGACGAACTTCTCCACCATCGTCGGGGTCATCGCCGATGGAGGCCTCGACGGCCTCCCTACGGGCCTGGCCCTGGCCCTCGTAGCCGGCGGGTCGCTCCTCGCCATCCTCGTGGTCGTCGGCATTGTGGTGGCCATGCGGGTTGTCAGCTACAAGCACCTGTACTTCATCGTAGGACCCGAAGAGTTCACCCTCTGCTCCGGCGTGTTCAGCAAGAAGCGCGTGCACGTGCCCTACCAGCGTGTGCAGTCCATCGATCAGCGGGCCACGCTGCTCCAGCGCATCTTCGGGGTGTGCACGGTGCTCATCGACACGGCCGGTGGTGCCTCGAACAAGGCCATCACCGTACCTTATGTGACCAAGCAGCAGGCAGAATGGCTGCGCGCCGAGCTGTACAACCGCAAGAACCACCTGGCTGCCGTGGCCGCCGGTGTGGTCGGAACTGCCGTGACTGTTCCCGGTGCCCCGAGCGCCTCCGCTGCGGCCAGCCCCGCTGCTCCCGCCGCCAGCCCTGCGGTCGCCCCCGCCCCCGGCATCGCCGCGGGTGCCGCAGCCCCCGGCGCCCCGGCCCCGGTCGGTCAGCCCGCGTTCGGCAACGTGCTCGACATCGGTTCGCAGGCATGGGACGAGGTGGGCGGCCTGTTCGCCGGCGCCGATGTGGACACGGGCCGCGTCACCTACGAGTACGGCCTCACCAACAAGGAGCTCTTCCTCACGGGCCTTTCGGGCTCCACCTCGGCAGGCCTCATCCTTCTCGGTCTGATCGTCGGTCTCTTGCAGCTGGTGGGCAACGCCTTCGAGCTGTTCGGCGATGCGGCGAACAGCGTGGTGGCCAGCGCCGTCAGCTATGCCACCTCCCAGGCCATGGGCGCGGTCGTCGGGCTGGTCGTCGTGCCGTTCATCGTGGTGCTGCTCGTGCTGTGGCTGTTGTCGGCTCTCGGCACCTGCGTGAGCTACGGCGGCTTCAAGGCGCGCCGCCGCGACAACCGCATCGAAGTGGAATACGGCCTGCTCAAGCACAGCTTCCAGGGCCTTGCCGTAGATCGCGTGCAGTCGGTCAGCATCAACCAGACCTTCATTCGCCGTCTGCTCGGCTATTGCGAGATATCCCTGGGCAAGATCGACGCCGCCGAGGGCGAGAGCGCCAACAACAACCAGAACGCCAACGAGCTGCTGAACAAGGGCCTGGTGGTGCACCCCTTCGTGAAGGTCAGCCGCGTGCCGGAGATTTTGGCCGGCCTCATTCCTGAGTTCGCCGACCTGCCCCAGGATGCGAAGCCCGTGGCTAAGGTGGCTCTGCGCCGGGCCCTCATTCGCCGTGCCGTCGTACAGGGCGGCGGCTTCTGGTGCGCCGTGGCGGCCGCGATCTTGACAGCGGTCCTTGCGGCCGTGGGCGCCGCCGCCGAATCGGGAGCGCTGTACCTCGAGAGCGACGACTTGTTCCTTCTGTCCATGGGCTCTGTGGCGGCTATGGGCCTGTTCGTCTGGGCCGCTATCCTCTTCGTCATCGACATCATCGGCGCGGTGCTGTGGGCCCGCGAGTCCAGCTTCGCCTTCAACCGCCGCTTCATGCAGGTGAGCAACGGGGGTCTGTCGCGCACCACCATCAGTTTCCCCCGCCAGAAGATCCAGTTCGGCTGCGCCCGCAGCAACCCGCTGCAGCGCCGTGCCGGCACCCGCACGCTGCTGGCCACCACGGCCGCCGGCCAGGGGGGCACCACCACGACGCTCGTGGACGTGCCGGCGGAAGACGCCGCGGCGTGGCTCGACTGGCTGAAGCCAGGCGGCAACCAGGTCTGCGGCTCGTAGCGCTGCCGGCGAGCAATCAAAAGCGAAACTTACGGGGGCGGTCTCGGGCCGCCCCCGCTGTTTTGCGGCCGAAATATGGTAAAGTACCCGCCATGGCTAAGACAGACGACATATCACCCAAGCCGGGCTTCCTCGAGTTTCTGAAGCCGGGCCGCCGCGACACCGTGTCCGAAGACGAGATCAAGGACATGGTGGCCGACAACGACGAGCTCCTCGACGACGAGAAGCGCATGATCAACGACATCCTCGACCTGGCCGACATGACCGTGCGCGAGATCATGAAGCCCCGCGTGGACATGATCATGGCCGAAGATGTGGAGCCGGCCCGCACCGCCTTGGAGCGCATGCGCGGCACCGGCTACTCCCGCTTGCCGGTGTACCACGAGGAAGTGGACGACGTCATCGGCATCGTGAACTACAAGGACCTCATGGGTCCGCTCATGGACGGTCGCATGGAAGGCCCCGTGTCCGACTACATGTTCGAGCCGCTGTATGTGCCCGAGACCAAGAACGTGCTGGCTCTGCTCTCCGAGCTGCAGGAGGCCCGCATGCAGATGGCCATCGTAGTAGACGAGTACGGCGGCACCGACGGCCTTATCACCATGGAAGACATCGTGGAGGAGATCATCGGCGAGATCGTGGACGAGACCGACCGCGACCGCGAGCTCGTAAGCGCCGTCGGCCCCGACCAGTGGCGCTGCGACGGGCGCTTCCCCGTGGAAGATGCCGTGGAGCTGGGCTGGCCCATGGAGGAGTCCGACGATTACGAGACCGTGGCCGGCTGGCTCATCCACACCCTGGACTTCGTGCCGAAGGTGGGCGACGAGTTCGTCGTGGACGGCTTCTCCTTCAAAGTGGAGAAGATGCGTCGCAGCCGCATCTCGGTCATTCGGGTGCGCAAAATCACCGACGAAAGTTGTGGAGGCGCCTCCGCAACCGCCTAGGCTTCTCGCACACTCTACCTGCGGGAACCTGAGGGAATCGCTTTGTCAAGCGAACAAAACGTGAACATCGGCCGTTGCCGCTTTTGCGCCAGCGGCCAACTACGCTAAAATACGCCCTGTCGAAAACAACATAGAGCGCAAACATCTTGCAGCAAACCACCCACCTTAATCCAGCACGCTGCTGCCGCTTCTGCGGCTGGTTTCGTGCTGTCATGAAAGGAAGCAAGTGGTTACTCGTCGCAAGCAGAGTCATCGGGGGGTCGTCGTTCTGACGATGGCTGCCGCCTGCGTGCTGTCGGTGCTGGCTGTGGGCTTCCTCGGGTTCGGATGGGCCTCCGCAGGTTCCCACGATACGAACGCCACCACCTTCGGTCTGGAGCGCATGAGCTCCGAGAACCGCCCCGAGGGCGAGGTCTCCCCCGAAACGGTGCAGGATAAATCCAATGCCGATATGCTGGCTGTGGAAGACGTGGCCGAGGCCGCCTCTCTCCAGACTGCGTCCTCCCGCGACGTGAGCGCCGGCATCGACGAGATTGCCGCCGAGGAAGAGGCCGCCCGCATTGCCGCCGAGGAGGAGGCCCGTGCCGCCGAGCAACGCGCCATCGCCCGGGCTGACGCCACCCGCTCTGAGTACTACGCCACCTTCGGTTCCCTGCCCGCCGGCGATGTCGACTTCTCCGTCGGCCGCGAGGCCTTCATCGCCGAATGGACCGAGCGCATCGATAACTATCTATTCGGAAGCCCCCTGGCCGGCCATGGCTCTACCTTCGCCGAGGCCGCCTGGGAAGCGGGCATCGATCCGCGCTGGTCGCCGGCCATTTCCAACACCGAATCCACCAAGGGCCGTGTGTGCTTCAAGTCCCATAACGCCTGGGGTTGGGACCAGACTCACTGGCCCGACTGGGATACGGCCATTCGCGCCCATGTGGCCGGCTTGGCCCGCGGCTACGGCTTCACCATCAGCTACTCGTACGCCATGCGCTATTGCCCCCCGAATTATGACAACTGGTACAGAGATACGCTGGGCCAGATGCAGCAGATCTAAAAGAATGAGAAAATGGCTTCGGCCATTTTCTTGTATAGGGGCATGGTCGGTCGCGGGCGTTGCTGTATTCCATGGGCGCTCGCGTGCCTATAATGAGTTCACCATCGGCTTGGTAAGGGAGGACTGCGGGCTATGAGCAACGTCATTGTCGTGGGCTGCGGGCGCGTGGGGTCGCAGCTGGCCAACATGCTGTCCGACAACGGCAGCAACGTCTGCGTCATCGACAAGAACGCCGACGCCTTCGCGAACTTGGGGCGCAACTTCAACGGCAGCACCGTGCAGGGCGTGGGCTTCGACGAGGACGTGCTGCTACGGGCCGGCGTGGAGGAGTGCGACGTGCTGGCGGCCGTGACTCAGTTCGACAACGCGAACCTCATGTGCGCCGAGGTGGCCAACCATCTGTTCGGCGTGCCCCATGTTATTTCCCGCCTCTATAATCCCGACCACGAACGGGCCTACATGCAGCTCGGCATCGACTACGTGTGCGGCACGTCGCTCGTGGCCGAGGATGTGTTCAGCAAGATCGTGTCGGGCCACGGCTCCCACATCGATACCTTCGGGGAGTTCGAAGTGCTGCGCTTCACCCTGGATCTGTCGAGCCGCGACAACGCCCGCACCGTGCGCGTGTCCGAGCTGGAGCGCGATCACGAGGTGCGTATCATCGCCTTCGAGCGGGCCGACGGCTCGGCTTCCTCTATTCCGACAGCCGATTCTCTGCTCTACGCCGGCGACTCCATTCTCGCCTGCGTGCGCCACGATGTGATCTCCCAGTTCTCGCGCTATATCCTGGATTAAGGACGTCTCATGTACATTGTCATTGCCGGCGGCGGCAAAATCGGTTCCTACTTGGCCTCCATCATGCTGAAGAGCGGCAACGAGGTGGCCGTGATCGAGCAGAAGCTGGCTACGGCCGACCGCCTGTCGGTGCAGTTGGAAGGCCGCTACCTGGTCATTCACGGCGACGGCTGCGATTCCCGCTATCAGGAGGACGCGGGCATTCGCACGGCCGACGTGTTCGTGGCCACCACGGGTCAGGACGACTCCAACCTGGTGTCCTGCGAGATCGCCCAGCGGGTGTTCCATGTGCCCCGCTGCATCGCCCGCGTGAACAATCCGAAGAACCAGCGCATCTTCCGTGAGGTGGGCATCGAGTGCGTGTCCTCCACGACCCTCATCGCGAACCTCATCGAGGAGGAGGCCCTGCTGGGTTCGGTGTCGGTGGTGTCGTCGCTCACCCACGGCAATGTGGCCCTCGCCGAGGTGACGGTGCCGCGCATGCGCCGCTTCTCCAACGAGGATGGCGTGCTCATCGAGGAGATTCCCCTGCCGGAAAACGCTCTTATTGCCGCCGTGTCCAGCGGTGGCGACGTGGAAGTGGCCAACGGTGACACGCTGCTGTATCCCGGGGACAAGGCCATCGTCGTTGCCGACAACGACGTGCTCGACGACGTGCGGCAGGCGTTCCGGAGCCTGTAGTGCGTCAGCGGTCGCGACATAGCCTGCTTCCCCTCGCTGCCCTGGGCGCCGCGGTGCTCGCTCTGCTGTGGGTCGCCGTGGCGCCGATTGCGGCCTGGGCGGCCGACTATCGCTGCACCGAGGTGGACCTCGTGGCCCAGGTGCAGACCGACGGCTCGGTGTCCGTGGTCGACCAGCGTATCTTCGAGTTCGACGGCGCCGAACGCGAGACCCTCAAGTGGCTCTACGAGGGCTTTCCCGAGGATGCCGCCTTGGTGGTGGAACGGGTGCGCATGGCCCCGGCCAATGCCGAGGGGGCCGTGGACGGGGAATGGGTGGACCTTTCCGAGGCTACCTTCCAGCTGCCCTGGCGCTCAGGGGGCGGCCCCGAGAGCGACGCCTGGGCCTACGACCGCTTCCAGCACCGGCTGTACGCCTTCGTGGGTCATCTGCCCTCCCGGGTGGTGTTCGAGGTGGCCTATCGGGTGGAAGGTGCCGTGGTTGCCTACGACGATGCCGCCGATTTCCAATGGCTGTACGTGCCGCGGGACTACGCCGTGGCCCTCGATAACGTGACGGCCGAGGTGGTGCTGCCCCTGGCTGCTGACGACACCGTGCGGGCCGAGGACAACGTGTACGCCTGGGGCCATGGGCCGGCGGACGGCTCGGTGTCCATCGCCCTGGACGGGTCTATCACGTTCACCGATCCCGAGGTGGAGCCCACCCAGTTCGCCGAGGCCCGGGTGCTCTTTCCCGTGGACTGGCTCACCAACCTGAGCGACGAGGCGCGACTGGCGAATCAGGGCAACCCCCAGTATTCCTGGACGCCCCGCTACGAGGCCGAGTGGGTCGATCGCGATACGTATCGCACGATTATCCGGTTGCGGCTCATCATCGGGCTGCTGGGCCTGGCGGCCGTGGTGCTCGTAGGGGCGCTGCTCGTCTACCGGCGCTGGGGTCGCGAGCGGCCGCCGGCCTTCACCGACGACTACGGGGACGAGGTGCCCGACGCGCGCCTTGCCCCAGCAGTCATGGGGCGCCTGTGGCGCTGGAACCACGAGAGCCCCGACGACGTGGTGGCCACGGTGCTCGACATGGTGCGTCGCGGGGCCCTGACGGTGCGTCGCGACGACGACGGGCGCCCGGCGGCCCTCGTGCTGCTGCCCGACCTCGGCGCCCGAACGACGGCCCGGGCCGAGGCGGTCCTCGACGGCGCCACGCTGCGTCTGCTGCGCACCCTGGCCGCAGGGGCCGAAGAGCTTTCCGTGGGCGCTGCGGCCGCCTTCGCGCGCTCTCACCCGAGCGAGTTCCTGCAGGCCGAACAGGCGTGGCAGCTGTCGCTCACGGCCTTGGTGGAGCCCTACTGCTTCTTCGATCGGGGCAGCCGCCGCGCCCAGCGCGTGGTGCTGTTGGCTGCCGCCCTGGTGGCCCTGCTGGCACTTGTCTCCTTCTTCGCCCTCGGGTGGCTGCCGGCCCTGCTGGCCCTGGCCGCTGCTGGCGCCACGGCCGTGCTCGGCAACTACACCATGCGCCGCTCCGTGGAGGGGAACAACATCGTCGCCCGCGCCAAGGCCCTGCGCAATTGGCTGCGCGATGGCGATGTGCGGGCTGAGATCGACCGCCCCGAGCTGGTCATCTACGCCTACCTGTTCGGCGTTTCCGAGTACGGGGAAGAGGTGGGCAGCACCGTGTCCGGCCAGCCCGTGGCCGCCGGCATTCTCGTTCCCGCCACGATGGCAGCCACGCTGGCCTACCTGGCGCCGCGCCTGTCCCGAACGTTGGGAGACGCTCTGCGGGCGGCCCACCATCGCGCCGAGGTGTCCTGACCCTATCTGCCCTGGCGGCCTCCGGGCCGCCCTCACAAGAAAGGAAGCCCCATGAAAGAGAAGTCCTTCGAGCCCGGCCGCGACAACGTGGTGCTCATCGGCATGCCCGGCGCCGGCAAGTCCACGTTGGGAATCGTACTGGCGAAGATCCTCTGCATGGACTTCGTCGATGCCGACCTGCTCATCCAGCAGTCCTGCGACAAGTCGCTCCAGCGGCTCATCGATACGCTGGGCCCCGATGCCTTCATCGAGATCGAGAACCAGGTGCTCTCCGAGATGAGCTTCGAGCACTCGGTCATCGCCACGGGCGGCTCGGCCGTCTACAGCGACGCGGCCATGGAGCACCTCGGCAAGATCGGCCGCATTGTGTACCTCAAGATCAACTTCGACGAGTTGAAGTGCCGCCTGGCCGACTTCTCCGACCGCGGGGTGGTCATGAAGGGTGGCATCGGCATGAGCCTGCGCGACCTGTACGACGAGCGCCTGCCCCTCTACGAGAAGTACGCCGACATCACCGTGGACGTGAACGACCTCACCATAACCGCCGCCGCCCGCAAAGTGGCTGCGGCGTTGAAGTAGGGGGTTGCACGCGGGCCGGCCGACTCATTGGCGGCTTCCCGCGCTCTTCCTGTCTTGCGGCGAGGACGCGTTCGGTTCTCTCGAGGGTGCCGTGGCTCTCGTGGGGCGAACGATGAGGAGCTTGCTCCGAAATACCTGGATAACCTCGGAGGTTTGGGGTTGTCCGTCGTGTAAAATAGGGGCACTATCTCGCGCCGGTAGGGGCCGGTGCGCCGTGACCAAGAGGCCGTTTTCCTATCGCGAATCACGCTGACACCGTCCGACGGTGCGCATTGCCCGTGATTCGCGCGCAGAAAGACGGGCCCCGTCTGGGAACGCACGGGCTTGATGCCCGGCGCGTTCCGGAAAGGAGCATCTATGACCGATTTGAACGAGATGCTTGTTGCATGGACCGGCGAGATCAGTGGGTTCATGTACACCTACATCCTGGTGATCTTGCTCGTGTTCGTCGGCATCTATTTCACCGTCCGCACCAAGGGCGTGCAGATCCGCTACATCAAGGATATGTTCACCCAGCTGACGGAGAAGAAGCACGTGGAAGGCGAGAAATCCATCTCGTCGTTCCAGGCCCTCATGGTGTCCACCGCCTCCCGCGTGGGCACCGGTAACATCGCCGGCATCGCCACGGCGGTAGCCACCGGCGGCCCGGGCGCCATCTTCTGGATGTGGGCCATGGCCCTCATCGGCGCCGCGTCGGCCTTCATCGAGTCCACTTTGGCCCAGATCTACAAGATCCGCGGCAAGGAAGGCGAGTTCCGGGGCGGCCCGGCCTACTACATTCAGCAGGGCCTGGGCCAGCGCTGGCTCGGCATCATCTTCGCTTGGGCGCTCATCCTGTGCTTCGCCTTCGGCTTCAACGGCCTGCAGGCCTTCAACATGACCTCGGCCCTGGAGTACTACATTCCCGACTACGCCACCAACGGCACGGCCATCGGCGTGGGTATCGTGCTCATCGTGTTCACCGCTTTCGTCATCTTCGGCGGTGCGAAGCGCATTTCCATCATCACCTCCATCATCGTGCCCATCATGGCCATCGCCTACATCGTGCTGGCCGTGTGGACCACGGTCACCAACATCGGCGAGCTGCCCGCGGTGTTCGGCACCATCTTCCAGTCGGCCTTCAACTTCCAGTCTATCGCCGGTGGTTTCGCGGGCTCGGTGGTCATGCTCGGCATCAAGCGCGGCCTGTTCTCCAACGAGGCTGGCATGGGCTCGGCCCCCAATGCCGCCGCCACCGCCAGCGTGTCGCATCCCGTGAAGCAGGGCCTCGTGCAGAGCCTGTCGGTGTACATCGACACGCTGCTCATCTGCACCTGCTCGGCCATGATGGTCATGATCTTCTGGGTGCAGGACCCCGAGGCCGCCGCGGCCCTGAACGGCATGCCGCTGGTGCAGCTGGCCGTGAACAATGCCGTGGGCGAGGTGGGTATCCACTTCATTACCTTCGCCATCTTCGCCTTTGCGTTCTCCAGCCTCATCGGCAACTACTTCTACGCCGAGACGAACTTCCGCTACATCTTCAAGAACACCAAGTGGGGCATGGTTCTCTTCCGCGTGCTGTGCTTGGCCGCCATTTTCTACGGCTGCGTGAACAGCTTTGATCTGGCGTGGAACCTGGCCGACATCTTCATGGGCTTCATGGCCATCATCAACCTGGTGGCCATCCTGCTGCTGGGCAAGTGGGCTCTGGCCGCGCTGGCCGACTACACCCGTCAGCGCGAGGAGGGCAAAGACCCGGTGTTCTTGGCTTCGAGCGTGCCCGGTATGCCGGCTTGCGAGTGCTGGACCACCGCCGACCTGCCCGATTACGGCGACAACCCGGTGGAAGAGTACATTGAGGAGGCGGCATCCTTCGAGGTGGAGGGCTTGAAGTAGCCTCCTCCTTTGGCGAGACAACCCCTGGCCTCGCTAGGGAAAGCCCTCGGGCCCGACCATGTGGTCGGGCCCTTTTCTTTCAAGGGGGGGTGGAACTCGCGACGCGCCGAGGCGGTTTGGCGGTGCGCTGCCTGCTTCACCTCGCAGCGCGGCACAGGGCGGCGTTCGCGATCCGCCCCCGTGGTCGGGGGGAGCTGGGCGGCGTTCGCGATCCGCCCTCGTTGTCCTCCGGGACGGCGTGATGGCCTGCGCTCGTGCTATACTGGCCCGGAACTATGACGAGGGGGCGCGACCCGGCAGTATTCGTGCTGCGGCCTGGGGAGGCGGGGCGCTCGCAGAGAGGTTGAGGGATACTATGATCGATATACCGAGCCCGGCCATTGCCATTGTGGGGCGACACAATTCCGGGAAGACCACGCTCATTGAGCGGCTTATCGCCGAGTTGGTGGACCGCGGCTACGACGTAGGCTCCATCAAGCATCATTCCCATGCCGGATTCGACATCGATTATCCGGGGAAGGACTCCTACCGCCATCGTGCCGCCGGCGCCTCCGAGACGGTTATCGCGGCTCCGGGCCAGGTGGCGCGCGTAAAGACCATTGAGGGCGAAGAGGAGTGCGGCGATCTGGTGCGCTCCATGCCCGGCCACGACATCGTGGTGGTGGAGGGCTATCGCAAGAGCGGCCTGCCCACCATCGAGGTCATGCGTGCGGGCAACGCCGCCGATGCCCACACGGCCGAGGTGTTCCTGCGGGGCGCCCGCGCGGGCGTGCCCCTGGGGGCCGACCACGTGCAGATGGGCCGCGGAGACGGGGCGGCCACGGCTGGGGCCGGCGCCCCCGCCCCCTCGAGCCCTGCTTCCTCCCCGGTTCCGGCCGGTGCCCCGGTTCCGGCCGGTGCCCCGGTTCCGGCCTCCGCTCCTTTCGCTGCCGACGAGCGGGAGAAGATGCCGGCCGCGTCCACGGTGGCGGTGGTGACCGATATTCCCGCGGCCCGCGAGGCGGCGGCCCTCTACGGCATTCCGGCCTTGGGCCTGGAGGACACGGCGGCTCTCGCCGATTTCCTGGCCGAGCACTACGTGCGCCCGCGCGTCACCGTGGTCATTCAGGCCGGGGGCGAATCGCGGCGCATGGGCCGCTCGAAGGCCACGGTGCCCTTCGTCGGCCGTCCCCTCATTTGCCGGCTCGTGGAGCGGCTCTCGCCGGTGGCCGACGAGCTCATTATCACCACCAACGAGGCCCCCAACCTGGCATTCCTTCATGAGATGTACCCCGACTTGAGCATTCGCCTCGTGCCCGACGCCTACAACGAGCGCGGGGCCCTTCCCGGCATGTACACGGCTCTTTCCGCGGCGCAGAATCCCTATGTGGCCGTGGTGGCCTGCGATATGGTGTTCGCCAGCGCCCGCTTGGTGGTGGCCGAGGCCCTGGCCATGCACGAGAGCGGCGCCGATGTGGTGGCTCCCCACAACAAGCACGGCTTTGAGCCCCTGCACGCCATGTACCGTCGGGAAACCTGCATGCCCGCCGTGCGCCGTCGCGCCGATCGGGGCGAGAAGCGGGTGCAGAGCTTCTTCGACGACCCCGAGCTTTCGGTGCTTCCCTATACTCAGGACAAGGTGCTCGCGGTGGAGCCCCGCGGCGGCTGCTTCATCAATGCGAATACGCCGGAAGAATTGGCTCGCATCGAAGATTCCTATCTGGGAGAATAGGGGCGCACGAAAAACCGGCTCGCGCCGCCGAGGGGAACCCGCGGCCCTGCGCGCGGGGCGCGGCCTGCTCGCAAGTGGAAGGAACGGACGTCATGCCCAACCTGAACGATATCATGGAGATGGTAGACGCCTTGGAAACCAAGGCGGTCATTACGGCGCCCACCCGCTGCGTGGCCGTGCGCAACCGCCACTCCACCTGCCGCAAGTGCGCCGATGTGTGCATGGCCGATGCCATTGAGATCGAGAAGAACGAGCTGGCCATTGACGCCGGGGCTTGCGTGGCGTGCGGGGCGTGCATTGCGGTGTGCCCCACGAGCGCCCTCATTTCGGTGGATCCCATGGAAGAGGAGCTGGCTGCTGCCGTGGCCACCGCCACTGCCGCTGCCGAGGGCGTGACCGTGATCGCCTGCGCCCGCAAGGCCGCCCGCCAGACCGGCGATCCGGACAAGTACGCTGTAGTGCCCTGCCTGGCTCGCATGGACGAGCGCCTGCTCGTGGAACTGGCCGCCCAGGGCATTCGGGACATCCAGCTGGTGGACGGCACCTGCCGTACCTGCAAGTACCGCGCCGCCGCACCGTGCATCGACGACACGGTGGAGTCTGCCCGCACGCTGCTGGAGGCCGTGGGGTCTGCCACCGCCATCACCCGCAGCGACGACTTCCCCGAGGCCGTGAAGGTGGCCGATCTGCACAAGGCCGTGGGTGCTGCGCGCCGTGAGTTCTTCACCTCCACGGGCCACTACGCCAAAGATGTGGCGAAGACGGCGGCCGAGAAAATGGTGAACGAGAAGCTCAAGCAGCTGAAGCTCCAGAAGGAGGAGCAGTCCCTGCGGGAGAAGCTTGGCGTGAAGAACGGGGCGGGGAAGATGCCCACCATTGAAGCTGAGCGCAACCTGGAGATCCTCGATGCCATGAGCCGCATCGGCGAGCCGGAGGTGCCCGAGATGTTCACGCGCATCTTCGGCGACATTGAGATCGACGTGGAGAAGTGCAACGGCTGCGGCATGTGCGTGATGTTCTGCCCCACCGATGCCCTGCGCAAGAGCCTCGACGTGCACCCGGACAAGACCCGGGGCTATGTGGAGTTCTCCATGGCCGACTGCACCCAGTGCAACCTGTGCGCCGATGCCTGCCTGAAGAAGTGCATCGAGATCATCCCCGTGGTCCCCATGGCCGAGCTGTTCGACTTCGAACCGCGCCTCGTGGAGATTTCCTCCTCCAAGAGCGGCAACAACAAGCTCTTTAACCGCAAAAAGTAGCGGGTTCTGCCGCTTCCCGTGTTATACTTGCCAACACTTCAGTACTTTAGTACGCTAAAGAGGTAAAGTGAACGGACGCGCCGGATAAGCGGTGCGACGGAAGCAACGGACAAGGGGCGGACGAAGGGTTCGCCGCCTTCAAGGGAGGAACCTATGAAGAAGATGACGAAACTGGCGGCCATGGCCGCGACCCTGTGCCTGGGCGCGGCGCTTCTGGCCGGTTGTGCCGGTGCGGGCGACAATGGCGCGGCCGACAATGGCGCCGACAACGGTGCCGCGGCCAATCCCGAGGCCATCACGCTTATTGTGGGCCTCGATAACGCCTACCCGCCCTACGGCTTCATCGGCGACGACGGCAACCTGACCGGCTTCGATATCGACCTGGCCACCGAGGTGGCCGCTCGCAACGGCTGGAACCTTGAGCTGGAGGCCATCGACTGGGATGCCAAGGACGCGCTCTTGGGCCAGGGCACCATCAACTGCATCTGGAACGGATTTACCATGGAGGGCCGCGAGGGCAAGTACGCCTTCTCGAAGCCCTACATGCACAACGAGCAGGTCGTGGTGGTGAAGAAGGACTCCGGCATTAATAAGCTGGAGGATCTGGCCGACAAGAACGTCATGACCCAGGCCGACTCCGCCGCCCTGGACGTGCTCGAAGGCGATCAAAAGGCCCTGGCCGACACCTTTGCCGGCGGCAAGGCCCAGACCATCGGCGACTACAACAACGCCTTCATGCAGCTGGAGTCCGGTGCCGTGGATGCCGTGGCCTGCGACCTGTCCATTGCCGACTACCAGATGGCTGCCAAGCCGGACATGTTCGTGAAGCTGGAGCCCCTGTCCACCGAGAACTACGCCGTGGGCTTCGCGAAGGACGGCGATACCGCCATGGTGGACGCCGTGAACAAGACCTTGAAGGAGATGTACGACGACGGCACCATCGCCCAGCTGTGCGAGAAGTGGGGCGAGTACGGCATCAGCATCGACAACTGGGTGCTGACTGACTAGCCGGTCGCAACCTCGCTGACTTCCTTGGGCGAACCAGCGAGAAGTAGGTAAAGATATATAGAGGGAGGGCGAAGTCCTGACGGGCTTCGCCCTCCGTGGCGCTGGGGTGCGGTATCATGGGCACCCGGGTGTAGGCCGGACGGCTAGAGAGGAAGTGGAGAGGCGTGGAATTTCCCGTTATGATGGGCATTCTCATGGAAGGCCTTGGGCTGACGGCCCAAATCTTCGTCATTACGCTCGTGGGGTCGCTGCCCCTCGGCATTGTGGTGGCCCTGGCCCGCATGAGCCGGTTCAAGCCCTTGGCCTGGCTCGCCCAGCTCTACATTTCCATCCTGCGCGGCACACCGCTCATGCTGCAGCTCATGGCCATCATGTTCGGCCCCTACTATTTGTTCGGCCTGAACATGGGCAGCGATTGGAAGTTCTGGGCCTGCGCCATCGGCTTCATCCTGAACTATGCGGCCTACTTCGCGGAAATCTACCGCTCGGGCATCCAGTCCATTCCCCGCGGCCAGTACGAGGCGGCCACGGTGCTGGGCTATTCCAAGGCCCAGACCTTCACGAAGATTGTGCTGCCCCAGGTCATCAAGCGCATTCTGCCGGCCATGGGCAACGAGATCATCACCCTGGTGAAAGACACGTCTCTGGCCTTCGTGCTCGGCATCATGGAGATGTTCTCGGCAGCCAAGGCGCTCGCGGCCAGCGAGGTGTCCATGATCCCCTACGCCATCGCCGCCCTCATCTACTGGGTGTTCTGTCTGGTCATCGAGTTTATCCTGAACCGCGTCGAGAAGAAGCTGGATTATTATCATGACTAACGCTGTTGTAACGTTGAACCACGGCAAGAAGGCCTTCGGGGACAACGAGGTCCTGAAGGATATCTCGCTGACGGTGAATAAGGGCGACGTGCTGGCGGTCATCGGGCCGTCGGGCGGCGGGAAGTCCACGCTGCTGCGCTGCCTGGCGCTGTTGGAAACGCTGAATTCGGGCGACTTGTCCTACGGCGATTTGGTGGTGTGCTCCAACAACGCCGAGGGCCGCGCCGTGTACGGGGATGCGGCCACCATCGCGAAGGCCAAGACCCGCTATGGGCTCGTGTTCCAGAACTTCAACCTGTTTCCGCACTATACGGTGCTGCAGAACGTGACCGATGCTCTCATCTGCGTGCAGAAGATGCCGAAGGACGAGGCTTTGGCCCGGGGGCGCGATCTGCTGGCGAAGATGGGCTTGGCCGATAAGGAATCCATGGTGCCCTGCGATCTGTCCGGCGGCCAGCAGCAGCGCGTGGCCATTGCTCGGGCGATGGCCATGAACCCCGATGTGCTGTACTTCGACGAGCCGACGAGTGCCCTGGACCCGGAGCTCACGCGCGAGGTGCTGAAGGTTATCCGCGATTTGGCGGCCGAGCATATGACCATGGTGATCGTCACCCACGAGATGGGCTTTGCCCGCGACGTGGCCGATCAGATCATCTTCATGGACGGCGGCGTTATCGTGGAGCAGGGACCGGCCAGCGAGGTCATCAACAACCCCCGGCACGACCGCACCCGGGCCTTTCTGGCGAACTACGACCGAGATTAGCCGCACGTCATGGCCGTCACCTTCTACTTCACCCGCCACGGGGAAACCCAGTTCAATGTTGAGAACCGCGTTCAGGGATGGTGCGACTCGCCCTTGACGGAGAAGGGTGTGCGCGATGCCCGCCTGCTCGGCCGGGGCTTGGCCGATCGGGATTTTGCGGCCGCCTATGCCAGCGACGCCTCCCGGGCCCGCGATACGCTGGCCCTGGCCCTGGAAGCCCGGGCAGAGGCGCGTGCCTGCGAGGGACGGGCTATTGCGCCCGTTCCCGTACGCGAAGATGCACGGCTGCGCGAGTGGTGCTTCGGGGCGCTGGAGGGGGAGCCCTCCGAGGCCATGCGCCAGTGCCTGCGGGATCTGTTCGGGGAGGATCTGCCCCGGGAAGCCCAGAATCGGCGCCTCAACGAGATCGCCGACTATCTGAATGCCACCGATCCAACGGAACGGGCTGAGAATTTCGCTGCCATAGCTGCCCGCATCGAGGCGTTCCTGCACGAATGCGGCCGCGCCGTGGGGGAGGCGGGCGGTGGCAATGTGCTCGTGGTGTCCCATGCCCTGCTCATCCGCGCGCTGGTGTTCCTGTACGTCCGCGATGGCGTGCCCTTTCCCTCCAAGATCGAGAATGCCTCTATCACCGAGGTGGTGTGGGATGATGGCGCCATTTCCGTGGGGGCCATCGGCGCCACCGATCATTTGGCGGGCTAGCTGCTGGAGTTGCATCGGCTCCCGCCCAACGGTGCGGCGGGGCTCTTAACGGCATGTTTCGTTCCCGAGCAAAGACGTTTTGTTGAAAAATCGTCGGGTTGGCGTATACTGTGCGACACCTATACCGACGATTACGTTTGCGTCTTCCTCGGTCCATCGGCTGTGGAAGGCCAGGTGGGAGCAGCAATGAAAGAAAACGTACCCCAAAAGAAGCTGTTTCGTTGCATCCTGGCGGTAACCCTGGCGGCGGGCTTGGCCCTGCCGTCCGTGGGTGCATTCGCCTACGGAAGCCCTGAAGAAACATCTTCCGATTCGCTGACGGTGAACGACCGTCCTCTGGATGCCGGCGAAACTGGCACTGGCGAGGCCCTGCCGCCCGAATCTGATGAGCACGCCGACACTTCCGCTGGTGGCGATGGCGTTGCGCCTGACAGCTCGGCACCCGGCGATGGCTCCGAAAACGCCACGGGGGGGGGCGCTTCTAAGGAAGAGGTAGCCGATCCCGCTGTCGATGCCGCCGACTCTGCCGATGCCCCGGCTGTCGCTGCTCCCCCAGCCGATGATGGCATCGCGACGGCGGCCGACGGGGGAGAGCCGGCTCCCCAGGCCGACAGCGACGGCTTCACCGACTACGGCGGCCTCTCCATCCAGGGCGGCACCCCTGGCACCGACTACGATTTGGAGACGGTGACCTATACCCATTACTGTCGGAGTAGCACGCGTCCCGCTGGCTCGAACAGCGGCCGCGACATTACGGTGTACCCTCAGCCCAAGGCCGAAAACACGATATCCTCCCTCGTCATCAAGAAAGACGGCACCTATCGTCTGAGGAATACCCAGGGGGTTGATACGGCGGTGTCCACCTCCATCCGGGTCGAGCCCGGCGTGAAGGCCGATATCACCTTCGAGGGCGTGAACATTCGCAGCGAACTTCCCTTCAACATCGTCACCAACAGCACCGATAATGGCTCCTACCTCACGACAGAAGTGTCTGCCGACGACGTGAAGAACAAGACGACCGTGCACCTCACCCTCGCCGATGGCACGGTGAACACGCTCTACGCCAACCGGCACCTTACAAAGACGGCGAATACTGCCACCGACCCCACGCGCTATCAGCAGTACCCGGCCCTTCGCTGCGGCGAGGGCTCGGTTCTCGTGGTGGACGACGCGGTTCGCAACGTGGACACGGCCGGCAGGGCCATTGTTCCCGAGCAGGGCATGATTCCCGCAGGCACGAAGTACCGTGATAAGGACGGCGACACGCAGACGGCTACGGCCAAAGGCTCCGATCTGGTCAACAGCCTCTCGAATCTCGACAGCCGAAATCCGGGAGCCTTGAACGCCTATGGCGGTATTCGTGCGGCGGCCATCGGCGGCGGCCCTCTGGAGAATTCGGGTCACATGACGTTCAACGGCGGCATTATCCATGCCGAGGCAAACGACAGAACTGGCAACGGCGCCGGCTGCGGCATTGGCGGTGGTCACGCAGCGGGCAGCACCGAGACCATCTTCAACGGCGGTGAGGTGAAAGCCTATGCTTCCTATCATGGGGCGGCCATCGGCGGCGGCTGCACCTACGAGGGCGGCATGTCCCTGGGGACCCAGTACACATTCCCCTTCCAGGATGCCCTTATAACGCGCAATGCTCACGCCACGGTGGCTGGCGATATCACCATTAACGGCGGCTTTATTGAAGCCTTTGGCGCAGAGCACAGCAATGCCTTCGGTCAGGGTTGCGCGGGCACCAATGCAGGAAAGACCATTCTCATCACCGGCGGCACGCTGCTTCCCCATTGGGGCAACGGCGCCGGCTATCTCGAAATTGGTGGCAATCAGGGCTACGTGATCATCACTGGCGGCTCGGTCTACTGCACGCTTTTCCAGGGCAACGACAATGATGGCCTGGCCTATGGTGACGTGGAGAAGACCAAGAAGGTCGGCATGATCACCGTGGATGTGAAGTCGAAGATTCAGGCGGCGGCCGATAAGGCGCAGGTCACACCGGACTTTAACGCCAAGATGGAGAGCTGGGAGCTTCTGCTTGACAAGAAGCTCTCCGACCCGCGCTATGGGGCACCGGCGAATCTGAACGACGGCAAGCTGTATCTCTGGCTTCCCCAAGGCACGAACGACGACCATCAGATCGATGCGAACTTCTCCTATTATGTGGGAGACAAGCTGCTCACCTCCAATACCACCCTTCCCCCTGGATCGGTGGGCAGCGGCGACACCAAGCCGAAGGAGTGGAACGTCTTCGAGCTGGACGAGACCTTCGTGCGGGAGAACTGGAACAAGTACTACGATGGCAAGGAGCTTGAGCGGGTAGATGTGGAGAAGACCCCCATTCCCGTTGACGATCCCATTGACGGCAAGCTGAACCAGAACAAGTTCATCAAGTACTACTATTGGCAGGTCGATGAGGACGGCGAGACGGTCGGCAGCGCATCGGAGAACACCAAGACGCCCGCTGCTGCGGGAACCTACACCATCGAGGTGCGCTCCAACCAGTACGCCTCCGACCCGAACTTCAACATGACCTACTGGGGCCATGCGGCTACGGGTAGTGCGGTCATCTCGCCAGTGACCTCGAAGACCTCCTGGGAACTGACCGAGCCGCTGAAACTGGAGATCACCGACGGCGAGGGCAACAAGGTGGAGAAGGAGTACACTGGCCCCACCTGGGCCCAGGATGAGAACGCCGGCAACTTCAACACCGCCACGAACAACCACCTGGTGGTGCCCGTGGACGTAACCAGCGACAAGCTGCCCTTCGGCGACACCTACCCCGACGGCTCCAATATGTCGAAGACCACCTGCGCGGCACCGACGGGCCGCTTGCAGCTCTACATCGACGGGCGCGCGGTGCCCGAGAGCCTCGGCGGCGTCATCGAGTTCGATCGCGCCAAACTAGAGGATGACACCTTCGAGCGGGCCTGGATCAAGAAGGACGCGGATGGCCGCGAGCACACTATGGCCTACTTCAACCTGACCCGCGGCCAGCTGGAGGCCTTCGGCCTGGAGGACAAGAGCGCTGAGGGCAACGAGCACCATGTGTATGTGGAGTACACGAGCGCCCGGCCGGGGTCCGACCCGCGCGATGAGGCCGCTGCCAGCGCCGCTGTGGCCTCGGCCCTGGCCCGCATCATGGGCACCGAGCCCCGCGAAGCTTGGCAGCCGGCCCACAACGATTCCGCCTACGTGAACTACTACGAGTCGGCCAACGAGGCGGCACCGGTGGAAATTGAGCTGGCCACGCCGGACTTCCGCCTGTTCAACATGAAGGACACCGGCTATGTGCCCAACGGCGAGGGTCTCAGCGATGCCGACCAGGCCGCCAACGAGGCTACCGTGAAGGCCAACATCAACGAGAAGACCGAGCGCGACTGGATTGACCCTGCCACCAAGGAGCCCCGCGGCAAGCGGGAGGAGACCGACGTGTCGAAGTTCCGCGACGAGACCGACGAGGACGGCACGGTGATCGCGACCCATGCGGATTGGTTCCCGCTGTATGTGCAGTCCAATTCCATCGGCGACATCGTATTTACTAGCTCGAACCCGGGCGTGATTAAGATCGAGCCCAACGACTTCACCACGAACCGTCCCTATGTGGACGGCAAGGTGGATTACGGCGTGGGCGCCGTGGCGCGGGTGATGTCGGCGGGCAAGACCACCATTACGGCCACCATCAAGGGCACGGGCGCCTACAGCAGCGTGACCAAGAGCTTCGACGTGTACATCTTCCCCGATCTGGCCAAGGAGCCCGAGCTGGCCATGACCGAGACGGCCTACGACATGTCGCGCACCGACGGCACCATACGCCCCGGCGACACCTTGCGCTACGTTGTGACGGCCACCAACGAGAAGAACGACACGGCTTGCATCAACCCCGTGTACGAGCTGGGCATTCCCGGCGACACCGACTTCTCGGCCCTGACCATCGTTGACCCGGAGGGCAACGAGGTGCAGGCCGATTACGAGGTGGTCGGCGACAAGGTGGTGGTGAAGAGCCTGCCCACGCTGTTCGGCGGCCAGTCCTACCGCTTCAAGCTGGACGTGGTCGTGAAGACCGATGTGCTGGACAAGCAGCCGGGCGAGAAGCCGGAGTTCCTGAGCCATTCCGAGGTGTCGGGCGTTTACGGCATCGATCCCGATGCCTTCGACTGGGATAACCGCATCGATACCGAGAACGGCGTAGAGGTGACCCCGGCCGAGGCCGAGGCCAATCCGACCCTGCCCCCGAGCCCCGATGCCGCCCCCGAGCCGGAGCCGGAGCCCATCGTGCCCGACCCCGACACGGCCACCGAGATTCTCGGCGGTGACCTGCTCGACCCGGATCCGACCGACCCGGACGATCCGGACGACCCCGACACGCCGAAGAAGCCCGGCGTGCCCGTGGGCCCCGTGAAGCCCGGCTCACCCTTCGACGAGGCCGTGGATGCCGATCCGGACGACCCCACGAAGCCGGCTCCGCCGACCGATCCCGATGCCGACCCGGACGACCCCGATGCCCAGCCGCCGAAGCGCCCCATCCAGGAGGGCGATGTCATCGTGCAGTTCGGCGACAAGAAGGATCCACAGTCGCCCGAGGATATTGCCAAGGAGCTGGACGAGCAGATCAAGCAGAAGCTGGAGGAGGATCCCGAGGCCGACCACGTGGATATTCCGGTGACCATCGAGCGGCCCAACCCCGATGACCCGGATGGCGACCCCATTCGCGAGGAGGTCATCGTCACGGTGCCCATTACGCCCGAGATGCGCCCCGACCCGGTGGACCCCGATGCCCGCGACGACCACGATCTCATCATCGTGCCTGACGATGTGGACCCCCGCCCCGGCGGCGACATCACCACGACCAAGACGGCCGAGAACGTGACCCCCGGCTTCGCGAACCGGCCCAACCAGGCATCGGCCCTGGTGGGCGATACCATCCGCTTCACTATTACCGTGGCCAACGGCAAGCCCGGCAGCTCCTACTACGACGTGGTGGTGAAAGACCCCCTGCCCCAGGGTCTGGCCTACGTGGCCGGCTCGGCGGTGGTGACCGATGCGGCCGGCAAGGAGTACCGCGACTTTGAGGCCGACTGGGATGAGAACTCGCGCATCCTCGGTTTTTGCCTGGGCGATGTGCCGGGGCTGAAAAGCGCCAGCGTTACCTTCGAGTGCACGGTGACCGGCGAGGCCCTGGACGGCGATGGCAACCTGTCCAACATTGCGGCGCCCCTGGGCACCCAGCCTTCGCAGACGGTGCCCGAGCCCGATCCCGACAACCCCGCGCCGGGGCCCATCGTGATCGACCGTGAGCCCACCCCGCCCGGCCCCTACAACCCCGAGGACCACGGTACCACGTGGGAGGACAAGGAGAAGGACGTCATCGACGAGATCAAAGACCTGTTCCCCGAGATTCCCGAGGACGAGGAGATCGTAATCCCGCCCTCCGAGCCGGCCGACCCCGGCACGGCGAGCCCGTCGGATCCGAAGCTGGAAGATGACGACGAGGGACCGGCCGATGTGAAGCTGGTGAAGACGGCCGAGAACCTGGACCGCAGCGACGGCAGCACCCACGTGGGCGATACCGTGCGCTACACGGTAACGGTGAGCAACGCCAAGCCGTATTCCATGTGGTACGACGCGGTCGTTCGCGACGAGGTGCCCGAGGGGCTGGAGGTGCTGGAGAAGAGCATCAAGCTGACCGATGCCGCCGGCACGGTGCACGACGTGCCCGATTCGGCCTACGATGTGCGCAGCCGCGTGCTGGCCGTGGCCTGCGGCGACTTGCCCGGCGGTGCCTCGGTGTCGGTGACCTTCGACGCCCTGGTGACCGAGGACGCGGTGGGTAAGGACGTGGGCAACACGGCTTCGGCCCACGGCACGCTGCCCTCCACCCGCGAGCCCGGCGGTGCCGGCACGACCCCTGGCGGCCCCTTCGTGCCCTCCGAGGGCTGGGAGTCCTTCATCGAGGGGCATCCCGGGGTGAGCAACCCCGACCCGGTGTACCCGTCGGCCGATGTGAACGCCAAGGGCGGCATCATCGGCGGCGACGTGGACGACGGCAAGAAGCACCGCACACTGCTGTACCTGGCCCAGACCGGGGATGCGGCCCGCGGGGCCCTTCTGGTAGTCGCGGCCTGCGTGGCCGGCTGCGTGGCCGTCATCGCCCTGGCGCGGTCGCGGCGTCAGAGCCGGCGCAGGGCTTAGGACTTAGGGGCGGTTCCGGAAGGGGCCGCCCCCTTTTTCGTCGAGTGTCACATCCGTGCCCGGCAGACCGCCCTTCTTCACGCGGAGGGGGTCGCCTGCGTTCCGCTGGCCGCCCCTAGATGTACACCAGGTGGTGTATCTCCGTGACGCAAGCGTGACGATGGGTTGCCAGCATGGTGGATTCTCTCAGGGGCGTGCTAAGGTTTGCCGCAGCATACGTTGCAACCCTTCTGCAAAGGAGACCCCTATGACTGACATGAACGGCACTCCCGCCCCTGGCGGGGGCACTCCCGCTCCCGGTGGCCAGCCCGGCCAGCCGAATTCCTTCCAGCCGGTTCACCCCGCCCCGGCCGCTTCGCAAACCCACAGTGCTCCCCATGGCCAGCAAGCCTGGGGGGCGCCCCAGCATGGCTACGCCGCGCCCCAGGCCGGTGCCCAGCAAACCTATGAAGCCGAGCCCGTCCATGCCCAGCATGCGGCCCAGAAGAGCTCCGGCGGCAAGACCTTCCTCATCGCATTTGCCGGTGCCCTGGTGGCCTGCGTGCTCGCCTTTGGCGTGTGGGGCGCTGTGGATGCCATGACCGGTTCTTCCCCGGCCACCACGGTGACCGATCCCAACACCGGCCAGCCGGTGGTCATCTCGCCGAGCGAGGATGCCACTCTGGCCGAGGGCGTGGCCGCGAAGTGCCTGCCCTCCGTGGTGGCCATCGACGTGTACGCCGCCCCCCAGTCCATGGGCGGCATGGGCGGTCTGGAGGAGCTGTTCGGCTACAACTACGGCTACGGCACTCCGCAGGACCAGGGTGGCCAGGAGCTCCAGATGTACTCCCAGGGCTCTGGGGTGGTGCTGTCCGAGGATGGCTATATCATCACGAACAACCACGTGGTTGAAGGTGGTGCCGCCTATAAGGTGACCGTGGCCGGCGAGACCTACGACGCCGAGCTGGTGGGCACCGACGCCTCTTCCGACGTGGCTGTGCTGAAGGCCAAGGACGCCAGCGGGCTTACCCCCATGGATATTGGCGATTCCGACAATCTCACCATTGGCGAGTGGGTCATGACCCTCGGCTCTCCCTTCGGTCTGGAGCAGTCGGTGGCCACGGGCATCGTATCGGCTACGAGCCGTTCCCAGATCATGGACGCCACCGAGTCCATGCAGTCCGGTGGCTCGGGTGAGGTGACCATCTATCCGAACATGATCCAGACTGACGCGGCCATCAACCCCGGCAACTCCGGTGGCGCGCTCGTGGACGACGAGGGCAAGCTCATCGGCATCAACACGCTCATCACCTCTTATTCCGGCAACTACTCCGGCGTCGGCTTCGCCATCCCGGTGAACTACGCCATCAACCTGGCCCAGCAGATCATCGCCGGCCAGGAGCCCACCCACGCCCAGCTCGGCGTGAGCCTGTCTACCGTGAGTGCCCAGGCGGCCCAGCGCTACGGCCTGGCCGTTGACACCGGCGCCTATGTGGCCGGCGTGTCCGAGAATTCCGGCGCCGCGGCGGCCGGTATCGTGCCCGGCGACATCATCACCGCCTTCGACGGCCAGCCCGTGGAAAGCGCGAGCGACCTCATGCTCGACGTGCGCACCAAGAACCCCGGCGACACCGTAACCCTGACTGTGAACAGCGGCGGCCAGGAGAAGGAGGTCCAGGTGACCCTCGGCGACGACGCTGCCACCCAGCAGCAGAAGAAGGCCGAGACCGAGCAGCAGTCCATGGACCAGCCCCAGGGCGGCATGGGCGGCCTGAGCATCGAGGACATGCTGCTCCTCTACGGCCAGCAGCAGCAAGACGCCGCGTAGGCTTCGAGCCAACCCGCATCTGTCCGACGCCTCGGCGCGACGAGTGCTTCAACTTGCAGCAAGGCGCTCCGCCGCGCCAGTGCGGTGAACCGCTACGGCACCAGGTGCCTCGCCTAAGCACCGCCCATGCCTCGCAACCCCAGCGGGCCGGCTCCCTTCCCGGAGCCGGCCCGCTTTGCGTTTGATGGAAGGGGGCGATTGTCGGTTGCGAGGAAAAGGCGCCGCAGATAGCCCTGCCGGCGGCAGAGGGAGGGAGGCCGCGGATAGCCCTGCCGCCCGCAGAGGAGGGAGGCCGCGGATAGCCCTGCCGACGGCAGAGGGGGGCTGCGGATAGCTCTGCTGGCTGTAAAGTGGCCGCGCAAGACCCTCTGCGACACCAAACTGCCCGTTTCCGCCAACCTCAGGGAGGTTTCTGGCGGAAACGGGCAGTTTGGTGTCATTTTCTTGGCGAAAAGCAGGGGTTTGGTGCTTCTGCCCAGAGGAACACCAGGTCACAGCATCGCTAAAAAACTGTCCGTGATACCAAACCCCTCATTTTTGACAGGAAAGCCAAGAAGGATGTCAAAAATAGGCGATTTGGTACCCAGGGCTCCACCTACACGCCCTATGTGCAGGAGCGCTGGGAGTTGGTGGCCTATGTGAACTCCACGGTCATCGACGATGTGGCCCAGCCCCTGGCCCGCGAATCCAGTGTATCGGGCGCCCTGAACGACACCTACGGCCTGGGGCGCCTGTCCACTGTGGGCGGCACTGAGGCCGTGCCTGTGGCCGATACGTACTTGGAAGACGGCTTTGGCAGCGTGAGCGCCGTAATGGCCGGCGACGGCCGCATCGCGGCCAGCTACGCCTACGCCGAGGGCAACCCGGTGGCCTCGGCCGACCCCACGGGCCACGTGTCCGCCGCAAAGAACCGTTACAAGCAACAGCAGGCCGCCAAGAAGCGGGCGACCAAGCAGTCGACGGCTCGCAAGAGCACGATCCAGAAGCTGAAGAAGACCTCGGCAATATCGAAGATCGTCACGACTGTCAAAAGGGTCCAGAGCGCCCGGAAGGCCAAGACCATATGGGCCCCTCTGAAAAAGGCGACCCAGAGTATCGCGAAGACGGTGAGGCAGTCGGGCTACAAGTCGGGCGGCTCCGGAGGGGGCGGCAGCGGATGGAGCCCGGGCTCCTCGTCCTATAGGGGCGGCAAGTCGACGTCGCGGTCGGCCTATCGGGCGGCTGCTGCGAGTCGGTACGCGAAGACCTTTGAGGCTGTGACGCGCACGCTGTGTGGCACGGCGTCCTACATGGGCTCGTCCCAGGCGAAGGCGCCATTCGAGGTGTGGCGATGGAGAACGAGGGCACGCCGGCCGGAGGCGGCGCGAGCGATGCCATTGCCATGGAGACGAACGCCTTCTACTACGATCTTGGCACTACCGAGGTGCCGCCACTGCTTTAGCTGGCCGGCTAGTCGTCCCTATGCAAAGCCCTCTCTCGCCGATATCTGCTATAGGTGAGATATCGACTTTTGATGTATATAGTATTGTTAGATTATATTTTCTAATTATAATAGGAAGATATTGGTAGCACATTATATGTGGGGTGAAAATGAAGCTAAGAGACTGGGCTTTTCTGGGCAACTATGAGTTTTTTACAAGTCGGGTTCGGCAACTTGCTTTGGACGAGCTAGAGCCTGAGAGATGGAGTTGCTCGGGAAAAAATGATTTCGGGGTATTGAAGAACTACCTGTACTTTACCTTCGAGAAACTTTGGCATGATCGAGAGGAAGCGGCGGACGAAGACAAGCAGACACTGATCTACATAGACGGCGATGTGGCCTGTTTCAACACCGGGCTTTTCGATAGAAACTGGCAGGAGATATATTTCTACTGCGAGAAGAACCCAAATGAGAATAAGCAGCCTTGGAAGTTTATCTCCTTCTGCAACAGCTATACAATGCAATATCGGCCCATAAGCCACGAGGCATGCTCGCGCTTGAGGCGGGCAAATTACTTCGAAGATCCCAGCCTGCTCTTGTTCGACAGCAGATTGGAAATCGTTCCTCAGTGGAATCATATTATTCATGACCCTGAGAATTTCCGTCGCATTCCCTCTAGTTTACGGGAAGGGGGCGAGTCCCTCTGCATGTCTGTGATCGACGGGGAGATACGCAAGGTCAGGAAGCGCATCCAGGCTAATTACAAAACTGTTGTTCCCCAATATTACAAAGGTCGGATACAGCTTCTTATGCCCCTCTATTTGACGAATCCCAACACTGCGGATCTTGCGCTCGTGCTCTCCTTGAGCGATGATCGGTCCGTTTACTATGGGCACACGTGCCTTACCATTGATATGGCGTACAACAACGCACGTCTCATTGCCCGGCCTGATAGCTATTGGCTTCACGTGTAGTTGACGAAGAAGGGAGCTTGTCTTAAGATGGCCCCGTTATGTGTTTGCTCGAGTGTTCGATTGGTGTTTAGTTCAGATTTTCTTTTTTCGTGAGTTTGTTGCTAGGAGCGGGATGCGAATTCCGCTCCTTATTTTATGCCAGACGCTGGCTGGGATGGTGCCGAGACCGCCAAGGCGCCTCGCTGCTCTAGGCCCTAGCGGGGCTGCTCAGCCAGGTGGTCGCCTAGGTCCACCAGTTCCTGGCGGGAGTGCACGTTGAGCTTCTTGTAGATGCTCTTCGTGTGGCCGCGGGTGGTGTTCTCCGATATGAACAGCTTGCCGGCGATGGCCGACACGGTGTGCCCCTTCATGAGCAGCTCGGCCACCTCGATCTCCCGCGGGGAGAGGCCGCGCTCCCTCAGGTACGCGCCCACGACGGCGCCTCGGTCTTCCCGGGCCGGGGCCTCTTCGACGTCGGAGGGTACCTCGGCGGGAGCAGCCCCCCTCGCCGACGACCGCGGCGCACGATTGAGGAGCTCGGCATCGGTGAGGGAGGCCGACGCCTCGCCCTTCCCCCTCGCTACTAGCACGAGGGCCACCGACAGCAGCACGATACAGAACAGGATGACGCTCGCCCCGTGGGCAAAGTCGCTGGAGGGAGCCGGGCCGAGCAGGGCGCCGGCCACGCCGCCGAGGGTCATGGCCAGAAGCACCGGCGCGATGCAGAGCGCGTACAGCGGCGAGGGCGGCAGGCCGTTGCGCACGGTGTACACCGCGCAGGTGATGATGAGCAGCAGGTTCAGCACCTCGAACCCGAACATGAGGAAGGCGTCCAGCAGGGGCGCGTACTGCTGTCCGAACAGCGACGGCAGCAGGAACACGATGGTGAGCGCCGGGAACAGCAGCTGGTAGATGTGCAAGATGTCGAAGCCCTTCGACAGGAACAGCTCGAGCGCCACCACCAAAAGGGCCGCCGCCGCAAAGCCGAGCAGCACGGCGAAAGTGCTTCCGGCCCCCGAGGAGCCCACGCTGCCGACGAGCTTCTGCGCGAATCCCAGAATGCCCACGCACAGCGCAGGGCGCCACAAATCGCCGATGGCACGGCGCAGGCGCGGACGCGTGAGGGCGGGCACCGCGTCCATCTCGATCTCCGCGAGGCTGCGCTGCAGGCTGACAAGCGAAAGGAAGGGCAGCACCGTCACCGTGACGAAGGCCATGGCCACCGCGGGCAGCATGCCGACGATGAGGTAAAGCACCACCGACATGGCCGCCGACAGCGGAATGCAGATGAGGGCCCGCTGCTGGCCCTCGGTGACGTAGAACAGCTCCCAGAGGAGGAAGAACAGCGCGCAGGCGCCGCCCATGAGCAGTCCCGCCGCCACAGCGAGCAGGTCGCCGCCCTCCCCGAAGCGGAAGGTGAGGAAGTATAGCAGCGCGGCCCCGCTGAGCATGAAGCTGGCGGCCGATGCCGCGCCGTGGGGCAACTCGCGGCGGCGCAGCGCGCAGACGAAGCCGAGGGCGCCCACGGCCGCGGGCAGCAGGATCTCGTCGGACAGGGCGTAGAGGTGCCACGGCCCGGCGAGCACGCCGCCGTCCTGGAACCCCGTGAGGGTCACGAAGGTGACGGTCCAGAAGAAGCCGAATCCCAGATGGTGAATGCGCAGCCCCTCGATGAGCCGCTTCGCTCGTTCCATGATGCCCTCCTTCCCTGGGTGCATTGTAGCAGCCGTCGGAGCCAGCCGCGGGGGCCGCTGTCAAGAACTTTGGGACGATAGGGGGCCCTGAACAGGCGGTTTCCAAAAACAACCCAAAATATGTCCCCCTCAAAAGTGTGATGGGGCACCCGAAATGCGGCGGTGCCGGTGCGACAAAATACCCAATTTGGTGGCTTACGCGGCTGTGCCGAAACGGGCATAGTGGCCCTCGACCCCGGCAAGGAGAAAGCCGGGGAGGGGCTGGCGTCCGCTCGCGTTGCCCGCGGATGCGCGGGGTGCGACGGTGCCGGCACGCAGGTCATACGAGACTATGGAGGGAAACATGACTGCAATTTCTCGACGCAATCTGCTCAAGGGCGCTGCCTTCAGCGCCGCCGGCGTGGCCGCCCTCGGCATGGCCGGCTGCGCGCCCCAGGATAGCGGGGCCGCCGACGCCGCGCTGTCCGAGACCGGCGAGGCTGCCAAGCACACCTGGGAGGTGAAGCCCGATCCCATCGCGGCCGACCAGATCACCGAGACCGTGGACACCGAGGTGCTCGTCATCGGTGGCGGCTATTCCGGCGCCTGTTGCGCCCTTTCCGCGGCTGAGAACGGCGCGAAGGTCGTGCTGGTGGAGAAGGACGCCGTGCTCAACGGCCACGGCGTGGGCGGCACCGGCGCCATCGCCTCGCGCGCCCTGGACGATCTGGGGCTGAAGTTCGACAAGTCGCTGGAGATGGAGCGCTGGGTATCCACCTGCGGCAACCGCTGCCGCGAGTCGCTCGTGGCCAAGTGGTTTCGCGAGTCGGAGCGCTGCATGAACTGGTTCTTGGACATGGCTGAGGCCAACGGCGCGAAGTGCATGGTCACCGTGGGCTCCAACTCCACGGTGCACCCCGAGATCGCCTGCTACCATTTCATGAGCGGCGGCCCGATCTTCGAAGAGCACACCATGGCCGACTTCGTGGAGTACATGTTCGAGGCTGAGGCTCTGAAGGCCGGCGCCGAATTCGTGTACGAGATGCCCGCCGTGCAGCTGGTGCAGGACGAGTCCGGCCGCGTAACCGGCGCCATCTGCCAGAACAAGGCCGGCGAGTACGTGCAGTACAACGCGAGCAAGGGCGTCGTGCTGGCCACCGGCGATATCAGCTACAACGACGAGTACATCAACGAGTTCGCCCCCGTGGCCAACCGCGTGTTCACGCGCCTGTGCTCCGACCAGGGCAACGTGGGCGACGGCCACAACATGGCCGCCTGGGCCGGCGGCGCCTTCCAGGAGGGCCCCTGGCCGACCATGATGCACCCGCAGGCGGCGGCCACCTTCCACGGCCCCTTCCTGTTCGTGAACCCCGACGGCAAGCGCTTCATGAACGAGGCCACCTGGGTACAGGGCAAGTGCCTGGGCGTGATGTACAACGGCGGCGCCGACCATGCCTGGTCCATCTTCGACGCCAACTGGCAGACCGACCTCTTGGGCTCGCTCGAGCACGGCGGCGGCATGTTCTGGGACACCTTCCGCCCCTATGGCTCCGACTACCAGGCCGCTGTGGACGGTCACACCGACACCGTGGAGAACGGCATCGCCGAGGTGCCCGACTACTACAAGCGAGCCGACACCCTGGAGGAGCTCGCCGAGATGATCGAGGTGGATCCGGCCGAGCTGAAGGCCACCGTGGAGCGCTACAACGCCCTGTGCAAGGCCGGCGAGGATACCGACTTCTACAAGGAGAAGCACTTCCTGTTCCCCATCGAGGAGGGCCCCTTCACCGCGTGCATGGTGGCTCCGGGCCTCTTGTCGGTGGTGGGCGGTATCCACATCTCGGACAACTTCGAGGTGCTGACCGCCGAGGACGAGCCGATTCCCGGCCTGTACGCCATCGGCAACTGCGCCGGTGACATCTACGCGGTGGACTACCCCATCAACATCCAGGGCAACAGCCACGGCCGCTGCCTGGTGGAGGGCAAGTGCCTCGGCGAGCAGCTGGCCGGCGTCTACCAGGAGATCTAGTGACCGCCGCTGTGACGGGGGCCGAGCGGGCCTGCGGGCTTCGCGGCTCCCGCGCCGGGGCCGACTCGGCGGCCGGGGCGGCCTCGCCCGAGCAGACCTTCGAGCAGTTGGAGCGCCTGTACCAGCAGCTGCCGGCCATGGAGGCCAAGGGCGCGGCACTGGCGCGGGCCCGCTCTGCCGCCGAGGTCGACCGCTTCGCGCGGACGGCCGCCTATCGAGCCGCCGAGCTCGACCGGGCCGAGGCCCAGGTGGCCGAGGCAAAGGCCCGCGTGGCTGCGGCTGGCTCTCGAGCTAGGGACGCTGCCGGGGTCGGCGACGCTGGTGAGGCCGGGGATGCGCGGCGGGCGCTCGTGGCTGCCGGCACCTGGCGCGGCCTGCGCGTGGGCCCGGCGCGCAACGCCGAGCGGGCTTTGACCCTGGCGCTGGAGGCGAGCCCCTTCGCCACGGTGGAGGAGGCTCGCGCGGCCCTGCTGCCGGCCGATACGCTGGCGGTGCTCGCTGCCGAGGTGGAGACCTATCAGCGCGACTACGCCGAGGCCCTGGCGGCTTGCCAGCAGCTGGAAGGCGCCGCCTAGCCTGGCCGCCGGTCGCAGCCGTGACGCCCCGCTGCCTGGCGGGGTGCCCCGCTGCGGGCCGGACGCCCTGCTGCGGACCCCTTCGATAACCTATCCCGCGCGGGACGCCAACCCTCCCTGGCGTCCCGCTTTCTCATGTCCGCCCGTGCGGATCGCCGATTTTTGGCCGGAAGCGACCTTCCGCGACGCTTTTCGCTGGCATCTTGGGCAAAATCGCCGCCTTCGCTCGTGCAAACCGCTGATTTCTGGCCAGAAAGATCTTTCCGGGGCGATCTCGATGACCATTTCAGGCGAAAACATCGCTTCCGCCCGTGCGGACCGCCGGTTTTTGGCGGGCCCTCTTTTCGGATTCGGTCAGTTTTCCGCTTGAAGAGGCGGCGAAGGCGCCCAAGGGGCCGTCTGTTTTTCTCAGGTCTTGGGGGAGCGCGGCGGTGCGGGGGCGCTATTTCGGGTAATATGTATCCGTTTAGATAGAACCTGCCGATGAAGGGATTTGCTCGATGGCGAACGAATATAAGTACGATCGCGTTCTGCTGAAGTTGTCCGGCGAGGCGCTGGCCGGCGATCTCGGGTATGGAATCGATCCGAAGGTGGTCGACGACCTGGCCGAGGAGATTGCCGAGATCGTGCACGACGGCGTGCAGCTGGCCGTGGTCATCGGCGGCGGCAACATCTTCCGCGGCTTGGCCGGCTCGGCCGAGGGCATGGATCGCGCCCAGGCCGACTACATCGGCATGCTGGCCACGGTGATGAACGCCCTGGCCCTTCAGGACGCCTTCGAGCGCCACGGCATCTTCTCCCGTGTGCAGAGCGCCATCAACATGCAGGAGGTCTCGGAGCCCTACATCCGTCGCCGCGCTGTGCGCCACCTGGAAAAGGGCCGCGTGGTCATTCTGGCTGCCGGCACGGGCAATCCCTATTTCACTACCGATACCACGGCCGCCCTGCGCGCCTGCGAGTTGGACGTGGACTGCGTCATGAAGGCCACCAAGGTGGACGGCGTCTACGATGCCGACCCCACGACTCATCCCGAGGCCCAGCGCTTCGACCGCATCAGCTACATGGACGTGCTCAGCCGCGGCCTCAACGTGATGGACGCCACGGCCACGTCGCTGTGCATGGACAACGACGTGCCCATGATCGTGTTCAGCTTGACCACGCCCGGCAACATCAAGGCCGCGCTCCAGGGCGAGCCGGTGGGCACGGTCGTCGAGTAGCGCGCACGGCCGCGGCCTTCCCGGTCGCGCATTTTGTATCCGAGGAGCCCGCGGGCTCTGTTCCTAAAGAGGGAGGAAACCCCAATGGCAGATATCGATGAGATTCTCATGGGCGCCGAGGAGCGCATGGAGAAGGCCGTGGCGGCCTTGAAGGACAACTTCATCGGCGTGCGCACCGGCCGCGCCAACGCCATGGTGCTCGACCGCATCAAGGTGGACTACTACGGCGTGCCCACTCCGGTGAACCAGATGGCCGGCGTGAAGACGCCCGAGGCGCACCTGCTGGTCATCGAGCCCTGGGACAAGGGCGTGCTGCGCGCTATCGAGCAGGCTATCCTGGAGAGCGATCTGGGCGTGACCCCGAACAACGACGGCAACGTCATCCGCCTGCCGTTTCCGAGCCTGACCGAGGAGCGCCGCCGCGATTTGGTGAAGCAGTGCAAGACATTCGCCGAGGAGGCCCGCGTGGCCGTGCGCAACGCCCGCCGCGATGCGAACACCGCGGTTGAGAAGGCCGTGAAGAACGACAATCTTCCCGAGGACGAGTCCAAGCGCGCCGAGGCCGAGATTCAGAAGATGACCGACAAGTTCGTCGCCGAGATCGACGAGGTGCTGAAGAAGAAGGAAGCCGAGGTCATGGAGATCTAGCTGGTTCCGTGGGCGAACCTGCGAGAAATGATATGGCTAAAAGTTTGGATTACATATTCCCGAACCCGCCCGCGGGGCTCGACCCTGCGGCGCTTGATCGTGCGCGGGTGCCCGAATCGGTGGCCATCATTATGGATGGCAACGGGCGCTGGGCGAAGAAGCGCGCGCTCAATCGCCTGCGCGGACACAAGGCCGGCATCGAGGCGGTGCGCGAGACCATTCGCTGCGCGTCTGACCTGGGCGTTCGGTACCTCACCATTTACTCGTTCTCTACGGAGAACTGGAAGCGGCCCGAAGACGAGGTCGTGGGGCTCATGGATCTGTTTGCCAAGACCATGCTGGCCGAGGTGGACGGGCTTCATGCCGAGGGTGTGCGCGTGCGCACTATCGGCGATCTGTCGCCGCTGCCTGCAGAGACGCGCGAGGCCTTCGACGCCGCCTGGGAGAAGACCCGCGACAACGAGGGAATGACCCTGGTGGTGGCCGTGAACTACGGCGGTCGCCAGGAGATTTTGCGGGCCACGGCCGTCTGCATGCGCGAGGCGATCCTGATAGCCGAGGAGACCGGCGAGGTGCTGGAGCCTACCGAGGAGATGTTCGAGCGCGGGCTGTACACCTGCGGTATGCCCGATCCCGATCTGGTTATTCGCACCTCGGGCGAGATGCGCGTGTCGAATTTCCTGCTGTGGCAGATCGCCTATAGCGAGTTCGTGGTGACCGATGTGCTGTGGCCCGACTTCGACCGGTACGAGTTCCTGCGCTGCCTGCTGGCGTACCAGGGCCGCAATCGCCGTTTCGGGGGCGTGGCCTAAATGAGAGGCGGCATCTCCGACGACGAGAAGAAGAGTCGCGCCCGTCGGGCCCGCGAGCGGTTGCGCCAGAGCGCACCGAGCATCAAGGGGGCCCGTTGCGAGCCCAAGGCCGACCATATCGGGTTCGGCCTGCTGACCGATGAGGATGAGGAGCGCGAGCTGCCCCCGCTGGCCTGCGACCCCGCCTCGGCGCCTCCTGGGCCGCCGTGGCATTACGACCTTTCCGAGGAAGAGGAGCAGGCTCGCCAGGAGAAGCGCGAGACCCGCCAGGAGAAGCGCGACCGCCTGAAGCGCAAGGCCCTCGACAAGGCCCCGCAGAAGCTGAAGAATCCCTCTGATTTGCAGGTGCGCTTCCGTACCGGCGCGGTGTACACGGCAGTGACCGTGGTGTGCGTGCTGGCGGGCAACATTCCCATGGTGCTCATGCTCATGGCCGTGGCAGGCATCTGCGCTGGGGAGTTCTTCTACATGCTGCGCTCCGATGCGAAGCTGCCCAACGAGATGCTCGGCATTGTCGCGGCGGTGCTCTATCCGGCGAGCGTGTATCTGGCCGGGCTCATCGGCGCCATGCTCGTGAGCCTGGGGCTGCTGCTGGCGCTGATCGTTTGGTACGTGTTCTGGCTGCGGGCCCGCATTCCCGATGTGGGCGTGAGCTTCTTCGGCGCAGCCTATACCGGGCTTTTGCTGTGCGGTCTCATCGTCATCCGCGTATCGCTACCGGAGCCGTGGGGCGGCATCGTGGTGCTGTTGCTGTTCTTGAGTGTGTGGGCCAACGACGCCTTTGCCTACCTGGTGGGCAGCAAGATCGGCCGTCACAAGCTGGCTCCGCGCACGAGTCCGAAGAAAAGCTGGGAGGGCTTCTTCGCGGGGCTCGTGGGCTCGGTGCTGTTCTGGTGCGCCATCTCCTTCGTGCCAGGCGTGACCATGTCCGTCGTGCAGGCGGTGGCCTTCGGGGCTATCGCCGGCTGCATGGGCGTTCTGGGAGACTTGGCCGAGAGCCGCATCAAGCGCAACTCGGGCTTCAAGGATTCCGGCACTATCATGCCCGGCCATGGCGGTCTGCTCGATCGCAGTGATTCGCTGTTCCTCACCTCCATTACCGCCGCCATCCTCATGGTGGCCGGCGGATGCATTCCCTACGTCGTCTTCTAGGGCGGCATCCCGCCTTCTGTTCCCGACCTGAAAGGCAGGCCCATGAGCAAGCGCCGCATCGTCGTTCTCGGCTCGACCGGCTCCATCGGCACCCAGACACTGGATGTGGTGCGTCAGCATGGCGACCAGCTGGAAGTGGTGGGGCTCGCCGTGCATGGGAGCTTGGACGGCCTGCTCGCCCAGGCCCGCGCGTTCGGCGTGCGCCATCTGGCCGTGGGCGACTCCTCTCTGATCGACGATCCCCGTTGCGATGAGGCGCGCGCTCTGGTGGCTGCGCTGCCCGGCGCTGTGGGTGAGAGCGAGGCCTCTTTCGCCGTGGGGCCCGAGGCGGTGGCGGCCCTGGCCCAGCTGCCCGAGGCCGATGTGGTGGTGAACGCCCTGGTGGGCGCTGCGGGCCTGCGGGCGAGCTACGATGCCCTGGCCGCTGGCAAAGTGCTGGCCCTAGCCAATAAGGAGTCACTCGTGGTGGGGGGCGACCTCATCATGCCCTTGGCGGCCCGCCTCGACGAGCAACGCCGTGCCGATGGCGCGGCTCCGGTCACAGGCCCGGCGGGGGCGCTCATGCCCATCGATTCCGAGCACGGCGCCATCTACCAGTGCCTTCTGGGGGAGAATCCCCAGGAGGTGTCCAAGCTGTGGGTGACGGCATCGGGCGGCCCCTTCCGCGGGAAGACTCGCAGCGAGCTGACGGCCATCACGCCGGCCCAGGCCCTGGCCCATCCCACCTGGAACATGGGGGCCAAGATCTCCATCGACTCCTCTACCCTCATGAACAAGGGCCTGGAGGTGATCGAGGCGCACCATCTGTTCGCCATGGCCTACGACCAGATCGAAGTGGTGGTGCAGCCCCAGAGCGCCATCCACTCCATGGTGGAGTTCACCGATGGCTCGGTGCTCGCGCACCTCGGTACGACCGACATGCGCATTCCCATTCAGTTCGCCCTGTCCTACCCGGCTCGCTGGGAGGCTCCGGTGGCTCCTCTCGATTTCCGCACCCTGGGCACCTTGGAGTTCGCTGCCCCCGATACGGATACGTTCCGCTGCCTGCCCCTGGCCCGCCATGCGGGCGAGGTGGGCGGCACGCTGCCTGCGGTTATGAATGCTGCCAACGAGGTGGCCGTGGCGGCGTTTCTGGCCGAGCAGATCGGCTATTTGGACATTGCCGCCTGCGTGGAGGCCGTCATGGAAGCCCATGAGCGTGCGGGCGTCCAGCCGGTGGAGAGCCTCGATCAGCTAGAGGCGGTGGACGGCTGGGCCCGCGCCCAAGCCCGTTTGTGGTGCGCCGCCCGCTAGCCTTGCAGCATGCGCTGACGCTCCTTGTCGGCGCGGTCGACGAGCCACATATTGATGACTCCCTTGCGGGTCATGCCTCGCCGGCTGGCTTCTTCGTCGAGAGCGGCAATGAGCCAGAGGGGGAGTGTGACAGTGATGGTTTTGGTCGTGGTGTCGAGCAGGGGCCGGGCGGCAGCGTCAACGTCAAAATAGTCGAGCACGTCTTCGCCGGCCTCGAACCGATCCTCAAGGTTTTCGGCGGTTGTTACACCTGTCATAGAATCTCGCCTCCTTTTTAGTTGAACGCCTCACGGAGATTATGCGTACCGCTATTCCCCGATAGGCGATGATGGCTGTCCAGCAGACCCCGTCCATTTTCGCGATGACCATGCGCCGCCGTTCTCCGCGTTTCTTGGCTGCCATTTCGACAAGCCCGCGGTCGTTCCAAAGTCCGCCCTCCCCTAAAGCCGATGCCGTGCTTTTCTTGATTTGAGGCATCCTTAGCGGCATCATAAAGGGAATGCATGATGCGCTCCTCTGAAATGGCCTGTATGGTTAGATAGAGACCATGTAGATATTAAATTGATTTCAAAATGATATAGATCATTGAGGTGATGGGTAGGGCGGCCTGAGGCCGCCCTACTATGGCTACTTGTGACGGTTGCGGAAGCTGTGCCAGGCAAGGGCTCCGCCGAAGCAGGCGGCCAGGGCTGCGATGCCGATGGGAATGAGGTTGTTGTCGCCTGTTTGGGCCAAGCGCCCGGGAGCGGGAGAGGCGGCCTGACTCGGTTCGGGCTCTTGGGGCTCGGGCTCCTCGGTGCCGCCCGTGGGAGGTAACGGCAGGTCGGGGTAGCCGTAGGTGACCGTCTGCCCCTCGTCCTCCAAGTCGGCGTGGAGGGCCACCTCCGCATCGCCATGGTAGAGCGACTCGAAGACGACGAGGCTCGCGCCATCGAGGTCGGTGCCGGGGATGGTGATTTCCACTTCTACGATGCCATCGCTGTGCTCGGGCACGAAGGTCTTCTCGGCGGTGATGATCTCATCGCTCACGGCGAAGGGCTCGCCGCTCTGCTTGTCCATGAGCAGGGCCACAAGACGGTATTCGAAGCCCGGGGTGAGGCCCTGGTAGCTTACGGCATCGACGATCGTGACCTCTTCGGCCGGTTCGCCCTCGTGGGTGCCGCTCACGCTGTCGCGGGCGGAGGTTGCTATGGTGATGGGGTTGGCGGTGATAGTCTGCTTGCGATCGTCAATATCGTGGTGGGCGGCCACCTCCGAGCCGTTCTTGAGCAGGGTCTCGAACACGACCAGCTCGGTGGATTCCTCGATGCCCGAGGCATCGAAGTGCAGCTCGATGTTCTGGTAACCGTTGTAGTCGTTCGGCGTGAAGGTAGCGGATGCAGCCACTTCGGCGTCATCGGCGAGGAAAGGCTCGCCGGTGGATTTGTCCATCAGCACGGCCTGCAGCTCGTAGGGCTCGCCCGGCTTAAGGCCGGAATAGGTCACGCGATCCACAATGGACACATCGGTATCGGCGCTGATCTCGCGGTCGCAGAGATCGTTGGAGATGCCGTCGTAGGCGCTCGTGCGGATGGAGGGGCGCCCAGCAGCAGTGTTGTTGAGCGTGCCCAGGTCGATGGCGAGGTCCTGGTCGCTCTCGTCCACGACGATCTCATCGTGGATCATCTGGAACAGCTCGTTGGCGGGACAGCGCAGCTCTTCCAGCTCGTAAGTATCGAAGGGCAGCGCTCCGTGCTCGTTGTCGGGATCGATGGCCGTGCCGTCGGCTCGTAGACCGAACCACGTGCCGGCGGTGGGATCGAGGGCATCGACATCCAGGGTGAGGGGCATGCGGAAGCTGCCGTCGGGGGCGCGGAACTGCTCGTCGTTGCTGTTCGTGCGTTGGTCGTGGGGATGGGCAGCGGTGGACTCCGTGGAGGCGAGGCCGTTCTTGTCGGTGACGATGATGTGCCACTCGCCCGTCGTCTTGGAAGTGAGCTTGAAGGGAATGCCCGCTAGCTTGGCAGCCCCTTCGGCCCGCTTCATGAAGCGCAGATCGGAGCGCACGACCTGATCAGTTACGAGATCGCCGTTCTCCTCGGCGTCATAGGTCTCGATGATCTCGCCGTCGTGGTCGGCATCGGTGATATGGCGCACGCGCACGGTGGGATCGAGTCGGTAGCCCTCAGGGGCCTTCACCTCTTGGATGGCGTAGGTGCCGATGGGCATGGCGATGGTGCCGTCAGAGAGCTTGTAGAAATCGGATCCACTCACTTTGTAGGGGAGCTGCGTCTCTTGCCCGTTCTTGTCCATGTGCGTGAAGCTACTTTCCGCGTCTTTCAGTACGAACGCGCCCTCATCGTTGGTGCGCACGACCCAGCTGGCTCGCGGCGTTAAGGGAGCGATGGACGACGCTGTGCCGCCCTTTACGTCATGATAGTCGATACGGAAGTGCGCGTCCCCCAAGGTAGCCGCACCTTGGGCAAAATTCTCCTTGCTTTGGGCATCTCGCTTCTGGATGAAAATGGACAGAGGGTTTAGCTTCGCCTTGTCGGTGACGGCCGTGGTGTTGACGCGGGTCACGGCTCCGTCGGTGACGATGACGGGGTAGATGCGGGTATCGAGGGCGAATCCCTGAAGCGGGCGCTTCGTCTCGCGTACCCAGTAGGAGCCGATGGGCAGCCCGTCGGCTCGGGCATAGCCCTCTCCCTCGGCCGTCAGGTCGGTGCGCAATTCGCGAGCGAGCTGCGTGCATGCCTCATCGCGGTAGATACCGTAGGTGGCGCCGGCGAGGGTATAGCCGGGATTGTTGCCGGTCAGCTCGGGATAGTTCGACTGCTTGAGCAGGTCGATGGAGCCCTGCTGGGGCACGTCCTCGAAGACGAGGGAGCTTATAGCCTCGGCATCGCTTGCGGCTTCTACGGCGAGGGCCTTGACCGAGGGGGCCAGGCGGAAACCGGGGGGCGCGAAGAGCTCGGCGACGTAGTACGTGCCGGCCTCGATGTCCTCGACGACGTTGCTCGCGCCGTCGCTATCGGTCACGAATGTGAAACCCGCGTTCTGGTCGGCCCAGGCGCGCGCCTCCTCCCAGGTACCCCAGGCACCGTTCTGGGCCTGGCGCGATGCCGCCTCGGCAGAAGATTGCCCATCGAAGGCGGCGAACACGCCGTGCTCAAGGGAGTAGTTCCCATTGGCATCGGAGATGGCCGGCTCGGTAGACACCTTGGTAAGCTGGGCCTTCCCGGTGGTTACGGGCGCAGCGAGCAGGTAGCCCACGACATCCTGGAACTCGTTGCCCGTAGCGGCGGACATGGCGTCGAATTTGTAGTAGAACTTATACCAGCCCTGGTACTGCGTCTGGGGCCCCGTGTAGGTGCCCTTGAACACGATGTAGTTATCGCCGGCGGGGTTGGTGGTGACGGCGCCGTAGCCGTTGTTCACATTGGATGATCCGCAGGTGCCGTGGGCCATGGCGCGGTTGGTGGGCGCAGTGCCCGAGCTGATGCCGGCGTCGAAGAAATCGCGGCCGGTGGTGACGTAGCGATCGTAGTAATGGCTGCCGGTCTGGGCTGTGGCGAACTGGGCGGCCGACCCGTTGCGGGCCGCCACCGTATCCCACAGGTAGAGGTCCACGGCGGCATCGAAGGAACTGTCGTTCACATCGAGGAACCAGTCGTTGAAATTGGTGCTGTTGGGCTTGCTGTTCTCCCATACCTGGGAGGCACTGAAGAGCACGCCGAAGCCGTAGCTGCCCACTTTCTCCGGCGGGAAGCCGTAGGCCTTCTGCTTCTCGATCTGCTGATCGGTGAAGTTCTCGAGGCGCGTGTGGGGGTTCAGCTGGTAGCGCTTTTCGGCCTGGCCGGGGAAGGCGCGAGCGCTCTCGCCGGCTTCCGCGGCTCCCGTGGCTGCGCGCACGAGGTCGGGAATGTCGGAGGAGAAGGTGATCTCCTGGTCGTCATAGGTGATGGTCACGTCGTCGGTGTCAAGGTCGGCCAGGACGTAGCGCTCGTAGGCGGGATGGGCGGGTGAGAGCCAGAAGACGATTCCGAGGCTGTCCCGTCCCTCTTCGTAGACGGCCGGGAGGCGCACCGTGCCTGTCTCGGCATCGTAGGAGCACTCGGCGGTGATGTCGCGCTGCTCGTAGTTGAAGGCGGCGTAGTTCTCGTATACCTCGAAGGACAGATTGTCGCCATAGTGCAGGGTGGCCGGATCGTCGTTCACCGTTACGACGAGGTCATCCCCATCGCGCAGGTAGGGAGCTTCGTAGCCGGCGTAGTCGATGGTCTCCCCGGCTTCGTCCTTGAAATGGAGCATGACGGGCACGGTGCTCTGCTCGTCGGCTTGGGCGACGACGGTCGCCGGCGTGGTGAAGGGCATGATGCACGCCATGAGGAGGAACGCCATAATGGCGCTGATGATCTTTTGGGTGCGGCCCGGAGCGGGCCGCGCGAGATCTGGACGGGTGGGATCCATGGAGGGCTCCTTTCTGCGCTGGCCCGGAAGGCGCGCGGGTCGATGGAAGTGCCGAACGCGAGGGATGGCCCGATGTCCGAAGGGGAAGAGGGGGGGGCTGTGCCGGCTCGCGTTCGACGGCGCCTACTGTAGGCTCCCAAAACCGTAGAAATGTCGCGGGAACGTCGCACCTGATTCCCGCCGCGCGCCGTCCCGGCACCGTGCCAGAGCCTTCCCCCGTACGTCCTTGCGTCGCGGTGGGGTCGTCGAGTCACCCGTCCGCAACACTTGCCCTCGCCACCCGGAACCGTCCGCCACGCCCGTCAGCGTCGCGCTCCGAGCCGCTCCGGCCTCCGCTTTCGCCGTAGCTGTGAAGGCCCCGTAGGCCCCTTGTAGTTATTTCAAGGGCGACCCCGGTGCGAGGAGGCGCGATCGGGAGCGCTCCTTATAATGGGCGGCGATACACGCCCGTCGGCCCGCCTGGGACGGAGGCCGGCGAACAACGATTCTCGTCTAAAGGAGTTAGTGAGTGGATATTCCCATCATGCTCGTGTGCGCCGTCATCACCATCGGCTTCCTCGTGTTCATCCACGAGGGCGGCCACTTTCTGGCGGCTCGCGCGTTCGGCATTCGCGTGACCGAGTTCATGCTCGGTCTTCCCGGCCCGTCGGTGGGCTTTACCCGGGGCGAGACCCGCTTCGGGGTGACGGCTGTGCCGCTGGGAGGCTATGCCAAGGTGTGCGGCATGGAGGCCGGTCCCTTGCAGCCGCACCTGCAGGAGGTGCTCGCGGCCCTGTATCGCCGCGGCACGGCCAACATGGAGGACGTGGCTCGCGATTGCGGCATTTCCGACGATGCGGCTTACGAGGCCCTGGAAGAGTTGGTGGAATGGGGCAGCGTTGTCGGCCCGCAGAAAGCCGATCAGTTCAACACCTACCGCGCTCCGCGCGTAGCCCCCACCAAGCGCCAGCTCAAGAAGGCCGCTGCTGCCGGCGCGCCGGCGCTGCCGAGCTACGAATTGGGCGAGGCTCGCCCTGTGCACGACGAGCGCGCCCTCTACGAGAGCGAGTATCGCCAGCAATATCGGTCGCTGCCTTTCTGGAAACGCTCGGTCATCCTGCTGGCCGGCATTGCCATGAACCTGCTGTTCGCCATGGTCGTGTTCATCCTGGTGTTCTCGGTTGTCGGCTTTCAGGTGGCCCACCCCGAGACCGGCGAGGTCACCACGATTCACGCCTCGGTGCTGCAGGCGCTGCAGGCCGGCTTCATGTACATCGGCATGGTGGTGCAGGCGGTGGCGGGCCTGTTCAATCCCGCGACGGCGGCCCAGACCGTGTCCGACTCCACGTCCATCGTGGGCATCGCCGTCATGTCGAAGGACTTCTTCCAGGCCGGCCTTGTGCAGGGGCTGGAATTTATGGCCATGATCTCGGTGTCGCTCGGCATTATGAACCTGCTGCCCATTCCCCCGCTGGACGGCGGCCGCTTCGTGGTGGAAATCTTCCAGAAGGGAACGCGCCGCACGGTGTCCCAGAAGGCCATGAACTACATGTCCATGGCCGGTATGGCCCTGTTCCTCGGCTTTTTCGTCATCATGCTGAACCAGGATATCCAGCGCTTCGTCTTCGGGAATTGGTAAGCCCTGCCGCGCACAGCGAAATGGATGATGTATGGGGACGGCCTGCGGGCCGTCCTCGGCTTTATAATAGATAGAACTAGTTTCGTTCTCAGTAAGGAACGCCTATGAGTGATGCGTTAAAGCCCTGTGCTGCCGGGGCTGTTTCGACGGCTGCGGCTGGCAATAAGCCTTGCAAGCCCCACGCCCGCACGCGCCGCGTGATGGTGGGCACGGTTCCCGTGGGCGGCGGGGCGCCGGTGGCGGTGCAGAGCATGTTGAATGCCCCGGCCGACGACGTGGAGGCCAACCTCGCGCAGATAGAGGCGCTGGCGGAGGCCGGCTGCGAGATCGTGCGCATGGCCATCCCGCGCCGCAACTGCCTGGACGCTTTCGAGGCCGTGTGCGCCGCGTCACCTCTGCCCGTGGTGGCCGATATCCACTTCGACGCGCGCATCGCCATCGAGGCGGCTCGGCGCGGGGCGGCGAAGCTGCGCATCAACCCGGGCAACATCGGCGGCTTGGAGGCCACGCGCGCGGTGATCGTCGCGGCCCGTGCGGCGGGCATCCCCATCCGCATCGGGGTGAACGCCGGCTCGCTTGATGATGCGCTCGCGGCCCGCGATGACCTCACGCTGCCCGAGAAGCTGGTGGCTTCGGCCACCGAGTACGTGCGCTTCTTCGAAGAAGAGTGCGACTTCCGCGATATCGTGGTGTCGGCCAAGGCCCACGACGTGCAGACCACCATCGACACGTACCGCCTGCTGGCCTCTGCGTTGCCGCAGGTGCCGTTGCACATCGGCGTCACCGAGGCGGGCACGGCCTTCCAGGGCATCATCAAAAGCGCCTGCGGCCTGGGAGTTCTTCTGGAAGAGGGCATTGGTGACACCATGCGCATCTCGCTCACCGACGACCCGGTGGTGGAGGTGCGGGCCTGCTGGACGCTGCTAGGCTCGTTGGATCTGCGCCGCCGCGCCCCCGAACTCATCAGCTGCCCTACCTGCGGCCGTTGCCAGGTGAACCTCATCGGCCTGGCGCGCGAGGTGGAAGAGCGTCTCGCTACCGTGAGCAAGCCGGTGAAGGTGGCCGTCATGGGTTGTGTGGTGAATGGCCCCGGCGAAGCCGCCGATGCCGATATTGGGGTGGCCTGCGGCGCAGGCTCCGGGGTTGTTTTCTCCCATGGTAAAATCGTTCGCAAAGTGCAAGAGGCGGAAATCGTTTCCGCCCTGATGGAAGAGTTGGAGAACCTATGATTCAAATCCTGCGCATGAGCAATCTGTACGCCCCCACCCTGAAGGAAGACCCGTCGGACGCCGACATTGCCAGCGCTCGCCTGCTGCTGCGGGCCGGCATGCTGCGCAAGACCGCCTCGGGCGTGTACACGTTCTTGCCGCTGGGCTGGCGCGTGCTCCGCAAGATCGAGGATATCGTGCGCGAGGAAATGGACGCCGCCGGTGCCCAGGAGATTCTCATGCCGGCCCTGCAGCCGGCGAAGCTGTGGCACGAGAGCGGCCGCTGGGACGACTATGGCCCGGAGCTCATGCGTCTGACCGACCGCCACGACAACGAGTTCTGCCTCGGGCCCACCCATGAGGAGCTCATCGTGGACTTGGTGCGCAACGAGCTGCGCTCCTACAAGGAGCTGCCGGTGAACCTGTACCAGATTCAGACGAAGTACCGCGACGAGATTCGCCCCCGCTTCGGCCTTCTGCGCTCCCGCGAGTTCATTATGAAGGATGCCTACAGCTTCAACGCCTCTCAGGAATCGGTGCAGGAAACCTACGACGCCATGGGCGAGGCCTACAAGAAGATCTGCGACCGCTGTGGTTTGGAGTGGCGCGAGGTGGAAGCCGACGGCGGCCAGATCGGCGGCAGCGTGACCGCCGAGTTCATGGCCCTGGCGGAATCGGGCGAGGCCGAGCTGGTGTACTGCTCCTGCGGCTATGCGGCCGATGCCGAGGCTGGTGCCTGCCTGGCCCGCCCCACGCTGTACGAGGTGGATGCCATGGAGAAGATTGCCACGCCCGGCGTGCACACCATCGCCGAGCTGGCCGCGTTCCTGGACATCCCCGAGTCCTCCACGGTGAAGGCCCTTTCGGGCAAGGATGCCGAGGGCAATCTCGTGTGCCTGTTCATCCCCGGCGACCATGAGCTGAACGAGCTGAAGATCGAAGGCGTGGTGCCCGGATTTGCGCTGCTGACCGATGAGGAGATGAAGGACTTCGGTCTGTGCAAGGGTTCCATGGGCCCGGTGGGGCTGCCCGAGAGCGCGCGTGTTATCGCGTGCGCGAGCCTGCAGGCGGTGCCCCAGTGGGTGGTCGGCGCCAACGAGGACGGCTTCCACTATGTGGGCGCCCGCCTCGGCCAGGACTTCTCGGTGGACGAGTGGGCCGACCTGTCTACGGTCAAGCCCGGTGATGGCTGCCCCGAGTGCGGGCTGCCCCTCGATGGGGCCCGTGGCATCGAGGTGGCCCAGATCTTCCAGCTGGGCGACAAGTACTCCCGCGCCATGGGCGCCACGTTCATGGACGAGGAGGGCAACGAGGTTCCCTTCTTCATGGGCTGCTACGGCGTGGGCATTTCCCGCACTCTGGCCGCCATCGTGGAGCAGCACAACGACGAGCACGGCATCATGTGGCCTCCGTCGGTGGCTCCGGCCCAGGTGTGCGTGGTGCCGCTGACCGTGGGCGACGACGAGGTACAGCCCATGGCCGAGAAGATCGCGCGAGATTTGGCCGAGATCGGCTTCGAGGTGGTCGTCGACGACCGCGACGAGCGCGCCGGTGTGAAGTTCAACGACGCCGATCTCATCGGCTGGCCCGTGCAGATTGTCGTGGGCAAGCGCGGCCTGAAGGAAAACAAGGTGGAAGTGAAGCTGCGCCGCACCGGCGAGAAGAAGGACGTGTCGCTGGACGTGTTGGCTGAGCTCATGGGCTTCGCCCGCCGCGCCATGCGCAACAACACCCATACGGGTGCTGGCTACGGCAGCTTCGACGCCATTTTCGGCTAGGAGCGAGGCTTTTCAATCAGAGGGAGGCCCCGGAAGGCAGCCTATGCTTTCCGGGGCCTTTCTTGTTTCGCGCCGAAAGGACGCGAGCCGCACCGAATGGATGCGAAATCTCTGCGCGTCGAATGATGTAAAGCACCAGCTCAGAATCCCTGTCAAAGACTTTTGGCAGGGGTTTTTCATTGGATGGGGGGCCATGTCAAAGAGTTTTGGTGGTAGGGTGGCACCCGTCATGTCACTCTGATTGCGAAAGGACGGAACAGTGGAGCTGAAGGAATCGTTGAAGGAGCATCGGGCCCGCCTCGGTCTGTCTCAGGAAGAATTGGCGGAGCGCATTTTCGTGTCGCGCCAGACCATATCGAACTGGGAGACTGACCGAACCTATCCCGATGTGCAGAGCCTTCTGTTGCTAAGCGAGCTGTTCGAGACGTCCATCGACGAACTCGTGAAAGGAGACGTGGCAACTATGGAGAAGACCATCAAGGAAACCTGGAAGACGATGCAGAATTGGGCGCTGGCCGCCTGGGGCTTGGTGGCCGTAGGATTCATCTGCCTGATTGTGGGATTCCTGCTGCCGACGGGCCCCTCGTCGCTGGCGGCCAACTGCACCGAGGGCGAGGTGCTGGGCATCGTGCTGTTCGTGGCCTTCTGGGTCATGGGCCTTATCGTTATCAACAAGGTGGAGATCATGAAGAAGCAGAACGACCTGGTGACTTACCGGGAGATTGTCGCTTTTTCCAAGGGCGAGGACATAGAGGCTGACGAGCAGGCATTCAGCCGCCGTCACCCGGCGCTTTCCAACGGCCTGAAGCTGTCGGTGAGTGCGATTTCAGGCTTCGTGGTGATGTATGTGGTGATGAAGATATTTATGGGCTAGGTGGTTGCCGGGCGACTGCTGCAGTGTGGTGAGGCGGTCGAGGCCCGTTGCCGGCGCAGAGTCGCGTGCCGCTGCCTGCGGGCTCGGCCAAGGGGCACCGTGCCGTCCTTGGGCGCATCTGCGGCTCCGTGTCGCCATCTGCGACGCGGCTGAGGCGAGCGGCCGATGAATATGACCGAGGCAATCATCTTCTGACGGGGCGGTAACGCTGTCGGCCTTTGGGGTGCGGGGCCTGCGGAGGGTCGTATAGTGGAAGGCGCGAAACCGCCACCGAGATAAGGGAGGCCCGATCATGACAACGATTGCCGACGGACTGAAGGATGTGTTCCTGGCCGGTGTGGGCGCCATGGCCCTAGGGGCTGAAAAGACCCAGGAGCTGGTAGAGCAGCTCATCGCCAAGGGCGAGATCACCGTGGAGCAGGGCAAGGAGATCAACTCCGAGGTGCTGAAGCGGGCTCAGGCCACGGCCGAGCGCGTGGGCCAGCAGGCTCAGGCCGCGGCCGACGAGGCGGCCCATCAGGCGAAAGTGGTCGCCAGCCACCTGGGCGATCAGGCCAAGACTGCCTCCGAGCTGGCGAAGGAGCAGGCCGAGGCCGCGGTGTCCATGGCCCGCTCTCAGACCGAGATGGCCGCCGATGCCGTTCAGAAGGCGGCCGGGGAGGCCAGGAAGGATTCCGCCGACTTCGCCGCCGCTTTGAAGCACGACGTGCTGGAGGCCCAGATGGCTGCCATGACGCCGGAGGAGCGCACCGCGTTCGCGGCCAAGGCCGCCGAGATCGCCGCTCGCGATGCAGGCGCGAAGGCAGAGTAGCTGTTGGAGTCGCTTCTTCTCGGTATTGTACTGAGCCCCGAATTGACGATGTGAACGGCACAACCGTTAAAACGGGGCGGGAAATGAGCCGTAAAGCCGATAATGGGCGTAGAAGCGGGCTCGAATTTCCGCTTCGCACGGCACAACCGTCAGTTTGAGGCGGAAAAGGATTTGGAACGAAAAAAGGGAACCCACGCGATGCGGGTTCCCTTTTTGGGAGGGGAGGCGTGTTCGGGGCGGCCTACCAGGTGCCGTTGTGCAGGTTCTTGCCCAGCAGGTAGCCGAAGGTGGTGCAGGGGCCGCCCAGGTTGATGCCCGGCACGTGGTAGTCATACACGTCGCCGTACATGTCGCCGACCACGGTGCCCACGCCGTATAGGCCGGGGATGGGGTCGTTGTTCGCGTCGCACACGTGCATCTGGATGTCGGTGTTCAGACCGCCGGTGATGCACAGCGTGTAGGGCTCGTTGCGGATGCCGTAGAAGGGCGGCTGGGTGACGGGCAGCAGGAAGCGCTTGTCCTTATGGAACTCGTCGTCGAGCCCGGTCTCGCAGTAGCCGTTGTAGCGCTCCACCTGGGCGAGGAAGGCCTCGCGGGGCAGGCCCAGGCCGTCAGCCAGCTCTTCCAGGGTATCGGCTTTCACGGCGGTTTCGGCCATGGTGGCATCGAAGCCGGCGTACTCGTCAGTGGTGGTCCAGTCGGTGTTGGGATCGAAGAGCATCTCGATGGCGTCCTTCACCTCCTGGGTGTCGCGGGGCTCCCCGCCGATGCGGTCGCCCTGCCACGGGGCCGAGGCGTCTACCCAGTTGGCGTCCCAGATGAGGAAGGCGCACCCGTCGGGCTGCACGCGCTGGGGGTAGGGCATGTAGCCGTAGGTGCAGTTCTCGTTGGAGTAGCGCACGCCCTTGTTGTTCACGAGCAGGCCGGGGAAGGTGGTCAGCGCGCCTTCCGCCCACCAGCGGCAGGGGAGCACCTCATCGCCCATGGTGGCGAGCATGGGGGCGTTGGGGGTGTACTTCTGCCAGGCAGCGCCGATCCACAGGGCCAGCTTCAGGCCGCTGCCGTCGTACACGCCGCCGTTGCCGAAGGGCAGGGCGATGGGGCAGTACTTCGCCACCATGTCCCTGTCCTGGGAGAAGTCGCCCGTGGCCAGCACCACGCCCTTCGAGGCCACGTAGCGCACCAGCCCGTTCTCGCCCTCGGCCACACAGCCCGTGACGCGGCCGGTGTTGTCGTCCTCGCGGTCGAGCTGTACGGCGGTGGTGTTGTAGAACACGCGGCCGCCGCCCTTCTGGATTTCCTCGGACAGGGCCTCCACGACCACCTGCTGGGAGGCGCCGGCGGCCTGGGCGCCCTCGGCCACGAAGGAATGGGACACGTTCAGGGTCTTCAGCGGACCGCCGTCCCACCAGTTCTTGCCGCCGTCTTGCTGGTTGTTCTCGATAACGGCGGTGATGCCGTAGGGCTCCACCTTGTCCATGAGCCAGTTCATGGCGTTGCCGGACTCATCGTAGACGAGCCACCACTTGTCCTGGTCCAGGCGGAAGCTGTTGGCGGCGAAGATCTCCTGGAAGATGGGCTCGATCTCCTCGCGGCTGTAGTCCATGCCCAGCTCATGGGTCAGGCGCGTGTTGAAGGCCGCGTTCGAGCCGCCGCGGGACACCGCCCGCGCTGGAGGCGATGAGCACCACGTCGGCGCCCTCTTCCACGGCGGGGTCGGCCTCGCCGTTCGGACGCCCGGCCCTCTTCGATGTGGGCGTGGGGGCGCTGTACTTCTTCACGTCGCACATGGTCATTCGCGCCCTGTATTATGTGGGCATCGACCGCACGCCCTGGGAGCTGACGGTCTTTTTATTCACGGTGGTTCTCTCCATCATTCTCGCCCTGGTGGCCCTGGGCCGCAGCGCCAAGTACATTTCGGAAGAGCTGATGGTGTCCTACAACACCACCCGCACCCATGTGCGCCACATCTACGAGAAGCTCAACATCCACAGCAAACAGGAGCTTATCGATCTGGTGCTCTTCGGCTCCGGCGTGATGTAGGGGTGCGCTCCCGTGACGCTTTGGCGCGGTTGGCGGGCCGGGCGCGGGTGCGGAGCTGGGCGCGTGGTACACTGCTGCGAACGAACAAAAGGCCCCCGAGCGGCCGTCCGGGTGCCGGTGCACGGCGCGGCGGAGGGCGGCGGCCCCAACCAACGAAAGCGAATCCATGGCTGATTTCATTGAAGGCAAGCGCCCGGTTATCGAGGCACTGCGCACCCACGTGCCCCTGAAGTACATCCTCATGGCCGATAACCTGAGTCAGGGCGACAGCATCGTGCGCGATATCCAGCGCAAGGCGAAGAATCGCAACATACCCATTAAGAAGGTGTCGAAGAAGAAGCTCGACGAAATTTCCGAACGCGGCAGCCACCAGGGTGTCATGGCCGAGGCCGAACCCTTCGGCTACGTGAACGTGACCACCATTCTGGAGGCGGCGGCGAAGTCGGCCGAGGAGCACGACGGACGGGCGCTCATCGTGGTACTCGACCACATTACCGACGCCGGAAACCTGGGGGCCATCGCGCGCTCGGCCGAGTCGGTGGGCGCTGCGGGCATCATCATTCCGAACAAGCGGGCGGCCCGGGTGACGGCGGCCACCTACAAGAGCTCGGCCGGGGCCATCTCGCACATTCCCGTGAGCCAGGTGGCAAACATTACGAGTACTCTGGACCGCCTGAAGGAAGAGGGCTTCTGGGTGGCCGCTGCCACCGAGCACGCGAGCGACTATATTTGGAATACGAACCTGAAGGGCAAGATCGTGCTCGTGATGGGCAACGAGGGCGAGGGCGTGTCGCGTCTTGTGCTGGAAAGCTGCGACTTTGGCGTGAAGCTGCCTCAGGTGGGCGAGATCTCCAGCCTGAACGTGGCCCAAGCCTCCACCGCCTGCATGTACGAGTGGCTTAGGCAAAATTGGGCCTAGCTTGCGGGTGGGAATGTGGCGAAGCAACGGAAGAAACTGCTGATCGTCGATGGGTACAACGTGCTGCGGTCGGGCAGCCGGTACCGGTGGCAGCCGCGGGCCGATGAGGACTACACCGACGACTTCTTCAACACGGCGCGCGAGCGGCTCATCAACGATGTGGTGAACTTCGCCGGGCGCGACATGGGCGCCGTCATCGTGTTCGACGCGGGCGACAACGAGCTTTCCCAGGGCAGCCGCACCAAGGTGGGCGGCGTGGATGTGGTCTTCTCGCCGGCGGGGCAGTCGGCCGACAAGGTGATCGAGAAGCTGGCCTACGATGCCGGCAAGCGCGGTGTGGAGACCATGGTGGTCACGAGCGACGCCGCCATCCAGGACACGGTGTTCGGCGGCGGCGTGGACCGCATGAGCGCCGAGGGGTTCTCCCATGAGATGGGCGAGTATTACGAGGACGCGCGGCTCGACGACACCCCGAAGGTGGCTCCCAAGCGCACCGTGGCCGACCGCATTCCCTCCGATACCTTGGCGAAGCTGAAGGCGCTGCGCGACAAGAAGTAGATGGCGGCCGGCTGGCATCGTGGTGTTCGGCGGTGGGCCCTGTCGGCAGTATTCGCGCAAGGGAGGGCGGTGTTTTCCCAGATCAGACATTCCGCAACCAATAATTGCGGGAAATGACAACGGGAATTGGTCGCGCGGGCGGCAGCGTTTCGGTAGGCTCGAAGGCAGTCGAGGAAGGCAAACGCAGAAGAAAGGGACCACACCATGAACGTTGAGATTGCCGAGCGCCTGGCCGCGCGCCGTAAGCAGGCGGGGCTGTCCCAGGAAGCCCTGGCGGAGAAGCTGGGCGTGTCGCGCCAGGCCGTTTCCAAGTGGGAGCGGTCGGAGTCATCGCCCGACACCGACAACCTCATTGCCCTGGCGAAGCTGTACGGGGTGTCGTTGGACGAGCTGCTGTACGTAGACGACGCCATTGCCGACGATGTGGCCTTCGAGGCGGCCGACCGGGCCGCGGGGCACCGGGGCGCGGCGGGCATGGCGGCTGGCGGGAGCACGGTGGGTGCGAGCACGACGGGCGGGAGCACGGTGGGCGCGGCTGCCGGCGATGCTGCCACTGGCGGCGCAGGCGAACCTGCGGCTGATGTCCGCGACAACGCGTCGTTCGGCCCCGACGGAATCAACTTCGAGAAGGAAGGCCGAGGCCACGTGCATGTGGGACCCGACGGCATTCGCGTGAACGACGGCAAGGACCATGTGCTGGTAAGCTGGGCCGACGGCGTGCACGTACGCGACCGCTACGGCCAGGAAGTGCACGTGGGCTGGGACGGCGTGCGCGTGAACACCACCGAGCCCGAGGCCGCCGACCACATCTTCGAGCACGCCTCCTTCGACGACATCGATTCCGACTTCGCCAAGCGGTGGATGAAATTCCCCTTCTGGGGCATCGTGCTGGCAGCCTACCTGCTGCTCGGCCTGGTGAGCGGCGCGTGGTGGCAGGGGCTGTTCTTGCTGTTCCTCATTCCCGTGTACTACATCGTGGGCGCGGCCATCGTGTCGCGCCGCGTGGCGCCCATGCTCTGCGGCCTGTATCCCGTCGGCGCCACGGCGTGGTTCTTCTGGATGGCCTTCGTGGTGGGCCAGTGGCATCCCGCGTGGGTCATCTTCCTCACCATCCCACTTGCGGAGATGATCATCGTGAAAACCTCCGAGCGCTGGCACCGCCGCCGGAATTGCGAGGCCGTTGTCGAGGAGGTGTCTTAGACGCGTGCCGTGCCGACGGCTCGAAGGGGCGACGTTGCGCCGAAGCCGACCGTCGCCCTTCCCAAACGGGCCGCTGTTGCTCCGAGCGAGTCTCCGCTGCCTCGAACGGGTTGCTGCCCCGCAGTTGGACGCCGCCGCCTTCCCTCAGCGCTTGGGCACCCCCGGTTCCTCGGAACACGGGGGCTTTTCTTTGGTATGCTGGTATCATTGAGAAAGTGATTGGCATTTTCCCAGGTGGCATATGGGGCAACCGCTGGTTGTCGCGGCAATGTTCCGCAGGATTTTGAAATTGACCACAAAGGGTGCTGGTGCAACTTCCAGGGAAACCATAGGGTGAAAGGCGAGACGTGACAACACGCAGGACACGAAAGGGAACCATGATGAACGTGGAGATCGCCCAACGCCTTGCCGAGCTGCGCCGCGAGCGCGGTTTCTCCCAAGAAGGCTTGGCCGAGCAGTTGGGGCTGTCGCGCCAGGCCGTTTCCAAATGGGAACGGGCCGAGTCGGCGCCCGATATGGGGAACCTCATTGCCTTGGCCGACTTGTACGGCGTGACGCTCGACGAGCTGTTGCGCGTGAGCCCCGAAGTTGAGGAAGACGTGCGCTACGAGTCGCAGGAGCGCGCCGAATCGGCCGAGAGCCAGGCGGCGGAAGCGGCCGAAGCGGCCCGCGCGGCGGCCGAGCGCGCCGAGACGGCAGCCGTGGCGGCCTCGGCGGCTGCCGAGAGCGATGGCGCCCAGAAGGTGGTCGTGGAGGTGAGCGCCCCGGCGCCGGGGGTCGGAGTGAGCGCGGGCGCCCGCGGAGTTGGTGCAGCCATGGGCGCTGGCTCGATGGCCGGCGGTATGCCCGGGGTTGCCGGTGCGCCTGCTGCGCCGCCGTATCCACAGGTCGCTTCCCCCGGCGGACCGTCAGTGCCGGGCGGCATGCCGGGCGGGGTGATGCCCGGCTACGGCGCTCCGCAGGCTCCCGTGCCGCCAGTGGGGGCAGCACCCTTCGGGGGCTCAGCCCCAATTCCCCCGGCGGCTGCGGTACCCATTGCGCCGCTCGCGCCGCCCCAACCGAAAGACCCGCTGCGCAGCTTTCCCTACCCGCTGCTGTGCGCTGTGCTCTTCTTGCTGGCCGGTTTCTGCTTCGGATGGTGGCATCCGGGCTGGATCATCTTCCTTACCATTCCGTTCTACTACTGGATTGTGGGCACGCTGGAATCCGACCCCGCCTACCGCGAATGGGTCGTCGAGCGTGGGCGCGCGGCGCAGGATGCGGCCCGTGAAGACGCCTCGTCTGAGGGAGGTGCCCGATGAAGCTGGCGACGAGCACGTGGGTGAAGATCGCGCTCATCGGGCTTCTGTGCCTGGGCGTGTGCGGATGGCTCGGCGGCTGCGGGCGGGGTGGGTGGTTCGCGAGCTCGCCGCTGTGGCCCGGCGGTGTGCTGGGTTGTGCTGGCATCAACGCCGTAGATGGCGCGCTGTCCGGCCTGGCCCAGCCTGGCAACTACGAAACCACTACCGAGGGAACCCGCTTCGAGGCGGATGCCTCCGAGGTGAGCGCCATCGAGGTGAATTGGCTGGCCGGCTCGGGGCAGGTGCGGGTGGCGCCCGATAGCGAGACAGGCGGCAAGGTGGTCGTGGAGGAGACGGTGCGCGGTGGCTCGTGCCCCGTGATGGTGTGCGAGGTCGAGGGCGGCACCCTTTCCGTTTCCTACATGGAGGGCCATGGCGGCCTGTCCGGGTGCTCGCAGAGCTGGTTCGGCCAGAAGGACCTGACGGTCACGGTGCCCGCGTCCCTTGGCGAGAAGCTGGAGCTATTCGGTTTGGAGGCGGCTTCGGGCCGCTATACCGTGGAGAATCTCAACTGTGGTGAGCTGGAGCTGGGCGTGGCCTCGGGTGAGGTGGATATGACGGGGCTTGCGGCCAAGTGCGCGGAGCTCAGCGTGGCGAGCGGTCGGGTGCACGTCCAGGGTGCCATCACCGAGAACATCGGCCTCGACCAGGCATCGGGCGACGTGAGCCTCTCGCTGCCCGACGCAGCGCCTGCGGAGGTGACGGGCAGCATGGCCTCAGGCTCGCTGACGTTGGAGCTGCCCGCCGACACGCAGCTGGCGGCCGAGGTCGACAAGACGAGCGGCAACTTCAACAACGAGCTTGCGAACCAGGGGAATGGCAACGGAAAGCCGTGCAGCCTCTCTTTCGCCATGATCAGCGGCGCCTTCACGGTGCGTCCCGCAGCTTAGGGGCGATGGGAACGGCAATTCGCCTCGGCGCCAGGACGTACGGGCCCGGATTGCGAGGAAAATGACAGTTCTCGTAGTTTCGGCGAGAGAGGTGCGGGCGTTTTCCCAGGTCGCTTCTTCGACTCGTGGCGCTTTCTGCGAAAAAGCTATGAGAAACGGCATTTTCGCCGCATTTCAGCAAGCGCAAAAGGAAGTGCCCTCCGCGGAGGGCACTTCTGCGTTTCGGGCTTGGTTGGTGCGCGTTGGCTGTGCGGCTTAGCGCTGGCCGAAGAGGTCGTCCAGGTTCAGGCCGCGGCCGTCCTGGCCGTAGGGGTCGCCGTAACCGTAGCCGTTGCCGCCGTCCTGGCCGTAGCCGTAGCCATCGCCCTGCTCGGGCATTGACTGCTCCAGCTGCTTCTTGGCCTCGGCCGCGGCCTTCTGGCTGGCGGCGTCGTCGCCGAGGGTCACCTGGATTTCCTGCTCCTGGCCATTGCGGTTCACGGTCAGCGTCACGGTGTCGCCCGGCTTCTCGCCGCGCACGGCCAGCATAAGATCGCTCGCGCCTTCCACCTTCTCGCCGTTGAGGGCCGTGATGATGTCGCCCTCGGCCAGGCCCGCAGCCTCGGCGCCGGAGCCCTGGGCCACACTGGCCACATAGGCGCCGCTCTCGGCAGGCAGATTGTAGCTGCCGGCCATCTGGTCGTTCACCGTGGACAGGCTCACGCCGAGCTGGGCGTGGGTCGGAGTCTCGCCGGCGATGATCTGCTGGGCCAGGTTCACCGCATAGTTCGCGGGAATGGCGAAGCCCACGCCGGAGTAGTTGCCGGAATAGGAGGTGATCAGCGTGTTGATGCCGATGAGCTTGCCGTCGGCGTCCACCATGGCGCCGCCGGAGTTGCCCGGGTTGATGGCCGCATCGGTCTGGATCATGTTCGGGTAGATGGTGACCTCGCCCGATCCGCCGGCCTGGGCCGAAGTGCTGGCGTCCATGATCTGGGAACGGCTCGTGGCCGATACGATGCCCGTGGCCACGGACTGCTCCAGGCCGAAGGGAGCGCCCAGGGTCATAACCCACTGGCCCACGGTAAGGTCGTCGGAATTGCCGATCTCCATGGGGGTGAGGCCATTGGCGTCCTTGGCCTTCAGCACGGCCACGTCGGAGGACGGGTCGGCGCCCACCAGCTCGGCGTCGTAGGTGTTGCCCTCGATAGTCACCTTGAAGGCCTGGCCGCCGTCTACCACGTGGTTGTTGGTGATGAGGTAGCCGTCCTGGGTCATCACGACGCCGGAACCGGTGCCCATGGCCTGGAGCTGGCCGCCCGCATCGGCGTAGGTTTCCACGAACACCACCGACGGCAGACACTTGGCCGCCACGGCCTCGGCGAGGGTCTCGCCATTCTGGGGCGTGAGGGCCGCCTGGCTCATGGGGGCGGGCTCGTTCGCGGCCTCGGCGGTGGCGGGGTTGATGACGGCGCCGTTGATGCCGAGGGCCAGCATGCAGGCCATGGCCGCGCCGGCGAAGCCCGTGAGGAAGGTGCGGCTGCGCTTCGACTGGGCGCCGGGCACGGTCTCGGCCACCGACGCGGCCACCGAGCGGTCGATATCGAAGGCGGGGACGCTGTCCGCGATGAGCTCGGCGGGGCGAGCGTGGTTGCCGCGAGGAGAAGGATTCGTGTTGAAGTTCGTCATGATGGCTCCTTTTTGAAGGGGTCTGTCTTTTGCTGGAGCGCAGACTATCACGGCGAAACATGGAAGATCGGCTGCGGCAACCCCTCGTCATGCTCCCGACACGCAGATACACCAACGAGAGTAGTCCGCACGGATGAGGGGGCCGCCCTTTCCCGGTGAGCATGGATCACTGTTCCGAAAGAGGGACGCCTGATAGAGCAAGGAGCTGGGATGTTCTTACCGGGCAAGAGCGTCCCGGTCTGCCTGGGGGCGGCCGCGCGCGACACGGCCGCCGCTTTTGCGCCGCTGCCGTCCTGGGACGGCGGCGGCGCTGGCAATTCAGTACTTGTCCACGAGGTCGATGAGCTCCTGCTTGGAATGGATGCAGGTTTTCTCGAAGATGCGGCGGGTGTGGGTGCGGATGGTGGATTCCGATACGAACAGCGCCTCGGCGATAACCTTGGCGGAGCGACCGCGGGCCAGATAGGGGAGCACTTCGGCCTCCCGGCGCGTCAGGCCGTAATCCTCGGCGATGAGGGCGAAGACGGCCTCGTCGGGGGTATCGTCAGCTGGGGGCTCCTTTTCGGTGCCTGCGGCGTCGGTTGTGGCATTTGCCATGGCAGCTTCGGCATTGGCCGAGTCGATTTCGGCGCTCTCGGCCGAGGAAGTGCCATCGGCGCCGTTCTCGCTCGCAGTCGGTTTGCTGCCGAGGTTCACGCAACCGTAGACGATGGCGGGGCCGGTCAAGGAGGGGGCAGGCTCCGCGTCGTCGTCATCTTCGGGAACCTCGAAGGATGGGTGCTTGGCGCTGTGCCAGAGGAACCACAAGAGCATGACCAGGAGATATACGGCCGCAATGCAGACGCCCACGATGGCGCCGCTGGCCACCTCGGGTACGAGCATGACCAAATAGCCGATGCCAATGCCGATGAGCCGCGCCAGAATGGAGAGGGCGCGCACGAGGCCGCCCACCACGAAGCCAGATACAGCGAAGTCGTAGGCTGTGGCCGCCACCGTGTACCAGATGATGACATCGAAGACGCCGTAGATGGCGCTCATGATGGCATTCAGGATCACCGGATGCACGGTCCAGAAGAAGGGAACGACGGCGAAGAGCGCGATAGAGACGGGAATGAGCAGCTGGTAGGTCCAGGACAGGTTGATGTGGCGTCGCGAAGCGATGACGAAGGCGAGCAGCCCGAGGGCCGCGATCAAGTTCAGCACCAGGGGAAAGCCATGGGCATCGGTGGCCGAGTCGACGCTGAGCACAGCCGTTTCCCACATGAACCCGAACAGGCAGGAAAAGATGAGGGCAGCGATGATGAGCGGCACGAGGGAGGTGAGGGCGCTCAGATAGCGCCTCCCCTCCGCCTGGGGCTCGGGCTCGCAGGCGCTATCGGTTCGACAGCGTATAAGGCAGAGCAGCGAGATAACGGGCAGGGGCGCCATGAGCAGCACGGGCGGAACGGCGGCCAGCGATGCCGCCAGGCTGATGCCCAGGAAGAGGACGGTGGTGAGGAAGAACGCCGCGGGCGCGTAGAGCACGGTGCGCGAAGGATGCATGCGCCCGAGCACGTCGGCCCAGCTTCCCCAGAAGTAGCCGTAGCCCACCCCGGCAAGGGCTGAGCCGGCCACGAGGGCGGCCACGAGGCCGCCGCCTTCGAAACTGGCGCCTGCTAAATGGATGAGGGCGATACCGGCGATGATGGCGCCGCAGAATAGCCACGGGGAGAACTTCGCCAGGTTCTCCGGTGTGCGTTCCACGAGGGCCGAGATACTGAACAAAGTGGTCATGTTCGCGAGGAACGAGACGACCACCACCAAGGTGTTGAATTCCGGTGTGTCGGCGTTGCCGGTCAGCAAAATGGCGCTGCGGAAGGTGAGCATGCTGCACGCCCAGAAGAAGGCAAGGCCGAGATAGCGCAGCCGCAGAGAACGCGGGGATGACACATCGCCCGTGCGGGAGAACTCAATCATCGTTGCCATTGGCCCTCCCCTCCTCATACCATGCTCTATCTGGGCATTTGCTGGCGTGTCATCTATTATGACCGACTTGCTTTCAGGCAAATCATCAGAAACTGATGATATAGAGCGAGGCCGACGATTCTAGCATGGGTCGCCATCGAGAGGAGGTGCGATCATGCAGAAGCGGGCAAATTACGTGAGGGCCTTAGGAGCGTTGTTCGCGCTCTGGGGTGCCGATTATCCCGCGGCCTATGAAGGAGCTCAAGCGGCGGCGGTCGATGGCCTTGCCGCTCCCGCACCCCCCTCGGCGGCAGTGCGCCGCCGTCTTGAGGACGAGGTGCTCACCTTGGGGGCCCTGGCCGCAACCCTTCCCGTGGAATCTCTCTATAAGCCGTGGGCCTCTATGTCGGGAGGTGACGGGGACGGCCCGGCGCAGTTCGGTGCCGCGCGGAACCTGCTGCTTGGAGACAGCGCCCAGCATATGCGCGCGCTCTACGATGAGCTGGAGTTGGAGGTTCCTCCCGCCTACGAGGCCATGCCCGACCATGTGGTCCTGCTGACCGAAGTAGCGTGCCTGTACGCAGAGGCGGGCAATGGCGAAGCGGTGCGCGCTCTGCTGGCCGACCACCTCGATTGGCTCAGCGCTTACGAGGAAGCCCTGGCAACCCGACTTGCGGCCCTCAAGGCACACCCGTTGCCCGTGGCACAGCACCACGATGAGCTGACGGCTGCCCTGGCCCACGGTCGCGAACTGACGGGGGCCCTGACCCGGGCGATTCACAATCTTTCCCAGAGCCTTCGGTAAAACGCCGAAGGGCTTCAGAGACAAGGAGAACGCAGACATGCAAGAGAAGGAGGCTTTAATGCGCTGCAATCCCACCAGGCGGACCTTTCTGAAGGGCACCGCCGCCACCGCCGCGCTGGCTGCCGTGGGCACCTGCTCGGTGGCCGCGTGGCAGGCCGAGCGGGCCGAGGCTGCCGGGGCGAAGACCCAGGGGGCGTCGCTGTGCAACGGCTGCTCAAGCAAGTGCGGTCTGGTCGCCACTACCCTCGATGGGCGCCTGTGGACCGTGGAGGGCATGGAAGAGCATCCCTATTCCAAGGGAACGCTGTGCGGTCGCGGCCACGGTACGGCCCAGTGGGCCTATTCCGATGGTCGCCTGACCCAGCCCATGAAGCGGGCCGAAGACGGCAGCTTCGCCCCCATCAGCTGGGACGATGCCTTTGCCGAGATCGGGGCCAAGGTGCAGGAGATCCTGGCTGAGGCGGGACCTGAGGCCCTGGCCATCGTTCAGGATCCCCGTCCCTCGGGCAAGTACTACAGCAAGCGCTTCATGAATGCGCTCGGTTCGGCCAATGTGTACACCCACGCCGCCGCCTGCAACCTGTCTAAGGAAAGCGGCATCCAGGAGGCCACGGGCGCATCGAACTATTCCGTGGATTTCCCGAACACCAAGATGGTGGTCTTCATCGGTCGCAGCTACGGCGACGGCATCCGCCCCTCGTCGGTGAAGAGCCTGGCCGGGGCTGCCGACAAGGGCGCTCGCGTGGTCATCGTGGATCCGCGCTTGAACAACACCGGCATCTTCGCCACCGATTGGGTGCCCATCAAACCTGGCACCGACATCGCCCTTCTGCTGGGCATTGCCAACGTGCTGGTGACGAACGATTTGTATGACCACGAGTTCATCGAGCAGTTCACTGTGGGCTTCCCGGAGTTCGCGGCCCAGGTGGCCGAGTACACGCCGGCGTGGGCCGAGGGCATTTGCGACGTGCCGGCCGATACCATTGTGGAGCTGGCCGAGGCCCTGGCTGCCGCAGCGCCCGCCTGCGCCATCGAGCCCTCCTGGCGCGCGGCCTTCGGGTGCGCCTACCAGAACTCCTTCGAGACGGCCCGCGCGGTATGCGCCGTGAATGCGCTTCTGGGCTGCTGGGGTCAGAAGGGCGGCGCGCTCATCACCTCCTCGCCCAAGGCCGGCGATGTTGATCCGGCGAAGTTCCCCGAGGTGCCCAAGCCCGCGGCCAAGCGCGTGGGCGACGCCGAGTTCCCCCTTGCGCTGTCCGGCACCGGCACCAACCTGGCCGTGCTGAACGGCTGCAACGACGGCACCGTGCAGGGCGTGTTCTTCTACAACTCCAACGCGGTACAGGGCTATGCCCAGCCGGCGAAGTGGCGCGAGGCTCTGGCCAAGGCCAAGCTGGTGGTGACTATCGACGTGCAGATGAGCGAGACGGCCCTCGCCTCCGATTACGTGCTGCCCGAGTGCACCGTGCTCGAGCGTATGGAGCTGCCCGAGTTCATTGGCGGCAAGAAGCACTATGTGGCGCTGCGCACGCCGGTGATCGATCGCGTGCACCCCGAGACCAAGTCCTGTGACGAGATCTTCGTCGGCCTGGCCGAGGCCTGCGGCGTGGGGCAGTACTTCCCCTTCACCGTGGAGGAGCTGGCCGATGCCCAGCTGGCCACGGTGGGCACCTCCCTTGATGCGGTGCGCGAGGCCGGCATCGTGGAGTTGGCCGATCCGGGCTTCGAGTTCGGCACGCCCACGTTCAAGACTCCCACGGAGAAGTTCCAGTTCACCTCGGCGAAGGTGGCCGAAGCGGGCTTGAACCCGGTTATCGGCTATGTGCCGCGGCTGGTGGAGCCGGCGGCGGGGGAGTTCTCCCTTATCGGTGGCAAGCAGGGCATCCACTCCCACACCATGACGCTGAACCTGGAGGCCCTGAACGCCATTTCCCGCGAGTACCAGCTCGAGCGTTTGTGGATGGCCGCCTCCGATGCCGCTGAGCTGGGCATTGCCGATGGCGACACGGTGGAGCTGTCCTCGAGCGAGGCTTCGGGTCGTGTGGCCGTCAAGGTGACCGAGCGCTTGAAGCCCGGCGTGCTGTTCTTGCCCACGCACTACGGCAGCACGTCGCCCTATCTCACCCGCGCCCAGGGCTTCGGCCTGAACATGATGGACTTCATCCCGCTGCATCTCGAGCCCGCCGTGGGCTCCACCATGAGCCAGGAAGTGGCGGTTACGGTTAGGAAGGTGGAAGACTGATGACCCGCTATGGCATGCTCATCAATACGAAGAAGTGCGTCGGCTGCTATGCCTGCCGCATCGCCTGCCAGATGGTGAACGGCCTCGATCACGAGGAGGCGTTCATCAAGTTCGACGAGGTGGAGCAAGGCGCGTATCCCAACGTGTACGCGGAAGTGGTGCCGGTGCAGTGCATGCACTGCGAGGACGCCCCCTGCGAGGCCGTGTGCCCCACCCACGCTACCTACACCACCGATTCCGGCGTGGTACTGGTGGACGAGGGCAAGTGCATCGGCTGCAAGTACTGCATGGCCGCCTGCCCCTACGGCGTGCGTGTGCAGATCGAAAAGACCGGCGTGATCGAGAAGTGCCGCTTCTGCTGGTACGAGGGCCAGCCGGGCAACCCGCCGCGCTGCGTGAACACCTGCGTCTCCGGTGCCCGCATCTTCGGAGACCTGGACGATCCCGAAAGCGAGATCTGCCGGGAGATCGCCCGCACGAACGCTCAGCCCCTGGCGAGCGACTTGACCGCCGCGAAAATCTACTACGTGAGGTGATGACCAATGGTTTGGGGATCTATGATCGCATGGTACCTGTTCTTGGCGGGTGCATCCGCCGGGGCCTTCCTCACTTCGGCCTTTGTGGAGGCGAAGTACCCCGATAGCGTGAAGATGCGCGTCGCAGGCCGCATTATCGCGCCGATCTTCCTCGGCATCGGGCTGCTCATGCTCATGCTGGATGCGGAGGCGGGGCTGCATAACCCGCTGCGCTTCTTCTACCTGGTGATGAACCCGGGTTCCGTAATGACCCTCGGCGTGTACTTCATCTGCGTGTTCATGCCGGTATCGGTGGTTGCCGCTCTGCTTGAGGTGCTGCGCCGTCCCGTGCCCAAGGGGCTGACCTGGGTGGGCATCGTGTCCGCCTTTTGCGTGGCCGCCTACACGGGTTTCCTGCTGGGCGTCGTGAAGGCCTATCCGCTGTGGAATAACGCCATTCTGCCGGTGCTGTTCGTGGTGTCGGCCCTCTCGGCCGGTCTTGCCGCCACGAGCTTGGTGGGTCTGGTGACCGACCGGGAGCGTTTCGAACACATGTGGCTCATCAAGAAGAGCCATGTGATCCTGTCGGCCATCGAGATGGTGGTGCTCGTGACCATGCTCGTCATCGTGAGCTCGGGCAGCGCCGAGGGCGCCGCGTCGGTGGCTTCGCTGGTGTCGGGCCAGTACGCGCCCATGTTCTGGGGCGGCCTGGTGCTGCTCGGCCTGGTGGCGCCCTTCGCTATCGAGGGATACCCCGTGTTCATCACGCGGAAGGTGGAGACGTCCACCACGTCCATGGTGGTGAGTGTCATCGGCGAGGGCGGTGTACTCGTGGGCGGCTTCATGCTGCGCCTGCTGGTTATTTTGGCGGCCCTGCCGGTGGTGTACCTGTAGACCCTTCAATAATGGGGCCGGGACACCTTACCGGGTAAAGTGCCCCAAAGTGTCCCGGCCCTCGAATCCTGCACAGTGGGACACCTTACCCGGTAAGGTGTCCCACTTCTATCGGGGTGCGCCCCTACTCCTCTTCCAGGGTGATGCGGTCGATGCGGGCGGCCAGGTCGCTGCCGCGCTCGTAGAACTGGAGGTTCTGGTTGTGGGCGAAGTAGCGCTCGCAGCCGTGGTCGTTGATGAAGGCCATGCCGGCGCGGTTGACCGATAGGTCGGTTACCAGCATGAGCATCTCCTGGCCCTCGCCGAAGGCCTCTTCAACGAACCTGAACACGTTGTCCAGGGCGGCTGCGGCGTCATCGATGCTGCCGTCCAGCGCGTCCAGCCGCTCGTTGAAGTGCTCCCGCAGCAGGTTGAACGTGGGCCCCTCCGGTCGTTCGGCCCCGGTGCGCAGCACCTCGTCCAGCAGGCCGATGGCCCGCTCGAAGGAGCGGTAGCGCTCCTCGGTAAGCAGGCTCGCGGCCCGCTCCGTATCGCGGTCGTGGGCGAGGGCCGTGGCGGTGGCGCGCATGAGATCGGCCCCGTTGCCGTTCTCGGCCACGCCTGCGGCAGCCAGGCGCGCCTTCAGATCGGCCAGCACGCCGTGGGTGAACGCCGCGGCCTTCTCTTCCATAACGGCTTGGCGCAAACGGCCCACCGTGGCATCCACGATGAGCCCCATGACGGCCACGCGCTCGTCGAAGGGCGCCCGCCGTGCCCGCTCGGCCAGGCCCGTATCGGCCGTGCCCTCGAGAATGCGGTCGATCTGATAATCGCTGCGATACTTCGTGAACAGGTCGTAGTACATCGCGAACCGTTTCGCGATGTCGCCGTTCTGCACGTACTGTTCCACGAGCAGCTCGTCGACGGCCAAGCCCTGGGCCTCGTAGAGCTTGATCATGGCCGACAGGTCGTCCCAGCCGCGGGCTGTGACGAAGGATGCGCCGTCGGGCGTGGCCTCCACGGCGTAGAAGTGGTTGCGCTCGATATCGAGGTAGGTGATGACGGCCGGGTGCACTTCCGCTGACACGGCGAATTCGCGCCACACGTCGTAGTCGGGCTCCACCTCGATGCGCTTCAGGCGGTCCCAGGTGGCGATGTCGAAATCGTGAGCCGTGCGGTTGTACTCGGGCGGGTTGCCCGCGGTCACCACAATCCATCCGTCGGGCACGGCGTGGCGGCCGAACACCTTGTACTGCAAGAATTGCAGCATGGCCGGGGTGAGGGTCTCCGACACGCAGTTGATCTCGTCTAGGAACAGGATGCCCTCGGGACGGCCCGTGGATTCCATGGCCTCGTAGACCGAGGCGATGATCTCGCTCATGGTGTACTCGGACACCTGGTATTCCACGCCGCCATAGGTCTTCGTGGCGATAAAGGGCAGGCCTAAGGCGCTTTGGCGCGTGTGGTGGGTCATGGAATAGGACACGAAGCCCACTTCCAGTTCCTGGGCGATCTGCTCCATGATGGCCGTCTTGCCGATGCCCGGGGCGCCGAGCAGAAACACCGGGCGCTGGCGGGCGGCTGGCAGCTGGTAATTGCCGAACTCATCCTTGGTGAAATAGGCCACCATGGCGTTCTTGATCTGCTGTTTCGCTTCGCGGATGTTCATAGGGGCTCCTTTACGGACGGCGGTTCGTGAAATGGCGGCGAGGGAAGAGCTATGGTCAGAGGGGCTCCTCTTCCAATACGAAGGTCTCGTCCAAAACGACTTTCATGGCCCACGGAGGCACCGGGGCGCTGGCGGCGGCATCGTCGGAATCGAGGAAAACGAAGGCGGTCTCAAAGGCGGGGCGCCGGGTGGGATAGGTGCCCTGGCCGTCGGTGAAGTAGATGAGGCCGCCGAGGTCGTTCAGCTCGCCAGCCGCGAGCGCTTCGTCCACGTAGGCGAACACGGGACGGAAATCGGTGCCCCCCAGGCCCTTGATGACAGGATTTTCCAGGTAGTCTTCCAAATCGCGCAGGCAGGTGATGCGGGCCACGTCGGTCACGGCGGCATCGCACTGGATGACGAGCACGTTCATCTTCGAGAAGAAACTCGTCTCGTCGGCGAGGATGGAATAGGTGCGCTCGATGAAGCGCCGCACGAGGCCGTCTTTGGTGGAGGCCGAGGTGTCGATGGCGATGACGAAGTCGCGGATGCGCTTCTCCTCGGCGAATTCCACCGGCTCCACGAGGGGCAGGTTGCCGTACAGCTGAAGGCCGTAGGTGTAGAAGACGTAGTCGAACTCGTCGTCGTTCACGCGAATCTGCTCGCCCATGCGGGAGAACTTGCGCAGGAAGGCGCGGTAGTCGTGCTTCTCGCGGGTGACCTTGCGCAGGTTCATGGCCAAGTTCGAGCCCTCGATGCCCCACAGCTTCGCGTAGGCGTCCAGCTGAATGCCCATTTCCAGGGCGGCGTTCTCCCACTGCTCGCGGGAGCGGTCCAGCTGCACCGTGTCGGCGAAGCGCTCGCCGATGGCCCGGGCGGCGTGCTCGGGTGCCTCCTTTTGGGTGATGTCGGCGGCATCCATGGCCCGGTGGGCCTTGTGGCTGTAGGGAACGTCGGCGGCCTCGTCGGGAATATCCATATCGGTGCCGGGGGTATCGGCCGCGCCGGCGGCGGCGCTGCGTTGCCCCGTGCCCTCAGCGGCCTCGCCCTCGGCCAGGGTGCCATCGTCTCCCTCGGCCACGGCGACGGCGTGCCAGGGGCGATGGTCGTCCACGGAGAAGCGGGCTGCGAGGTGAGCAAATTCATCGGCGCTTGCGCCCGCAGCGCGGCGCTCGCGCAGGGCCGCGTAGACGCGTTCGGCGGTCATAAGGCCGGCTTCTTCGGCCATGCGCTCCAGCTCGGGGCGCGAGGCGGCGGCCGTTGCCGTACGCGTAGCGGGAAGATCCAGCTGGTCGATGACCGATTCCACCACCATATCGCAGGCGATGTCCCACAGATCGGGCTCCACATTCGCGCCAGGATACAGGTGCAGGAACACGTTGTGCAGCACCACGTGCAGGTAGGAGCGGGTGGCCTCGGCGCTGTCGCGGGCATAGGTGCGGGCCCAGGTGGCCGGGTCAAAGCGCAGGTGGGCGCCATCGGTGGCGAGGGTGGCGCCGGGAGTGGGCAGGGGAGCCAGCCGCGCGAAGGCGGCGCTCATGAAGCGCAGGTTCACCAGAAGGCCGTTGCGCACCAGGTCGAGCGCATCGAGGGCCAGCGCCTCCATCTCGCGTTCGTGCACCGTGCCCCACTCCTCTCGCCCTCGCGCGCCGCGCCGCGCTCCTTTCGCCCTCGCGCACCGCGCCGGGCTTCTCTTGCAAGGAGAGCACTCTCGACTTTTCCGGCCAAAAAGGCTTCGAGTGAGCTCTTTCTCTCGCGAAAAGCAGAGAAACGAAGCCTTCTTTGCGAAATCTGGCGACAAAACAGGGCCAAAATCGCACGAGAACGCCGTTTTGCGGGTCAAGAGCGCTCACTCGAAGCCTTTTTGGCCGGAAATCGACAAAGTGCTCTGTCGTTGTGCCGTTTCGTGGCGTAGTGTAGCATGGGGCGCACACGGGGTAAACAGCCTGCGAGCATCGGAATTGGGAAGGTGCACAAAACTATGGACGGTAATGCTCTGGTCTTTCGCGACGCAACTTCTTCCATCGACAATCTCATTGCGCGGGCGCAAGAAAACCCGCTGGCGCTCTCGCTGGCCGATGTGATCCTGGAAGAGCCAGGCCACGCCATTGAGGGCGAGAACTGGCGCCCGCAGCTGGCCCCCTATAAACCCTGGGTGCACGATGCGGCCCTGGACGAGACTGACGAGCTTGATGGCACCGACGGCGACCTGCTGATCGTGGGCGCTCTTGGCATGGGCATTTCAGACGAGGAGCGCATGGCGCTGATCGGCGACGCGCTGCGCGGGGAGGCGGCCGGCGCCGCCGGGGCCGAACGGCCGCTCACGCCCCACGAGCTGTGGACGCTCGGGCAGACGCCCCGCTGGATTACGCCCCATGAGCGTGAAACATCACAAAACCGTGAAACACTTGAAAATAACCGTGGAACAACAGATACATGCCGTGAAACAAATTTGGCAGCCTGTGAAACATCAGGAATGTTGCATGAAACATCGAGCGAAGCTGATGAAGCGCCGGGCGATTCCTATGGAATGGCGGCCACTGACTATTTCGCTACCATGGTGCCGGTGCAGGTGCGCCGCGACGGTGGTGGCTTCGCCCTGTCGGCCGTGCACCTGTCGGCTTTGGCCGACCATGGGCTTCCCAGCGATCAGCTTATCGTGGCGGTGCCGGCGTTCATCGACGGGGTGCCCGTGGTGCGCATCGCGTCGGAGGCCTTCGCCCGGCGCTTCACGAGCGGTGCATCGGTGCGGCTGCTCGTGGTGCCCGACACAGTGGAGGTGATCGGCGCCCAGGCCTTCGGGTCAGTGTGCGCCGAGGTGGTGTACTTGGGCGCGGGCGTGCGCGTGTACGACCCGGCGCCGCTGGACTTGGCGCTGCCCAACCCGCGGCTGACGGCCCGGCGCTACCGGGTAAGCCCCTCCAACGAGCGCTTCGTCGTGGTCGGGGACTGTTTGCTGGAGCGAATTGGGGCCGCTTCGTCCTCGAGCGTTGGGGTTGCCGCAGGTAACGCGGACGGGGGAGGCGGCAATATCGGCGATTGCCCCATCAATGGTGCAATCGGGCGGCGCACTGCTGTCAGTGGAGGCCCCGTGGCCGATGACGACGGGAGCGTTTTCCGCCTGTTGTTTGCGGAGGCGCCCTATGGCGAGCGGCTTGCCATGCCCGATGGCGTGCAGATCGTGGGGCCGGCCCTGCTGGCGAAGGGGGTGACCCCTCCCCACGTCATCGATGCTCCGGCATCGTTGGCCCGTGTCGACGGCGCCGTGCCTCCCGAGACCGTGTGGCGTGGCGACGACCCGGCAGCCCTTGCCCGGGTGGTCGCGCGCTGCGGCGGCCGCGTGACCGACTTCCAGGCAGTGGAAGATGCCCAGTGCTGGTACGGTTTCGCCGCGCCCGCGCCCATGGCTGCGCCTGACAACGGCGACGCGGCCGTTGCCGGCTCCCCGTCGGCACCATTCGCGGCCGCTTCAGCGTCGCCCACCTCCCGCGAGGCCCATCTGGTGGCCGGGCCGCCGGCGCCCGATTCGGTGTCGCGCCAGTTCTCGTCTGCGGCCCATGCGCGGATGCGCGGCGCGTCCGACGTGTCGGCCCGGGAGGCGGCGGCCAGCGCGGCCAGCGCCATGGTGGCGCCCGTGTCGGCGGCCGACCGTCTGGCGCTGCCCCGGACGGTAGAGGGCGTCCCGCTCACGGTTGTTGCCGAGCGGGCTCTCATCACGGCACCGGCCACCCTTTCCCTTCCCGACACCGTGCGCGCGGTGCGCGACGGCAACGCCTGCAAGGGCACGCGCAAGCTCATGCTGCCCGAGGGCCTGCGTACCATTGGCGCCCACTGCTTCTGCTCGCGCACACTGGCAGGACCGGTGCTCATTCCTGCTAGCGTTACCAGCATCGGCGAGGGCAGCTTCGAGTACGCCGTGGTGCGCCTGGCCGCGGCCGATGCCGTGGTGCACATCACGTCTGACCAGCTCATGAGTTGCTTCTTGGCCACGCCCGACGACGGCATTCCCTTCGACTTCACCCGCTACGACGATCAGCTGCTTACAGGTCGCGGCCTGCCCGATCACCTGGGGGCACTGCTCCATCGCCTGGCCGCTCCCTTCCGCTTGGCGCCCGCGATGCGCGACCGTATCGTGGAAGCCCTGCGCGAGCGGGCGGTCGAGGCGTGCCAATACGTGGCCCGCGAGGGGGACATCGCCATGGTGCGGGCCTTGGCCGACGCCGGCTTCCTCGATGACGGCGATCTCTTCGACCGTCAGATCGAGCGCCTGCGCGCCAGCAACCGCACCGACTGCGTCCTGTTCCTCATGAACTGGCAGCACGACCGCACCGAGGCCGCTCGCGCCACGGCCCCCCAACGGGCTCGCGACCGCTTCGCGCTGTAGATGCCGACTTGGTCTCCGGAGGTGCACTGCGTGGCAAAGTGCTTCGCAGATCAACAGCCGCAAAATACCGATCTGATCGCGAAAAACGATGTTTTCGGCCGTTTTTTCGTGATTTCAGGCCGACTGCAACGGAAAGCTGCCCCGAAGTGATGATGCGCCCGTTCGTATCGTCGATTCGCGCCCAGAACTGCATTATGCACCCCCTTTCGGGAGAGAAATAGCCCCGAAATAGCGATGCGCCTGAGCGCACCGGTGTTTTGCGCCCAAAAAAGCACGCCCTTCCGGCGAAAGCGGCCCTTATCCGCTAAAGTGGATATCGCACATGAGGAAACAACGGCGCGAAGACAACGGCGCGAAGACAACGGCGCGAAGGCAACGGTGCGAAGGCAACGGCGCGAAGACAGCTGCGTGAAGACGGCTGTGCTCAGGCGGCACAGGTGCCATCGCCGGGACAGGGCTGCGCGGGTAACAGCAAGGAGCGGCAAACAACAAGAGGCAGGCGCGGAGCGGTAAGCGACAAGCATCATCCGATACGGGGCAGAAGAGGGGGCGGTTGTGGGAAAACTGGCGGCGAAAGCGGGGCGCGGGGCGCTGTTCGGGGTGCTCACGGTGGCGCTCGGCGGGTTTGCGGGGGCCTTTGCCTGGGCATTCTTCTTTCTCATGAACCTCGGTATCGATCTTTTGTGGGTGAAGGCCCCGGCTGCTCTGGAGGCTCAGGGGCTTCCCGCCGTCGTGTATCCGCTGGCGTTCTGCCTGGCGGGCGGTGCGATCATCGGGCTCTTCCAGAGGCGATGCGGGGCCTATCCCGAAGATATGAACACGGTGATGGCCCAGGTGAAGGCCGCGGGCCGCTACGAGTACCGCCATCTGGGCGCATCGTTTACAGGCGCGCTGCTGCCGCTTTTGTTCGGCGGCTCCATCGGCCCTGAGGCGGGGCTCACGGGTGTGATCGCGGGGCTCGCCACCTGGGTGGGCGACAAGATGCGCTTCATGGGGTCGCAGGTGCGCGAGCTGTCCCAGGTGGGCGTGGCGGCCGTGGTGTCGGCCACGTTCTCGGCGCCCCTGTTCGGCCTGGCTGCGCCTCTGGCGGGGTATGCCGACGAGTCTGCGGGAGCGGCTCCGTCGACCATCGAGGTGCCCCGGGCGACGAAGCTGGTTGCCTACCTGCTCGCCATCGCCGGGGCCCTGGGGGCCATGGTCGGGCTCGGGTCTCTGTTCGGCCAAGGAGGAGGCCTGCCCCATTTCTCCACCATCGCCATTGGCGCTTTGGAACTGGCCTGGGGCATTCCCCTTGCGTTGCTGGGGGCTGCGGCCGGCCGGCTCTTTCACGGCAGTGGCCGGATCGTGCGCGGGCTGGCCAGCCGCCTGGGGGATCGCCCCGTGGCGAAGGCGGTGGCGGCCGGAGCGTTCCTCGGTGCCGCGGGCGTCGTGCTTCCCTTTACGATGTTCGCCGGAGAGGCCCAAACCGAGCAGCTCGCGGCCACGTGGACCACGTTCAGCGCGGCGGCCCTCATGGCTACGGGATTCCTGAAGGTGATCGTCACCCAGGTTTGCCTGGGCCTGGGCTGGCGCGGCGGCCACTTCTTCCCGATCATCTTCGCTGGTATCGCCATCGGCTACGGCGCCGCGGCGCTCACGGGCGTCGACCCCGTCTTCGCCCTGTGCGCCGCCACTGCCGGCCTGACTGGCTGTGTCATGCGCCAACCGCTCATGACGGCGCTGCTGCTGTTTCTGGTATTTCCCGTGAAGGCCGCCTTTGTACTTTTGGCCGCTGCGGCCATTGGTGCCCTCGTTCCCGTGCCGAAAGGCTGGCTGGAGCGATAGCGGCCGCACCCCAGAGAGGGGCCTTGTGCGGGCCGGCGTTTCATCCCGGCGTGGTAGAGTGGGCGAAGAGCATTCAACGCGGAGAAGAGAGGGGTGGCGCGATGCTGGAGGTGCGCAAGGCGCGAGCCGATGAGCTGGATGCGGTGTTCGACTTCTACGGGCAGATGGCTGACCAGATGGAAGGCACCGATTTCGACGTGCAATGGCGGCGCGGCGGCCATCCGTCCGCAGCGCTTCTGCGAGAGTCGGTGGAAGCCGGCCAGATGATCATCGGTGTGCCCACCGGGGATGCCGAAGGGGAGGGCGTGGAAGCGGATGCGTGCGCCTCGGGCGCCGGCGGGGCTAAGGGCGCCCGGCCCGAAGGCGGCAAGGGTGCTGCCGGTTCCCATCCCGTCATTGCGAGCGCTATGGTGGTGAACCACGAGGGGTCGCCCGGCTACGAGGCGGTGCCCTGGGCTGTGGATGCAGCGCCCGAGTGTGTGGGCGTGCTGCATGTGGTGGCCACGCTGCCGGCCTATCACGGCCGCGGTTTCGCGCGACAGCTTCTGACCCGGGGCATTGAGATTTCCCGTGCCGATGGGCTTGCGGTTCTGCGCCTGGATACCTTCCCCCACAACAAGCGGGCCCGCAGTCTCTACGAATCCTGCGGCTTCGAGGATCGGGGCGACTGGACCGTCTACTACCCGGCCCTCGGCGACATCCAGGTGTCCATGTACGAGCTGCCGCTGTAAGTTTAGCGAGGAGATGGCGCGGACTTGGGTGATGGGGCCTCGGATGATGGGGGCTTGGGCCCGCACCGTTTCCGAGGGTCCCCCCCCCGCAGGCCGTGCCGCTTTCCGGCTGCGGGAGCGGCCGCCGCACAGCGACGTCTTCTACCTGCAGGCCTCCGGGTCCAGGCGGTAGCCGATGCCCCAGACGGTCTCGATGATGCGGGGCTCGGTGGGGTCGGCCTCTATCTTGGCCCGCAGCTTCTTGATGAACACGGTGATGGAGCTGGTCTCGCCCACGAACTCGGGGCCCCAGGCGGCTTCCACCAGCTGCTCGCGGGAGAGCACGGTGCCGGGGCTCGCGGCCAAGGCGGCCAATATCTTGAACTCCTTCGGGGTGAGCGCCACGGGCCTGTCGCCGAGAGTGGCCCGGTGCTGGGCCATATCCAGCGAGAGGCGGCCCACGGCGATGGTGCCGCTGGCCGGCGCGGTGGCGGGGCGCATGGCCGCGCGGCGCAGGTGCGCCTCGATGTGCATCATGAGCTCGCGGGGGTCGAAGGGCTTCACCATGTAGTCATCGCCCCCAGCGGCAAATCCCACGCCCTTGTCCACGATGTCGCCTTTGGCCGACAGGAAGATGACCGGCACCGTGACGCCCCGGGCCCGCAGCTCGCGGCAGGCGGTGAAGCCGTCCATCTTCGGCATCATCACGTCCATGATGACAAGGTCGGGCGCGACCCTCCCCACGAGCGCCAGCGCGTCCGCGCCGTTCTCGGCGTAGGCGAACTCATAGCCGGCGCCCTCTACCATGTCGCGCACCAGCTTCTCGATGCGCGGCTCGTCGTCGACAAGCAGAATCTTCGCCATCATCGTCCTCCTTCGTCACGGGTTGCGGTGGGAGATGCGTTGAGGCCGTCGCCCCTCTGCGCCTGTGCCCCAAAAGTGCGATGTGACCGTGCGCAGAGCGCTTTTGGGGCGGGAAAACAGGGCGAATCGCCGCAGCGGGCTTTCTTTCTGCCCCGAATGTGCGATACGACCGTTCACATCGCGCATTTGCGACGCAATCTCGCGCAAAGGGGGGCCGCCGAGGGGTTCGCGATGCCCCGAATGTGCGATACGACCGCTCACATCGCATATTTGGGGCGCAATCTTGCGCAAAGGGGGGCCGCCGAGGGGTTCGCGATGCCCCGAATGTGCGATACGACCGTTCACATCGCATATTTGGGGCGCAATCTTGCGGAAAGGGGGTCGCCGAGAGGCCTGCGATGCCTCGAATGCACGATGGGCGCGGTCGCATCGCCCGTTCGGGGCTTTGGGGGCGTTGGGAGCATCGAGGGCTCGCAGGCTAACGGGGGAGGGCTGTGGCGCGCTTCTCACTCTTCCTCCTCTTCCGGCACGGGCACGGCGGGAATGCGCACGGTGAAGGTGCTGCCCTCCTTCACACGGCTCTCCACGGCAACGGTGCCCCCGTGCAGCTCGGTCAGGTCCCGCACCACGGCGAGCCCGAGCCCCGTGCCCCGATAGCGGCGGTTGGCCGACTGGCCCGCCTGCTTGTACAGCTCGAAGATCTGATCCAGGTCCTCGGCGGCAATGCCCATGCCGTCGTCGCTCACCCGCATCACGATCTCGCCGTCCCTCGCGCCGTCGCTGTCCCCCGCGCTGCCGCCGTCCCCCGCGCCGTCGCCGTCCCCCGCGCCGCCGTCCCCCGCGCTGCCCTCGCTGGCTTCGCTGCCCGTGGGCTCGAACGTGATGGCCAGGTCCACGAAGCCGCTGCGGTGGGTGTACTTGATGGCGTTGTCCACGAGGTTCTCCAGCACGCGGCGCAGCTTCTCCCAATCGGCCATGGCCAGGGGCACGTCGGGGGCTACCGAGCAGGTGAGTCGCACGTCCTTGGCCGCGGCGATGGGGGCCAGGGCCTTGCGCACGAACTGGGCCAGGTCCACGAAGTCCACGGGCTCGGGCACAAGCTCGTCCTTCTGGGCCGCGTGCTTGGAAATGACGAGGATGTTGTTCACCATGTTCAGTAGCAGGGTGGCATTCGACTCTATCTCGGCCACGGCCTCGCGGGTCTTGGGCGCCAGGCTCTCATCGCCGTTCAGGATGCGGGCGTAGGCCAGGATGCTCGTGAGCGGCGTGCGCAGCTCGTGGCTCACAATGGCGAAGAACTCGTTCTTGTAGGCCACCTCCTCGCCGAGGCGGTCAAGGGCTGCCTTCAATTCCCGTTTCTGGTAGTTGAGCAGGTCGTTCAGCACCATGAGATCATCGGTCTTAGAGCGCACCTGGCCTTCCAGATCGGCATAGAGCGCCTCCAGGTCGCGGGCCATGCGGCCGAACTCGCCTGTGAGCTCGGTGATCTCGTCACGGGGCCTGGCCCGAGGGTCGGGCACCGCGAGCGTGTAGTCGAAGTCGCCCTCGCCCACGGATTTCGCCGCCGTGCGCAGGGCATCGATGGGCCGCAGCACCAGCCGGCTTGTGACGAAGTAGAGCCCGGCGAAGGCGGCCACCATCATGAACAGCACCATGACCACCTGCTGCACCATGCTGTTCTGGATGCCGGCGGCGTAAATGTCCATGGGCTCGGTGATGGACATGGCACCGCCCACCTGCCCCACGGCCATGCCCTCCTTCGGGTAGCCGTACTGATCCGGCTCGCCGACCGGTTCGCCGTGGCATTCCAGGCATGACTCGGTCACGTACAGGGGCTCGAGGTAGCGGAACACCCGCTCGCCGTCGGCGCCGGCCATGACGCGCCAATAGGCCTTCAGCTCCGGGTCGGCATTGAAGGCGGCCAGGGCTTCCTGCTCGAAGGCGTCCGGGGCGTTGGCCGCCTGGCGGGGCGTGTCGTTGGTGAAGCGGATGGAATAGTCGGTTTCCGTGGTGAACAGCATGGAAATGGACTTCGCCGCCACCACGCATACGAGGTGCTTCGTACGGAAGCTGCCGTCCTCGGCGCGGTTGATGACGTTCTGGTTCCTATCGACGAAGTCCCAGGCGGCCCGCATCTCGGCGGCCAGAACCTCGGCCTTCTCTCGGGCCTCGTTCTCGGCCTGGGCGTTTTGCAGCGACAGGTTCCACAGGATATCGACGCCCATGAGCGCAACCATGATGACGCCGATGGATACGGCGATTTTGAAGCGTATGCCGAAGCGGAACGAGCGTTCCGACGGTTGTTGCGCCATGGATCCCCTCCTTGCCAACCACCCTATTATGCCCGATGGGGAGGGGCGCGGGAATAGCTGATGGGGAAGGTAATTCTTTTTTAATATTTGTCCCGAATTCTTAATGGAAAGTTCCCTTCCCGACCATTGCGACCGATTCTCGGCAGCGGCACAATGGGCCTGTGCGCTGGGGGTCTCGGTCGAGGAGGGCCGCCGCCCCGCAGACAGCGCCCCTCGGTGATGCGCGCCGCAGTCGGCGCGACGGACGGTGGGGGGCTGTCGGCACAGCGCCGCGAGGAAATCCTATCTGAGGGAGGAGAGTTCTATGACGAAGAACAGCGAACGCGCCGCAGACGCCACGCTTACCCGTCGCGCCTTCGTGGGGGCCGCGGCCGCCACGGCTGCCGCCGCGGGCCTGGCCGGGTGCGCGCCTGCGGCCACCGACGACGCGCCCGCCGAGGAGGGGCTGCCCGCGACGGGCGAGGATCCCTACGAGGGCGCGGAGATCTTCTATTCCACGTGCCCGCCGGAGTGCCAGCATCACAACCTCAAGGGCTATGTGGTGGACGGCAAGCTGGTGAAGGTGGAGTCTTCCGAGCTGAACGACTGCGCTGCCTGCGGCCGCGGTATCGCCCGCGCCTACATGACCAACGACCCGGAGCGCCTGACGGTGCCGCTGCTGCGCGACGGGGACAAGGGCTCGGGGAAGTTCAAGGAGATCACCTGGGATGAGGCCTTCGACCTCATCCAGCAGAAGTTCGACGAGGCCATCGCCACCGACGGCGTGGAATCTATCTGCTACGTGACCGGCTCCGGCAACTTCGGGGCCATGCACGGCCCGGTGGCCAACGCCTTCTTCGCCCATCTCGGGGGCGCCTCCACCACGGTGGGCAGCCTCTGCTGTGCGGGCACCACGGCGGCCATCGTGCCCATCTACGGCCAGCGCTTCCTCGATTGCCGCAATCAGATCGAGAACTCCACCTACTGTGTGATCTGGGGCAACAACCCGGCCATCTCCAAGCAGGGCTACTTCCAGCGCTTCGAGAAGGTGGTGGAAAACGGCGGCAAGCTCGTGGTCATCGACCCCATCTACACCGAGTCGGCCGCCAAGGCCACCGACTGGATCGCTCCCTGGCCCGGCACCGACGCGGCCTTGGGCCTCGCCATGCTGAAGACCATCGTGGACGAGAAGCTCTATGACGAGGAGTTCCTGCTGGCCCACACCTGCGCCCCCTGCCTTGTGGACAAGGCCACGGGCGCGCCGGTGCTCGAGAGCGCCGAGGACCCGGCCTCGTTCATGGTGCTCGACACGGCCACCGGCGCGGTGGTGCGCCACGACGCCCCCAACATCACGGCCGCCCTCACCCTGGAGGGCACGCCCCAGGCCGAGCAGTACAGCACCGAGTTCGAGCTCATCTACGCCAACGCCGCCCCCTGGACCGCCGAGGCGGCCGAAATGGAGTGCGGCGTGCCCGCGGCCGACATCCAGCGCATCGCCCGCGAGTACGCAACCGCCGAGCACGCCATGATCGTGCAGAACATGGGCGGCTTCATGCGCACCGAGAACGGCACCTACGCCACGGCCATCGGCGCGTACCTGGCGGCCTTCTGCGGGCAGGTGGGCCACGTCGGCGACGGCGTGTCCGACGCCGGCGGCATGAACGAGGTGAAGACCGGCGCCCCCATTCCCGTGCCCGAGCTCGACCATAAGGTTCCCGCCATTCCCCGCTTCAAGTTCGGCGAGGCGGTGCTGGCCGAAGATCCGCTGAAGGTGAACGTGCTGTGGTCCATGACCGGCAGCCCCATGACCCAGTGGCCCAACACCACCATGGTGAAGGCGGCCCTGGAGGCCATTCCCTTCGTGGTCACCGTGGAGCACTACCTCACCTCGACGGCCCTCTACTCCGACCTGGTGCTGCCCTGCACCGGCATGTTCGAGATGGAAGGCGTGCTGGCCAACGCCCGCTCCCACTGGGTGCAGCTGGTGGAGAAGGCCGTGGACGGCCCCGGCCAGTGCAAGTCCGACCTGGAGATCTTCACCGAGCTCGCGAAGCGCTACGGCTTCGGCGACGCCTTCGACGTGCCCATGGACACCCTTATCAGCAATGTCATCGAGCCGACGGGCATCACCCTGGAGGAACTGAAGGAGAAGAAGGCCATCGACGTGGTGGGCCCCGACTACATCCCCTACAAGGACGGCGAGTTCCTCACCCCCTCCAAGAAGGCCGAGTTCTGGGTGGCCGCTTGGAAGGAAGAGGGCTTCGACCCCATCGTCACCTACGCCCGCTCCGAGGAGGACGCCCGCAACGACAACGAGCTGGCAAGCAAGTACCCGCTGTTCGCCGTGCAGCAGAAGACCTATCGCGGCGTGCACTCCACCTTCCACGCCCTGCCGTGGATGGACGAGATCTGCGACACCGAGCCGCACATCCTCATCCATGCCGATGACGCGGCTGCTCGCGGCATTGCCGACGGGGACGCCGTGGTGGTATTCAACGATCGCGGCGAGCACCGGGGCATCGCGCGGGTGAACAAACTGCTGAAGCCCGGCGTGATCGGCCTGCAGAACGGTTGGTGGGAGCAGCAGGGCGGCTCGTCCAGCTACGTGACCAACGACAAGTGGAAGACCCTCGGCGGCACCCACTGCTGCAACCAGACTCTCGTCGACGTGAAGAAGGAGGCGTAAAGCCATGGCCATCGGATTTTGGATGAACAACAAGAACTGCTACGGCTGCAAGACCTGCTCCATCGCCTGCAAGAGCGAGAAGCAGCTGGATCGCGGCGTGCTGCTGCGCACCGTGACCGAGATTCGCCAAGACGACCCGGCGGCCTTCGCCTTCCTCTCCATGGCCTGCAACCACTGCGAGGAGCCGGCCTGTGTGGAGATGTGCCCCGTGGGCGCCTACACTAAGTTGGAAGACGGCACGGTCATGCAGGATCACACCGTGTGCATCGGCTGCAAGACCTGCATCTCGGCCTGCCCCTACGGCGCTCCCAGCTATGATGAGGCGACGAGCACCACGTTCAAGTGCGACGGCTGCTACGACCGCCGCCAGCGCGGCGAGCTGCCCGCCTGCGTGGCCGCCTGCCCCGGCGCGAACCTGGCCCTCGATGAGATGGACGCGCTGCAGAGCGCTCACGCAGCCGACATCGTGTCCGACGAGAACTCTGGCACCAAGCCCAACTTCGTCATCACCGTGGATGCGGCGCTTTCCGAAGAGCCCGACGACACCGCCGTCGCCGCAGCCGCCGAGAAAGCCTAAGGCTGCCCTGCCGGCAGCAGACCGGCGACACGCCGACGGCACGCCAGCGGCGGCCCGTCGGCAAGCAAGCCCTCCCAACGGTGCCCCGACCCTTCGTCGGGGCACCGCCCTTTCGAGGCATGGCTCTCAGGAAGCGACCCAGCGGAAGTTCCCCAGGGCGCTATCGACAAGGACCTGGACACCGGCGAGGTGAAGAGCGGTCCGGAGAAGTGCATCGGCTACGGCACCGACGCGGAGATCGCGCCTCTGCCGGCGGCCAGCGAGAGCCAGCCGAACCTGGTCATCACCGTGCCCGTTGACGCCAAGCCTGCAGGCGCCTGCCGGAGCCTCGCCGACTTCCTTAGGCGCACCTGAGTGGGGTAGAATGGCAGCGATGGTTTCAGGGGCTTAGGAGAGAATAGGGGGCCCGGTGCCGTCGAGGAAAGAGGGCCCGAGCCCGGTCAGAGTGGCCGAGCCTGCGGGCAAGCACAAGAGAGAGGGAAGCCATGACCGAAGCTACTGAGCCTGTGGACGCCATCGTTTTCGCGGGGGCGAGCCTGGCGCCGTTTTTCCTGAACGACCCCCGCACCGGCGATGCCACCGATGCCTTTGCCGCCCTGGCCGAGCTGGATGTGGCCGCTGCGGCTGCGCAATGGCCCTTCGTCGGCGATGAGATCGCTGCGGTGGAGAGCGCCCTGGCCGCCATGAAAGAGGGCCTGGCCGCCGGCGCCGACCACGATGACGTGGTGTGGGAGTACCGCCGCCTGTTCGTAGGGCCGGGGCATCTGCCCGCGCCGCCCTGGGGCTCGGTGTACACCGATCGCGAGTGCGTCGTCTTCGGCGAGAGTACCCTGGCCCTGCGGGCGTGGATGCGCGCCGTGGGCGTGGAGCGCCTGGCCGACGAGCGCACTCCCGAGGACCACATCGGCCTCATGCTGGCTCTTTTGTCCTTCCTCGCCGCCGAGCGGCCCGAGCTGGTGGACGACTACCTGCGCGACCATCTGCTCACCTGGGCGCCCCACTATCTGGAGGCCCTGGAAGAGGCGGCCGAGCAGCCCTTCTACGTCGGCCTTGCCCGCTTGACGCGCCTCACCCTGGTCGGCCTCCAGCGGGAGCGCGGCCTGACAGTCGAGCTCCCGCGCTTCTACCGCTAGGGCACCGGCGTTCCATGGACGGCTTCGCCCTTGCCATAAGCGAGATCACCCTGGTGCCATCGTCGCCTTCGTGGCAGCCGTAGCCTTCGCCTACGGGGTGCTGGCCGGTCAGTTGGAACCCCTTGGCAACGAGCTGGCCTCGGTGGCCGAGCTTGTGCCATCGCTTCCGACGTGGGCCGCCGCCTTCGTTGTGCTGGGCCTCGCCGGCGTGGTTGCGGCCTTCTGCGGCGTGCGCGCCCACAACCCTCGCCGACGCTTGGCGGCTGCCCTTACACCTCCAGCAGCACCTTGCCGTCGAGGTTCTCGATCCACGTGTGCAATACGCGGCCCTCTTCCACATCCATCTTCGCGATGGTGCGGCCGAAGTCGCTGCGGGGGCGGAACACCGCGCCGGGACACATATATATAGCCGCGGGCCGCGCCTCGGGCCCGACGATCAGCTCCGGCACATGGGTGTGGCCGTGCACGATAACGTCGGGAATGGGGTCGCCGGGGCCGAGGCCCCGCGAGGCACCCCCGCGGTTCACGCGCACGTCACCGGGCTTGTGGCCCACGAGGAACTTCACGCCCCCGATCACGGGCCGGGCGAAATGGTCCACGGCGCTGCCGTATTCCGCGAAGTCGTTGTTGCCGAGCACGGCGGTCACGGGGGCCAGGGTTTCCAGCTCTCGCAGAATGGCGGGGCCGCCGATGTCGCCGGCATGGATGATGTGGTCGCAGTCCGCCAGGGCCGCGTAGGCCGCCGGGCTCAAGGAGCCGTGGGTGTCCGAGATGATGCCGATGCGCATGGGGCCTCCTGTTTTTTGGGGAGCGTTCGTTCTCGCAACGATAATAGCCGTTTTTGCGCAGCAAAGTCGAAGCAAAACGCTTATAAATTATCGGCCGCGCGCCCTCGTTGACGCAGCGTCCCTGCTATGATGGGGGTACCAGGTGGGGAGTACCGTCGATGGGCGGCGCCCCGCGCGAATCCGCTCGAGAGAGGACGTCCCATGGGTAAGAAAATCGACGAGGCGCTCGACATCGCATATGAGGATATGCCCACCTACCTGCACGCCAACCACTCCGTGTACATGGAGACGCCCACCGGGCTGTACTATCTCACCGACGTGAACGACCGCTACTGGCGCGCGCAGGACACCAACCAGTTCAACGAGAAGGGGCACTACGTCGACTGCAGCCCTCTCGTGCCCACCATCGCCGAGTTTCTGGAGCTGCCCTTCCATGAGGGGAAATCCGTGCGCGACCTGGCTGAAGAGGCCACCTTCTACGCCTCGGGCGACGGCAAGGACATGCCCGAGGACTTCTAGGGGGCGTCGCTGCCGGCCCTCAGGGGCCCGACCCCGCCCAGCCTCTCGCAACCCCCGAGGAAATGCATCCTGCACCTCGGGGGTTGTGCTATGATGCCCCACGAACTATCTTGGTTGCGAATAATGCAACCGCCTGAGAAGAGAGAAAGAAGGAATCATGGCAGAAGAATGCTCCCACGAGTGCTCCAGCTGCGGCGTGTCCGGCTGCGGAGACCGCACTGCTGAGGCGGGCCCCTCTACGCTGGAGGCCAATAAGCGCTCCAACATCAAGCACGTGGTGGGCGTGGTGTCTGGCAAGGGCGGCGTGGGCAAGTCCCTCGTCACGAGCCTGCTGGCCTCCGAGATGAACAAGCGCGGCTACAAGGTGGCCATTCTGGACGCCGACATTACCGGCCCCTCCATTCCGAAGTCCTTCGGCGTGGATGCCCGCCTGACCGGCGATGCCGACGGCATCAATCCCGCCGCCTCCGCCAGCGGCATCAAGCTCATGTCCGTGAACCTCATGCTGCCCGAGGGCGACATGCCCGTGGCCTGGCGCGGTCCGGTGGTCTCCGGCGCCATCAAGCAGTTCTGGCAGGAAGTGAACTGGGGCGACGTGGACTACATGTTCGTCGATATGCCTCCGGGAACCTCGGATGTGTTCCTCACCGTGTTCCAGTCGCTGCCCGTGGACGGCATCGTCACCGTGTCGGCGCCCCAGGAGCTGGTGGCCATGATCGTGGGCAAGGCCGTGAACCTGGCCCGCTCCCTGGAGGTGCCCGTGGTGGGCCTCGTGGAGAACATGGCCTACTTCAAGTGCGACGACTGCGGCAAGGAGCACCACATCTTCGGCGAGCCCCAGGGCGCGGCCGTGGCCGAGAAGTACGCCATCCCCGCCGTGGCCACCCTGCCCATGGACCCGAACTTTGCCCGTCTGGTGGACAAGGGCCGTGTGGAGGCCTATGACGTGGAAGGTGCCCTGGACGGCATCATCGAGCAGGTGGAGAAGGCCGCAACCGAGGCTGCCGAAAAATAGCAAAAACTTTTTCAAAAAAGTACTTGCGCCCCCGACCCGTTGTGCTATTATATTCCTCGCACTTTTACGGGGCCTTAGCTCAGCTGGGAGAGCGCATGGCTGGCAGCCATGAGGTCAGGGGTTCGATCCCCCTAGGCTCCACCAAGACTTATCGGGCGCCTACTTCGGTAGGCGCCCGTTTTTGTATACCGCGCAGGGAGTCGGGCCCCGCGAGGGGCGAACAGCCCCCAGGTTCGTTCGCAGCCAAGTGTTTTGGCTGGTGAAGCTCGCTTTTAGGGAAACCTTTCAGGTTGCTTTCAGGTGTGTGTGGGTTTCGTTTCCGGGGTGTGCGGTATTCGTGATTCGCTTTCGCCCCGTCGGCAAGATTGAAATAATAACGCCCTGACCACAGTGGGGAAACTATCTCAACTGCCTTTTGCGGCAGAACACAGGGCCCGGTTGGGAGGGCCGTGCGCTGTGGGATGAGAAAGAGCGCGTCGGCGTGAGCCGCGCGGCAGAGATGCCCGGCATACTGGCTGGGCGGCGAATGAAAGGTTGAGGGATTCATGAAATTCACCTCGTTTATGAAGAGCTCTGCTCTGAAGGGTGCCGGCGCCATGGTGCTGACCGTGGCCCTGGGCGCGGGTCTGGTCGGCTGCGGTGGCGGCATCGGCGGCGGTGCCGTGGCTGCCACGGTGAACGGCCAGGAGATTATGGAGCAGACCGTGACCGACTACGTCGCGCAGTTCCGCACCGATAGCGGCCTGGAGTCCGATGAGGAGTGGGGCAAGTGGATGGTGGCCAACGGCTACACCCCCGAGACCGTGCGTCAGGAAGTCATCGACTACTACATCAACCAGGATCTCTACGATCAGGCTGCCACTGAGTACAATGTGACCGTGGAGCAGGCCGATATCGACGAGGCCCTGAGCCAGACCAAGAGCATGTTCGAGAGCGACGAGGCCTTCAATGAGGCTCTTGAGGCGAGCCAGATGACCGAGGAGGATTACATCAACGAGGTGATCCGCCCGAATCTGCTCCAGACCAAGCTGGCCGATGCCGTGGCTGCCGCTGAGGGCGAGGGCGAGGGCGAGGGCGACGATGCCCTGCTCGCCCAGGCCCAGTCCATGGCCGATCAGCTGAACGGCGCTAAGCGCTCCAGCCACATCCTGCTCACCGCCGAGGGCGACGAGACCGATGAGGCCCTGCTGGCCCGTGCCCAGGAGCTGCTGGACCAGATCAACAATGGCGACATCTCCTTCGAGGATGCCGCTGCCCAGTATTCCCAGGATTCCGGTAGCGCTGCCCAGGGTGGCGACGTGAACTGGGACAAGCTCGGCACCGGTTTCGTGACCGAGTACCAGGAGGCCCTGGACGGTCTTGAGAAGGACCAGATCGTGGCTGCCCCCGTGAAGAGCGAGTACGGCTACCACATCATCAAGTGCACCGATGTCTTCACGGTTCCCGAGGGCGGCATCACCTCCACCGATCAGCTGCCGGCCGAGTTCCTCGACACGCTGAGCTACATGCAGGAGGCCAACACGAGCCAGAACTTCGCTACCTGGTTCGAGGAGTACCGCAATAACGCCCAGATCGAGATCAATCCGATGCCCGAGGGTCTGCCCTACGCCATCGACCTGACCCCCTATGAGGAGCAGGCCGCTGCCGACCAGGCGACTCCCGAGGGCGACACCGCCGATCCCACCGCCCAGGACCAGACCGACGGGCAGGCTCCGGCCGCCGACGGCGAGGGCGCTGAGGGCGCCGATGCCGCTGCTGCTGACGATCAGGCTGCCGCCGAGGGCGATCAGGGCGACGCGACGGCCGATGGGGCTGCCGAGGGCGCCGATGCGCCCGCCGCTGACGGTCAGGCCGACGCGGCTGGCGAGCAGGATGCCGCCGCAGGCGACCAGGCTGGCGATCAGGCCGCTGACGCCGGCGCTGCTGACGGGGCCGACCAGGCTCAGTAGCCGCCGCTCATTCACGGTTCCGCTTATATCTTCGGTTCCATTCGGGGGCCCGCTTCGGCGGGCTCCCTTTTTTGTATGGGCAAGAGGGGAAAACTGACTCAACGTTTAGTTTCTCGCTCATAAAAAGCCAGATGAGACCGTTAAAGTAACAAATTAGCAACATGACCGTTAGCAAGCCGTTACCCCTTTGACAACAAGGGGAGAAGTTCTACAATCCTTTACTAAGTGTTATTGTACCCAGACTCTATCCTCATGACGATTGGCGATTTGTGAGGACGGGGGGGGGCACTTCAAAAGAGCCTTTTGATCTGGTGATTTGAAGGTGAGAGACGGAGACGCTGAAGCGAGAGCGGATAACAGGATTATTGAAGGTATGGCAATGAGCGAATATAAGCAAAATCATCATAATTCTGAGAAGACAGATGGTTGCGTGCAAGTGGATGCGCGGCAGAACACAGGCCGCCCCGCCGCGGTCGATAGCGGGGCCCATTGGCGCACGCGGGTGCCTGCCAACGCGGCGGCAGCAGTGCGCCTGGCCGAGGGGCATCCGCCCGTGAACCTTTTCACCACCAAGACCTGGGTGCGGGTGCTCTCGGTGCTGCTCTCGCTGTTGCTGGCCTTCACCATGTTCGATGCGACGGCGCTCGTTTCCTATGCCGACGAGCTGCCCGGCGACGAGGTGCCCGCGACCGATGACGGCGGGGCAGATGATGCGGAAGAGGCGGGCCGCCAGGCGGCTTTGGCCTGGGCCTCCAGCGTTCAGTCCCAAGATCTCGATCCCGATGCCTTGGAAGCCCTGCTTCCCGAAGGGCTGGTGGAGCCGACCGAGGTGCTTCCCCAGGTGACCGTGGCCACCGAGTGGGGCGACTCCGAGGAGGCCCAGCAGGCTGCCGAGGAGGCGGCCATCGCGGCGCGGCTGCGCCCGAATCTCGTGGCCTCCGGGGCGCCCTTCAGCGCCGAGGCGGGCTTCTATGTGAAGGGCCGTCGCGTACAGGCCGCCTTTGAGCTGGGCGATCTGGGCAAGAGCTTGGAAGGTGGCTACCTGGCTGGTTCTAAGCCCGGCGACCGTTTCGTCTTCACCCTGGAAGCTCCCTATCTGTATACCGATGATGCGGGAGCCGTGGCCACGACCTATGCCGAGGAGGAATGGCGCTTGCGCCATGCCCTGGCCGATCAGGCCGATCGTGTGACGGCTGGGGCCGAGGATGCTCCCTCCACGCTGGACGAGGCGCGGGCCGCGGCGGCCGAGGCCGCCCTCGATGCCGAGGCCGCTGCGGGCGCCATGCGGGCGGCCGTGTTCGCCGAGGCCCTGCCTGAGGGATGGTCGCTGTGGCAGGAGCACTACGGGATGTACCGCGCCGTGACCGACGAGGAGCTGGCTGCGGGCGTGTCGGGCAAGCTCGTGCTGCGCTACGACGGCAACGACGGCAAGCTGGATGCGGCGACGGAGCTGCCCTCCCTTGAGTTCGGTCTCGTCGGCGGAGTGCCCGAAGGCACTCCCGTATCCATATACTATGGATACGAACTCCATTCCTTCTCCACTGCGCCCGATGACGCTGAAGACGCCGAGGGCGCCCAGCCCGAGCCCCAGTACGACGATGTGAAGCGCGGGGCGGCGGGGTCCTATACCCTCACCAACGAGCGCAGCAGCATCGCAGCGAACCTGAGCGCAGAAGTGGTGCGGGCCGAGATGCCCCGCACCAGCGACGTCTCCGGTGCCGGGTATCTGGCCCATCTCGTGCGCTACGAGGTGCCCGAGGATGCGCCCGCGGTGCGGGCCTGCGCCCTGGGGGCGTTCTACCCCTCCGACAGCGCCGGCCGCGGCGGTTTGGGCCTTGAGACCCTTATGGCCTACCGGGTCGATGACGAGGGCAATGCCGTGGCGAACCGGATAAACGGCGTCGTGAACACGGCCGATGAGGTGCGCGAGGCGGAGCGTTTCGTGGGCGTGCCCGGCGAAGACGGCCTCATCGTGCTGGATGTGACCGGCCTGTCCGAAGAAGAGCTGGCGAGCCTCAACCCCATGAAGGCCTCGTCCTTGGAGGCCCTGGGCTTGGCCCCGGTGCCCTACGCCGTTACCGAGGACGGTCGTGTGCAGCTGTCCCGCACCGGCGAGGACGGCGCGATCGCCCCCGGCGAGAGCCGCACGCTGTACGTGGCTGCCCCCTTCCACGAGGCCTCGGTAACCTTTGCCGAGGGGGCGCGGGAGTCCTTCCCGGTCACGGCGGTGTTCGACGCGCAGGTGGCGGCGGTCGGCGACGGGGTCGATGGGGTGTATTCCCAGTGCCTCACCACCGAGACGCCCTTTGCCGCCACGGCCATGGGCGACGGCTTCCTCACCGATGAGCAGTCTGAGGCGGCCAACCAGACCAGTGGCGCCATTGTGCCCACGGCCCCCGAGCTGGTGGTGCCCGAGCCCGATGAGGACGCCGAGGCCGATGACCCCTCATCCGCGCCGGCCCCCGAGCCCGAAGCCCCGGTGATCGCGAAGGATCCCGACGACGGCGATGCTCCCGAGAACTATCGGGAGCGCCCGGATCTGGCTCCGCGCCAGCTGCTCTCGGCCTTCACCGGCTCCACCTATCTGACGCGCACCATGCTGGAATCGCCGGGCATCCGCCCCTTCGCCAGCGAGACCGTGGAGCGTCTGCCCACGACGTACCTGGATCCGAACCTGCACATCGGCAACGGCACCGCCGTGCCCGGCCAGACCAACACCGTCATGATCAAGACGGGCGACACCATCTATATGACCTTGCAGCCGAACCCCACGTACAAAGACGGCTATCTTGGCCGCTCCGACGGCTACGATATGGCCGATCGTCGCGCGGCCGCGGTCATATTCACCCTGGACATTCCCTATCTGTACTTCGATGCCAAAGGTCCCAAGGAGACTGTGGACCGCGCCGAGTGGGAGAAGGGCCAGCAGATTGCGAACCCGAAGTACCCGAACCAGTTCCAGCGCCTGTCCTACAAGCCTGACTCCGACGCGGTGAACCGCTACGACTTCTCCCAGGACGGCGTGAACTGGTACACGTCCCAGGAAATGACCGATCCCGAGAACGGCCTGATCAAGCAGGGCCTGTCGGGGCGCTGGTACCTGCGCTACAAGTCCACCAGCAACGACAAGCAGTATCAGCTGCACAGCGGCGCCCAAACGCTGACCGGCGAGATCAAGTTCGAGGGCTCGGTGCCCGACAACACCGGCGCCACGGCGAAGCTCGGCTATTCCTACAACAACTACACCAACGCCGACGGCACTGAGAAGAGCGCCTCGTGGCCCACGGAGGTGGCGCCGGGCACGGGTCGCGCCCCCGGTGCCGCCAACGTGCTCGTGGCCACCTTCATCCAGACCAACCTGCGCTGGGCTCTGCACAACGAGAGCTTGAACACGCCGGTGCTGTGGAACAAGTACAACTACGCCGTCTACAAGGTGCAGGTGGAGAACACCTCCGATACCCGCGAGTCCGAGATCGACTTCTTGAACTACGTGCTGTTCTTCAAGGCAGGTTCGGCGGCCACCTCGGGCATCCGTCTCCAGGACCTGCTCACCTGGAAGCGCGACGCCAGCGGCGCCTACGTGCCCAACGAGAGCTTCAGCGCCACCGAGAAGGGCGCGAGCTACATCGGCATGCCCGGCCAGGGCGGCGCCCTCATCTACGACGTGTCCACCCTGACCGATGAGGAGATCGCCTCCATCGATCTGACGGAGTTCTCCAACGTGGACGAGCTGGGTCTCGAAGAGCTGCCCTATGGTACTGGTGGCAAGGAAGGCCAGATCACTGTCGATATCCACGAGGATGACATGCCCTATGGCAAGCACCTCATCTCCCATACGCCCGAGGCCGACAAGACCCTCGAGGGGGCGCCCCGGCCCGAGGACGAGTCCGATGTGCACACGCTGCTCGTGGCCATGCCCTACACGACGAACTACGGCAGCATATCCGGCGGAGTGGAGAAGGCCTATCTGGATGCCTATGCGACGGTGAACTTCGGCAACCGAGGCTACGATGAGGACGGCAACTCCAACGACTACCAGTGGATGAAGAACCTGCGCGTGGATTCGGCGTTCGCCACGCCGACGCGGGGCCCATCGCTGACCAAGCTGGCCCAGAACCCGGAGAATGCCGATAACTGGGAGAGCGCCCAAAGCGCGCCCCTTGGCGAGATGGTCACCTACCGCATCGGCAATATGCAGAACAAGGGTAATACGCCGCTGTTCGGCCAAAACCCCGATACGTCCTATGGCGTGGAGCTGTCCGACCAGCTCCCGAGCGGTTTTCAGCTGGCGGGCATTACCATTCGCGTGGACGAGAGCGATGAATCCGAGGTCGTGCGCACCGAGACCCCCGGTGAGCCCGGGGAAGACGGCGAGCCCGGCGAGCCCGTCGTGACCGAGACGCGCAACCCCCAGCTGTCGGACTGGTACGATACGACCGATGGCACCCAGGCCAACGTGACCGAGGGTGGCAGCGCCCAGCAGAAGACCAATGTGGTGCAGTTCCAGACCACGGATATGAGCGGCAAGAACCCCCAGTGGGTCTCGCTGACGCTGCCCCAGAAAGTGGAAGAGGGAACCGGTCCTGACGGGAAGTACGTGCTCTACCGCCTCGGCGACGACGAGCGCGCCAGCCAGGGCATTGCCGAAATGCTCGAGGCCCAGGGTATCGCGGCGGTGCCGGGCCGGCGCTACGAAGCCGGCGCTGCGCCGACCCGCAAGTTCACCGGCCTGTTCCGTGTGCTGTTCAAACATACCTTGCCCCAGCCGGCAGCGGGCGAGTCTACCATGCGCATTGCCAGCTCGGTGGACGTGCACGGCGTTATGATGGAGGCCACATCCGACGGCGCGAACGGCTACTATGACAACAAGGCCGACCTCACCTACGGCGAGCGCTTGTGGACTCCGAGCGGCGTGGGCCCCGATTACGGTTCCTTCTCCCAGCCGAAGAAGACGACCCAGGCGGCCAAGGCCACGTTCCGCCAGGTGCAGACCAATCCGCTGATCACGGCAAAGGTCTTCTCCATGTACGACGGGTCTGGCGCGACCGACTCGGCCATGGAGAAGGAGGCCGACAAGCGCAACGCATTGGTGAACGAGCCCAACGCCGGATGGCGCTTCCGCTTCGGCAACACCTCCGCTTCGCGCATGGCCCCGGCCCTCATCAACATCGGCCCTATCCCCGATGGCTTCAAGTACATCAAGGATCCCGCCACGGGCAATATGGTGCTCGACCCCACCTCGTCGAAGAAGTCGCAGTTCGTAGCCAGCGCGGTGAAGCTGGGCCCTGCCTATATGGGCACCTACGACCCCGATACGAACACCTATGCCGACGATGCCGGGGCCAAGGTGGAGAAGGTCACCCTCACCTATTATGCCACCACGGCTGCCAGCGACGTGACCAAGCGCACGCTGGAGATTCCGGGGAGCAAGCTGCTGGACTACTTCAAGCCCGAAACGAAGAAGAACCCAACGACTGGCGTCATGGAGCGTACGGGCAACTATGTGCTCACCTGCACAAACTTCAACATCGGGTACCTTTTGAACGTCGATATCGAGCTGGAGCAGTTCACGAAGAACAAGACCGTGGATGCCGCCCAGGCCATGGTGGAGATCATCGGCACCCCCGAGAGCGTCGGCGAGCTGACGGTGGCTGCCCGCTTCGGCACCGACTATGAGAATCCGGACGGCAACAAGTCAGTGAGCGGCCAGGCTACGTTGAATTCCATGTTCGTGCCCATCAAGCCCGCCGTGGCCGCTTCCTACGGCTATGTGGACAACACGGGGGCGCGCAAGAGCAACGCCGCCGTACCCTATCGCTGGGGCGACAAGGCCGATGAGATCGCGTACTTCCGCTATGATCTGTCGAACAATTCTCCCTATGACATCAGCAGCTTCGACGTGGATATGGTGATCAACGGCACAAAGCAAGAGGCCCTTTCCGATGAGGCCGGCGCGCCGTCGGTATGGCGGGGCTTTTTGGCCCGGTCCCTTGTGGTGCCCGGCTTCGCCTATGGGGTGGTGCCCGTGTTGGATGCCGATGGCAACCCCACCTACGATGAGACGACCGGAGATCCCATCACGAAGACCTGCTGGCACTACCGCTACGGCGAGATCTCCTCGGTGGATGTGCTGGACGTGCTGAATCCCACGGCCACCATCCTCCATACCGAGGAGGGGCTGCGCCCGAACGCCTCTTACGACATAGCCGCGGCCCTGGATACCCTGGGCGCAGCCGGCGGCACGGTGACTCTCGGCGACGGCGCGACCCTGACCATGGACAGCGCCACGGGCATGCTCACGCTGAATGTGGCCGCCAACGGCTCGGCGGGCGACATCGTTACCGACGGCCTGGTGAGCGGGACGGTTTCCGACGGGGCCACGGAGAAGGCGCCCGTGAAGATGCTGCGCGTGCGCTTCGCGAAGATCAACAGGTCCGCCGTTACCTCGGATTCGGGGGCCATTGTGCCCCCGGCGGCCAACACGGCTCCGGTGATGTACGTCTTCGGCCGGGCCGACAGCCACGACAACGCCGCTGTGGCCACCGAGGTGCGCGCCTTCGCCACCAAGTCGGCCTACGGGCCCGACATGATGCTGCCCGACGCGGTGCGCCTCGAGGGCAATGTGAACAAGCTGCGGGCCACGGCCAAGATGCAGTTCGGCACCTTTGCCGCCACCCTGGATTGGTCTGCCGTGAAGCCCGCCGGCGTGCGCCCGAATCCGGGCGCGGCCGCTGAGGGCAAGAACGTGGAAGTGGCGAACTTCGCCGATGGCACCGGCTACAACTTCACGGTGCGCAACAACAGCCTGAATCGCGCCGACGATGCCGTGGTGACTATTCGCACCGATCAGGATCTGAGCGGCTTCCTGAAAGATCCCGTGAACGACGTGCGCGGCTTCAAGACCAAGGAAGTCACCTTCGGCGAGGAGCTCTTCAACTTCGGTTCCACGGTGCGCAAGGACAACACCGTGGGTGCCACCGACAACAGCTCGCTGGAGAACGTCACGTTCTACTTCCGCCGCGTTGTGGAGACCGGCTCGGGCGCTTCCGCGTCCTACGAGACGGTTTCAGACGGCACCTTCGCCGACCAGGGCTATTCGGTGCGCTACGACCGCGACGAGCTGTTGGCGATGTTGGAGGCGGCCAAAGCGGCCGATAGCGCGGCCACGGGCTTCTCTGTGGATGTGACCTCGGACAATCCAGATTTCGCCGCCCTGCATTTCCTCTTCGACCGGCCCCTGGCCGCCGGAGGGACCGCAACGGAGAAGCGCGATTTCTACTTGGAGCGCATCGAGATCCGTTACAGCGAGATCGACCCCTACGTGAGCGCCGACAAGCAATTCGCCGTGAAACTGCGGGGTCAGACGAACTCCTGGTACAACAATGTGAGCAGCGACGGCGCCGGCCAGTTCGCCAAGGTGAACGCCCAGGCCAAGGTGGATGTCACGGCCAAGCTGGACAACCCCGGCGAGAAGGGCAAGGCCGATGCGTTCCTGAAGGTGTACTTCCCTGCCATGGCAGTGCACACCTTCGGCCAGTACGGCGCCACCTTCAACAAGTACATGAACCACCACACCTTCGCCGACGCGGCCAACTGCTCCGATGGTTCCTTCACGCGCACTGGCGTGCCCTATGACCGCGATTTCAAGATGTGGGCGAACCTGACCAACGAGCATGCGACTTCCACCCTCGACGACGTGGACGTGACCGTCGACCTGCAGATGAACTATGAGAAGGTCTTGCAGCTGGACGCCAACGACAAGCACAAGGATGGCGGCACGGTGTCTGACTACACCGGCTTCCACACCACGAAGGTGACGGTCAACCACGAGCTGTTCGACACCTTCCGCCATGGCACGGTGGGCGCCATCACGTTCACGGGCCGCAAAGAGGGGGCCGGGGCCGACGCGGCCGCGGCCGTGTCGTGGACCATCCGCCCCGACGGGGTCTACCGAGCCCTGGATCGTGCGGTCGTTCCCGCCGCCGATGCCCTGCCCGACCATTTCGAGGACGCGACGGATGCGACCCAAACCTACGAGTTCACGGCCGAGGGCGACCTGGTCATCACCGAGGAGATGCTGCGGAATCACGGTATTGAGAACCTGACCCAGGTGAAGCTCGTCTCTTGGCAGGATATGGCCGAGGACGCCGCGCCTGGTGCCAACAACACCACCGCCCCCGCGACGGTCAGCTGGGATGATGGCCAAAACATCGTGTTCGACGGCTTCGCCGACCATAATTTCGACACGGAGCGCCTGTTCAGCGCCAAGACGGAGAACTATCTTCTGAAGCTGCGTGGCGATGCCATGATTCCCGGCATGAAGAACACGCCGGTCACCCGCACCGACCGTTCCTGGATCTATATGTCGAAGATGTACTTCGACACGCTGAACCGCGCCGGTCTCTACGACTCCAACGCCGGCGGCGTCGCGAGCGCCCCCACCAACGGCAACCGCTTCTCCCAGTACAGCTGGGGCTCGTGGGACAGCTGCCATATCGCCCACAACGACTCCTATGCCTCCGATGCCGAGCGCAACTTCGCCCTGGACGTGGGCTATAAGTCCCAGGTGTCGCTGCTGGCCGACTTTCGCCAGGTGAACACCCAGTACAACGAGTACGGCCCGGAGCGCACCTGCCATACAGAGCAGGGGCCCTGGACTTCCTATAACTTCAACGGCCGCAACCTCTACTGGGTGGGTGCGGAAACCTACAATTCCGGCATGGTCTTGCATATGGTGCAGGATCTGAAGGATCCCTCCCAGTACTTCGATGCCTATTACCTGAAGATTCGCCGTCAGGCCGCTGAGTACGTGGACAACCTAAAGATCACCTACTCTGACGGCAAGACCCTGACGCTGACGGGCGACGAGATCAAGCAGCAGCTGGCGGGCACGGCTGCCGACGCAGTGCAGAGCGACTACGACGGCGCGAAGTACTTCCGCCTCAATCTGCTGGCCCGCGATGGGGCCGGCGAGCCCGAGGCCAGCTTCGGTACGGGGGCCGATCGCAGCGACTCCTACCGCGATCCGGTTGACGACTATTACCTGCAGAACCTCACCCGTCCCGGGGCCCCGCGCTTCACGGTGACGCGCATCGAGTACGACATCCGCATCAACCAGAACCAGTACGCCTCGGGCGACAATCGCTACGTCACCGGCGACTGGACCGAGAGCGACAGCGATGTCACCACCCTGAACCAGCCCGACTATGGCAAGTGGTTCGGCAAAGTGAACAACAGCTATGCCGACATCGTGAACCAGATGTCCTTCGAAGTGAACGGCCGCATGTACGCCGAGACCCCTACGGGTGGCATGAACATGTACACCGACGTGACCCTGGAAGTGGGCGGCACGAATTCCGGCAACGACCGTCCGGGCCACCAGGCTATCGTGCGTTCCGACACCAAGGACTCCCGGGCCAATACCAGCGGCAGCGAGAACAAGAACCAGCAGGCCGATAAGAACCGCTTCTGCAGCGCGTGGTCCTATCAGGACTACCATCGCACTGGCAACTACTGGCACCATTACGACGGCGTGGCCTATATGCGTCACCTGCGCAGCCGCACCAACGTGGTGGCCCGCAACGACGGCAACTACACGATGCAGGGCATCAATTGGAACGGCAAGGACGCCACGCGGTTGGGCGATACGGCCGATGCGTGGAATTCAAACCCCTACAATATGACCGAGCACGGCCTGTTCGGCGGCGATACGAACTTCGCCATCGCCTTCTATCGCCAAACGATTTACCGGGGCATTTACTCGGGCGACGCCAGCTACTCCAGCACGTGGGGCAACGACCAGTACTACCCCAACGACTGGGGCTGGAACTACACCTCCTTCACGGATAAGGTGAAGCTGACCGATCGTTTGCCCTGGTGCCAGCCTGACGACGACCTGTCCTTCTACGGGTTCTTGTCCACGGGCCTGCACTTCCAAAACGGCGTGCTCGACCACCTGCGCGACTACGAAGATGCCACCATCACCTTCACTACGCGCCAGTGGAAGGCCTCCGACGAGTTGAACGACGAGGGCTTCACGATCTACGAGGAGGACGCCGCCGGCGCCCATACCTACCAGGTACGCCGCGATGGCGTCTACGACATTACCGGCGGCAAGAACGATCGCGTGGGAGATCTCGGCATCGATCACCTGACTCGAGGCAAGGCAGACGTGGCCTATCTGGAGTTCGCCCGCCCCGGCGAGGATTCCCATAGCGCCATCATGGACCTGAAGAAGACCGGCGATGTGGTGGCGCTGCCCCTGGCCACCAACGAGTTCGTGACCAGCTACGAGATCGACCTGGGTCCCTATTCCGGCAACGGCGACATCACCGCCGAGGGCGCCGGCCATAACGTGGATCGGGATGCCAACGAGGGCACCGTGGACATCCAGCTGCTCGGCCGGCCCTACATATATAAGGGGCAGAAGCATCCGGCGTTCAAGGGCGCGGCCCATGACAGCTGCGGCGACAAGAAAGACGCCCTCAACTACGCCTATGCCTGGGGCTACAGCTTCGCCAAGCTGGGCACCTCCAAGGGTGACAACGCGCCCTTCAATCAGAGTCTGTCCCTGAACAGCGACGGCACCCATCCCGGGGCGAGCAACTGGAAGAGCAGCTCGAACGCCAGCGTGACCCATCGCAACGAGGACACGGCCTACTTCCTCGGCTACCTCATCCCCTTCGGTTACAATTCCCGTCTCTCCCTGGAGGCCAACGGCACGGACCATCCCTCCATGGCCGATTACGGCGATGACAACTTGACGCCGAACGTGGCCACCTTCGAGGCTCGCTTCTGGAACAACATCGACAAGGACGAGGCGAAGGACGACGAGAACCGCGTGGCCCATATCAGCGCGGTCACGCTGAACAGCCACTGGTCCCCGTGGTTCACCGGGAACAACAATGGGGATCCGAATCCCGATGGCATCCGTTTGCAGAAGGTGTACGTGCCGGCCCAGTTCGTGCCCGTCACCGTGGCCGGCAACGACGGCTTCGCCGCCCGTGACGACGACTGGTTCCAGGCCGACGGCTTCCAGTTCACCGTTTACAACACCACGACCCAGACCACCTCGGCCCCCGTGACCCTCAGCTGGGCAGACCTGGTGAACCTGGGGCTTTTGTCGGGCACCGTGGCCGGCGCGGGCACCGCTCAGACGTTCACGGGCGATCCGCGCATCGGCGAGAGCCGCTACGGCGGTTGCTACGTCATCGATGTGGAGAAGTACCTGCGCATGACCGAGGCGAAGCGCGCGCTGAAGGCGGACAACCCCGCCATCACCACCGCAGAGCTGTTTGCGGCCCTGGCGGCCGACTACGGCGTGAACCTGGCCGGCTACGACTTCGCCACGGCGGGCCTGACGGAGGCCGCCGCCCAGCAACAGGTGGTGGACGCCGTGCGTGACGGCATCGTAGGCTACTACACCGCCGTGCAGAAGACCAATACGCTGCCCGGCTCTGGCTGGGCGGCCGACCAGACAGTGAACCGCACCTACGCCGCGCCCTATGTGACCAGCGTCCAGCTCACCTTCTCATCGCCCAATGCCACACGCGAGCGCCCCGAGACTATGCTCGATTCCGGTCAGGTGCTCGGTGCCAACCGCAACGCGAGCAAGGCCAACTACCGCGAGCACAGCGACGGCGCGATCTACTACAACGACAACGACGCGGACAACGCCACCGTGCCGGGGGCGGCCAATAGCGACAACTTCGCCTTCGCCTATGACGGCGTGTACGCCGACCGTCCCGTAGAGGACTTCCGCACCGCCCGGGCCACGGGCACCGATCTGGCCGCCGGCAATTGGAACTATTGGAGCACGCCCACCTTCGACAAGCAGGGCAACGCCTTCGGCGGCATGCACATGAATGAGCACCTGACGGTGTCGAACGTGGTGACTCGCGATCCGAACAAGAAGAGCCTCACCAAGCGCGAGGCCAACGATCGGGGCTACGACCTGTTCCACCGTCTGGGCTCGCTGGTCACCGACATGCAGCGCGGCAAGAAGGTGGAGATGAACGGGACGACCCAGTCCATCTTCGCCTACGACTTCGACGACCGCTCGGTGTCCTCGCCCGTGAGCTACGACCCCGCCGCAACCCGGGGCGGCAACGGCAACGGCATTCCCAACGGCGATCTGTACGCCGGCGATTACGTGGAGTACCGCCTCTACGTGGGAGCCGGCTCGGGGGACATCGGCACCGATCGGGGCACGCTGCAGGGAAGCCACAGCGGCACCTTCAGCCAGAAGGCCCTCCCTCTTGAGCATGTGGACGCCCGCTTCGAGGTGCCCCGTGGCCAGCGCATCGTCGGCTGGGAAGTGGAGAAGACCAAGACCGGTGCGCGGTGGGCCGACAACAACACCACGGGCCACGGAGTGACGGCCGAGCTGTCGGCTGCCGACGGCACGGACGCGGTGGCTGTCGATGAGCAAACGGATCTCTCGAAGGCCACGGTGGACGGTGCCTCGCGCACCTTCGGTGACGGGCCGAATGCCACCGAGCAGTACGACGGCAATCGCGTGCTGCGCCTTTCGGTGGGTCAGGCCTACGAAGCCGATAAGGACAACGGCAACGCCACGAGCCAGATTCAGCCGGGCCAGGGCGTTTGGGTGCGCGTCATTACCCAGGTGACCGACGAGCTGGAAGAGGATCCGGCCTACAACGACGAGGCCAACGGATCCGATGGCTCGGATCATCCGAGCTACCGCGGCCAGCACCTCCAGGCCAACTTCTACGCCACGGCCGCGCCGCTGCATGGCTATGCCCAGTATAGGGTGACGAACAAAAGCGGCACCGGCTCCAGCAACAGCGCCGGCCAGCCCTACGGCTCTGATGCCGCCGAGCTCGGCCGCATCACCGGCGCCCACACGGTGGCCGCCGGCGGGCAGACGACGGACAACTGCGGATCGGCGGACATGGCCGGCGCCCGCGATGCCTCGCTGCTGCGCTATTCCTGGTCCCACGGCGCGCCGGCGGCAGGGGCCGAAGACGGTTCCACGACGGACTTGGCCTTCGGCGACAAGGAGCAGCTGACGGCCCGCAACTACTCGAGCGTGGCCTTCCATCGCCATCGCACCGATCGCATCGACATCACGCCGGAGTATTGGAACCCCGACACCCAGACCCTCGACCCGGTATCCTCTTCCGGGGAGGCGGCCAATGCCGACGGCAACCGCATGCGCCTGCGCATCTCCAACATTCGCAACACCACCTGGCACGAGTCCACGATGACCGTGACCGTGTCCTTCATGCGATCTGTGAACGGCACCGGCATCGTTCAGGGTGCCGACGGCGACGGCACGGCGGGCTTCGACGCCAACGGCAATCCTGCCGGCAAGCGCTACTTCGAGCTGACGCGCAAGCCCACCTATGTGGCTGATGAGACCATCGACGAGCTGGGCTATCCCACTTCCGACAGTTCTCTCGGCCAGGATGTGACCGCCCAGGCCGCTTGGAGTCAGACCACGCCGGCCCAGGTGCTCGGCTTGAGTCACACCTCCTCGGCCGCCGATCGCGCCCAGGCGCTGCTGCCTGACAGCCAGGCGGGCCCCGACCTGGATGACCCGGGCCGCCCCGCCGTGGCCATCGAGTACTACGTGCCCGATTGGAACACCCCGGCCGCATCCCCGGCCGCGGCCTACGATGAGCGAGCCTCCATCACCCCGCTCGCCACGAATGCGGCCAGCGGCGAGGGAGCCTGGGTCACCTATGAGGAGCTGGCGGCCCGCTATGATGTGGGCGGCGACCGTTACGGCCAGGAGGCCACCGACGAGGGCCACACTGCCAACGGCAACCTGTTCCGCGACGTCACCGGTGTGCGCTGGACCTATTACGACGTGCCCGCCGTGGCCCGCGCCAACAACTCCGGCGCTGACGTGGTGGCCTTCCCCCTCGACGATGTGTCGCTGCTCGGTGTAGCCCGCTATCAGGACACGCGCCAGGACAGCACGGCGGTGAGCCATGCCGGCGGCGAGCAGGAAAACCTGTGGAAGCCCTACGGCTCGGTGGATGTGGGCTTCACCCATAGCGACAACCAGGCCACGGTTCTCGACTTCGTGGATGTGGACGCCAGCAACACCTCGGGCGCGACGGTGCTCGCGGCCAACGATCCGGTGACCCACGACACCCTGCTCACCAAGCAGGATGAGGCCAAGAAGAAGGTCACCACCGTGTGGCGCCGCACGCCGGTCATGCGCTTCCAGTCCCAGGTGTTCCAGACCGAGGCCCAGGCCGCTGCCGCCTACGACCCCGAGGCGGCCCAGAAGACCGGATACGTGGCGGGCGAGCGGTTCTGGTACAAGAACACCCTCAAGAACGTGCCGAAGCGCACCAACGCCGGCATCACCAAGCTGGAGGGAGAGCTGTACAACCCCGTCTTCTACGAGCTCATTCCGACGGAATACCTGAAGAACGAGGCCGATGGCACCCTCGATGCCCAGTACCTGGCCGATCATCTCCAGGTGAAGTGGCTTGAGAACCGCACCGATATGACCGATCCGAACAATCCGGTCACTGTGAAGGATAGGGACGTCTACAACGCCCGCACCCACGGTATGAAGCTCATCGTCGTCCCCGTGGACAGCTACGAGATGCCGGACTATGGCGGGGCCATGACCTACGACAACGGCTTTTCCAACGTCTTCGGCGGCCATGGCGACTACTTCGCCGATATGGACCCGCGGGCTGCCGGCGTGAGCCGGGACACGGAGTTTACCCTGTTCAAGATCGCCTGGATCGCTGCCGATGAGCCGCTGCCCGCCGGGGCGGCAGAGGTGACGCGCCCCATGTCGAGCGTGCCGGCGCCGGGTGCGGGGGCGGAATCGGGCTCTATTATCGACGATGGCCTGGCCTACGACCGTCCCGTCGACCTCGTGCAGGCCGGCTCTACCCGCATGGAGGTGGGCGACGTCATCGAGCTGTACTTCGACGTGTACGCCTCGGTGGACAACCTGCCTCAGGTGTACCAGCGCAACAACATCACAGGCGCTCAGGATTTGACTGGCGGTGGCACGGCGGGCCTCGAGCCGGCTTACTTTCCGCGGGTGGGCGAGTACTATTACGCCGACTGGCATCCGAACTACGGCAGCAACTGGCCGGGTCATGTGAGCCCGCTCGGGGGCACGGGCTCGGGGGCGTGGAACATCGGCGCCAGCTACTATCGCAACTATAATCTGAACACGCCCGGGGCGAGCTACCATATGCAGCATGTGGGCGAGAGCCAGGCCGCCTGGCAGGTCGTCACCAACGACGTGCTCATGGATATGGACTACCTGATGCTGGACTCGGCCTTCTCCGGCGACAAGCCCGAGAACACCGATACCTGGGAGATGTTCGACGGCTCCTATACCTATATTCCCGGCGAGGGCCTGTCCTACGGTCATTACAACGGCTTGGATGTGAACGGCTGGGGCACCAATGGCATGACCCCCTACGAGGACGGCTACCTGCGCACGGCCAACGGCAACGCCGACAGCTACAAGGCGGGCTACCTGCTGGATACCGACATGAAGGTATCCAACAATCGCCAGGTGGTACGCTATACGCCGCGGCCGCGCCAATCGACTAAAGACGAGGCCGCCTCCGAGCTGCCCAACGATGTGCACTACCTGTGGTGGTACTACGGCCACAATGACTTCAATACGGGGTACCAGGCGCAGATTGCCGAGAACGACCTGGAGAACGGCGCCGGCGCCCTGCGCAATGCCGATCGCTATGTGCGCGACTGGTACCACTATGTGACCAAGGCCCGCACCTTCGGCTCTGCATCCCTGGACACCACCCCCGGCACCGACGAGGAGACCGGAGAGCCCATCGAGATTCCCACGGGCACGCGCTGGCACTCCTCCACGCCGCTCGTGTGGTCGGAGACGCGCCTGCACATGCAGAAGGCGTGGCTCGCCACGTCGAGCCGCTTCATCTCCGGCTCTCTGGCCACCGAGGGCTCTGGCGTATCCAACTACGAGACCCAGCGCTTCTACCAGACCGAGGACACCTACGCGGGCTGGAGGACGGCCAACTACGACTACGCCGACGAGTACCGTCAGGCCCATCGTGGTGTGCTGAGGGGTCAGTACACCACGGCTCTTCAGTACAACCAGGACTTCATCAGCGAGCTGACCGCCTACAACTACGGCGACCGCAACCTGGACGGCGTGGAGTTCACCTACATCATGCCCCGCGGCGTGGAACCAATGCTCGACGGCTCCATCACCGTGGTGCCCGGGCCGGGCGAGGACTTGGATGCCGACGAGGTATCCTATTCCGGCCAGGTATCCCTCACGGTGAACGCCGAGGGCCTGGAGGATCCCATTATCGTGGACGTGGTGAGCGCCACGGGAACGGTGGTGGTGGAGAACTTCAAGCTGACCCCCAACAAGAAGATGACCCTCGGTGGCGACGACATGGAGCTGCCCCAGGGCGACTACTGGATCGTCGTGAAATCGGTGGGGACCACTCCGGAGGGACTGCCCTTCGAGGAGGGCTCCTACACCTATCGGGTGCTCGTCGACGGCAAAGTGGAGGAGCGTACGACCGCCTTCAAGCCGCTGAGCTTCCATATCGTGGCCCACGATGCCATGGCCGAGAAGAACCCCTCCTTCACGACCGGCGAGAACAATGAGCAGATTCCCACGGGCATCACCGTGGATGTGAGCGGCGCCCTGAAGGGCGAGAAGCGCAAGGTGTACGCCGAGGACGGCCAGCCGGTGCGCCTCACGAAGCTGGAGGGTGTGCCGGGCGAGAACGACGAAGTGGTCACCATCGGCACCAAGACCTACGTGAAGGATCCCAACGGCAAGTACGTGACATGCACTGAGGACGGCCGTTTCGTCGAGATCGACGACTATGATGCCGCTGTGCCCTCTCAGGTGAGCGGCGAGCTGACCCTGAATCGTATCGAGAAGGAGAGCGCGGTCTCCGTGACCGTGGACGCCGAGGGCGCCAGCCCCGACTTCCCGGCCAAGGCCCAGATCGTGGCCATGGAGGAGAAGCACGAGACTCGTCCGGTGGTGGGCGAGGACGGCAAACCGGTGGTGGGAGAGGACGGCGAGGCCCTGACCGAGGAAGTGGTGACCTACGAGGAGACCGGCGAGGTGGTGGCCGAGGTGGAGATCGTGGCCAACGCGCCGGCGGTCATCGCCACGCTGCCCCGCGGCCACTACGGCCTGAAGTTCACCGCCTCGCCCCAGATGCCCCCCGAGGCGGGTCAGGGCGGCCTGGGCTATACCCTGCCTGCCGAGGTGCAGCACTTCTATGTGGTGGGCCTCGGGGACGCGGTGGAGCTTGAGCCCTATACCCTGGAGCATGTGTGGGACGCCAGCCCCGTCCAGGTGACGGTGGATGCCCCCTACGCCGATGATGATGCCCCCACCTTCGTGATCATTCGCAATGAGAGCGGGGATGTCATCGACGGCACCACCGGTCTGCCGGTGCTGCCCGCCGAAGGCGAGGACGTGGTGGACGAGGAGCCCTATCGCATCGCCGTGGCCCCCCATGGCACGACCCAGCTGCCCACGCCGCTGCCCCGCGGCTCCTACACCGTGTCGCTCGTGCAGGCGCCGGTGGTGTCCTACACCTACACCGTGGTGGAGCAGGACGGCTCCGGTGCGAATGTGCCCATGGAGAAGAAGGGCACGTGGGAGTACCGGGCACCGAAGGATGCCGCGCAGATCGTCGCCGACGGCCATGGCGCCGTCATCGAGGTGCCGCTTCCCTGCGAGCTGGGCGACGCGCCCTCCGTGGTGGCGGGCACCTCCGTGGTTCGCGCCCTCATTGGCGCGGAGGGCGCCGGCGCCGATGCCGAGGCGAAGTACCGCCTGGTGAGCGTTGCCGTCTCCGGCGAGGGCGACGAGGCCGTGGAGAGCGAGTCCACCATCGCCGAGAACCAGACTGTACGCCTGAACCATCCGGTGCTCCTGCGCAACCTCGAGCCGGGCACCTACCGGCTGTACTTCACCGAGTCTCCGCTGCTGCCCGACGGGGGCACTTTCGCCCTGCCCGCCGAGCCGGTGGAGTTCACCGTGCCCGAGGGCGGCACCCATGTGGATGTGGCCACGACCTTGGAGCGGGGTGCTAACGGCAGCCCGGTGACGGTGACGGTCGGCGCGGCGCCCTCGGGGACTTCCTTCCCGGCTGGTGCCACCTTCACCTTCCATGTGGAAGACAGCGCGGGTAACCGCGTCCCCATCAACGATGCCGCCGGCACCCCTGTCGACGAGCGGACGGCCGGGGTGAGCGAGGAGATGGTCCTCGGAACCCTGGCTGCGGGCGCCTATACCCTGGTCATCGATGAGCAGTCCTGGTCCGGCGCCCCCTATCTGTGGAGCACGGCCCTCGTGGTGAACGGCACGGCGGCCCCGGTGCGCCAGGCCATCGATGTGCGCGCGACTGCCGAGCCCGCCGCGGCCTCCTTCGGCCTGGGCGTTCTGGCGGCCCTGGCCGATGAGGCCGCCTGCGAAGTGTCCCAGGCCGTGGCGCCCCTGGCCGCCCTGGCCGAAGAGGCCCCCGGCGCCAGCGAGGCGCCGGCCGGCGATGGCGCGACGCCGTCTGCGTCGGCTCCTGCCACCGTCACGCCCCAAGGACGCGTGACGGGCAAGCCCTCTGCCTGGGCGGCGCTCTCCTCGGCTCTGGCCGAGCCCGACGCCACCGCGCCGGGTCCCGAGGGCGACGAGGCGTTCCTCGCCTCCCTCACCTCCCTGGAGGAGAGTGTGGGCGCCGAGGTGTCGACGGCCGATCCCACCATGCCCGCCGATGCCTTTACCGCCGATGAGAACGACACGGCCTTCTTCACCATGGCCCGTGCCGGCGAGGAGGGGGTGGCTCCCTCCGAGAGCGAGGTGGACACCACCGACCTGGAGAAGCTGGCTCGGCAGATAAAGCCCAAGGCCTACCTGCTGAAGAAGACCACGACAGTGGCCGGCAACTACTCCCAGGACCCGCAGGTGGGGTCGGAATGGATCGACATTTCCGATCTCATGGAGGTGGAGGTGATCCAGACCCCCACGGCCAAGGCCGACGACGGCGTGACCTACTATGCGCCCGCCTCCCACCAGGATCCCATCCGCTCGACGGTGGATGCCACCACCCATAGCGAGAAGAGCAGCTATACCGCCGTGGCGGCCCAGGACGTGGATGCGGCGGCGGGCACGTCGAACCAGTCCGTAGGCTACCGCGACAGCTCCCAGCCTTGGGTGCTCAAGATCACGGTGAAGCAGGATCTGGCCAAGTGGTACGGCCGCACCATCGACGGCACCGCCACCGACGCGGCCGACCCCGACTACGTCCATGCGGGCCAGGCGGCCAAGTACGCCGCCCTGGCGGAGGAGATCAAGGCGGCCCTGGCCGGTGGCGGCGGTTACCAGATCAAGGTGAACATCCCCTCCCACGTCTTCGGCAACAACGAGAGCGGTGCCTGGTACGACCGCGTGCTCACCCGTCCCTGGGAGCGCACTGAGGCGTCTTCCCCCGAGGCATCTGCCTTCACCACGAGCGCCGAGCGGGCGGTGAACTTGTACCGGGAGGGCCAGGACACGGCCGACGGCGAGGAGCCGAGCCGGTCGAGCGCCTACTATCAGATCTTCGACATCGACCATTACGAGGGCCTGGCCCGCGATCGCACGCGCCATATGCAGCCCTACGGCATGGACTACAAGTACACGCTCCAGCGCTACCACCTGCGCAACGGCGAGATGCAGCTGGCCGGTTCCCCCAACATGCCGGCAGTCAACGGCTGGACGGTGCAGAACAATACCGTGCGCACCACCGATGCGGCGAGCACCGGCGAGATTGTAGACGTCATGGGCACCGCCGCCCCCAACCTGGACTTCTGGAAGAGGGCCTACAAGGGCGCCACCACCACCGGACCGGTACTCTATGCCCAGACGGGCACGAGCGCCGTGATGCGCAAGCCCGTGGTGCGTGTGTGGAACTCCATCAGTCTGCCCGACGTGCTGGAGGTCGCGACCGATGACGCCGGATCGGTGACCGATGGCGTAGGTGTGACCTCGGGCAACTACTACATGGAGACGGAGACGGACACGCGCCAGGTGAACGTGCATGTGGAGAACCGCTTCTGGTGGGACGCCTTCACGCGCGTCTATGCCGACAACAACTACCGCGGCTACGTTATTAACGAGAACCGCTGGGCCACCTATTCCAAGATCGGCGGCCAGATGGGCGACTTGGTGCTGCCCGTGGTGACCGTGGTGCTGCCCTACGGCATCGCGCCGGTACACCGTACCACCCGCCAGCCCTACGGTCTGTGGCCCGACCGGGTGCAGGAGTTCCTCTACGAGGACTGGGACATCGCCCAGTCGACCAACGCCCAGTGGGGCGCGGTCGGCGAGGTGAACCGCAATGAGACCCGAGCGTGGCTCGAGGAGAACTTCCGAGCCACGGTGACCTACGAGAAGGTGGAGGCCGATCCGGAGGAGTACCCGGCTGCCGACATCAACAACGACAACTATCGCTTCGTCGTGCGCTTCCTGCCCAAGGGCAACGATCTGAACGGCGACCCCGATGAGGAGCAGCGCATCCGCTCCCATCAGATGGACACGTTCAAGTTCTCCATCGCCATGACCAACGAGCCGGAGTGGCCGGAGCTGCCCGACCACCGTGAGGCGGCCCGGGCCACGGAATCCATCCGCACCTACGTGACGAGCGCCATGACCGGCTATGCGGCTCTGACCGACAACGATATCTCCCATCCGAGCTGCGGCGCCGACCCCTACACCGTGGGCGCTCCGGCCCGTTACCGCGGCGCCGGCGACTCGCGCCAGCGCGATGTGCGCCTCGATGCCCTGTCGGCGGCCTATGCGACCCGTTGGGACGACAACGGCAACTGGAACAACAACGTGTGGCGCACCGACTCCAAACTGGGCACCGCCCTGTACCGCGATGCCCACGGCTGGGACGCCTACCGTTTCCAGTGGGAGTACGACAACGTGTTCAGCGGCTCCTACACCTATCAGCACAACGGCTGCTACATCCAGTCCAACGGGTCGTGGTACCACCGCAGCCATTGGTGGAACAATGTGGAGTTCGTCGATCGCCTGAAGTACAACTTCTACAATTCCGGCACCCAGACCAACGACCAGGTGCAGTACAACCATCTGAACGGCTATTTCGGTACCTACACTGAGGGCGGCGGTGCCCGGGTGGGTACGGCGGCCACCCCGCTCACGGGTCCTGCCGACAATCGCGGCCTGAACATCTCCGAGTTCAACTGGCGCACCCAGTACGGTCTGTCGGAGACCACCACGAAGAACCTGAACAACAACTATGTCGATGGCGAGGGGCGCCCCACCGTCGACTCCACGAACTCCGACGCCCAGAAGGCCGAGGCTTTCGCCTTGCGGGATGGGGGCACCGCGGCAGTGCACACCGATAGCGGCGTGTTCGCCGCCACGAAGCTGCGCTTGAAGACCCCCACCCTGGGCTCGGCCTACGAGATTGAGAACACCCCGGCCGACCTGCCCTCCGACGGCAACGGCACCACCTCCGTGCCCGGTCATGCGGTGACCGGCACCGGGGCGGCCGAGGGCCAGAAACTGGCCGACGCCGATCCGGACGCGAAGAAGGGCGCCTTCGAGTACGATGACGAGATCTGGCTGGCGGCCACGTTCAAGAACGCCGTGATCGGCGACAAGGCCGCCTCGGGCAACCAGGGCAAGGAAGGCGCGCTGCTCCACGGCAAGCTCGTGTTCTCCCTGTACCTGCCCGAGCAGGTGACCTTCTACCAGGAGGAGCAGCTGAAGAACCTCGGCGAGGCCGTGGGCACGCCCGATCAGTACGAGCGCCTGTTCACCGACTACGAGGGAAACGACTTCTCCTTCTATGTGGAGCGCACCTACCGCGATCGCCACACCGACACGGCCCTCGTGGGCAAGACCGAGGTGCGCGATCCCGACACGGGCGAGGCGCTGTATCCCAAGCGCGAACAGCAGACGGTGAAGTACGAGCGGCTGACCCCCAAACAGCTGGTGGAGGCCGGCTGGACCGTGCGCGTGCGCGTGCAGCCCGACTACGATAGGAACGGCTACGGCACCGCGGGGGCCGCAGACCGCAAGCACGCCGATTTCGGCAAGCCCGATGTGGACGATCCGGAGGATATGCCTGACAGCGATGATGTGAAGGTGCGCCGTCACGGCGGCGAGACCATCGTCTTCGAGCTGACGCCTCCCGACGACGCTTCCGACAAGGAGTTCGTGAAGCACGACAGCCTGCTGGCCGCCTTCTGGGCCCAGGTGCGGGCCGATGGCTATGTGGGTGCCGGCGATTCCGTAACCGTGAAGGTGCGCACCCGCATCGACAACCTCGGCGACGAGGAGGAGGCCCTGGCCGACCTGACCGACGCCGACGGCGAGCCGTTGCCCTACTACCAGCAGATCGATGCCATCCGCACCTGGTCCACCGAGGCCTCCACGGCTTACTTCGCCACGGAGAGCCGCGATGTGACCTGGCTGCCCACGGAAACGGGCTGGTCGCACCGCTTCGCCGAGGACATGACGGTGCCCGTGGCCGATGACGCGAAGATCCTCCAGGCAGTGAAGGAGAACTGCGCCATCAAGTACAACGAGACGGGCTTCCCCGAGACGGTGCCCGTCAGCCGCAATGCCGACGGCACCGTTACCTTCAAGAAGGGCGAGCTGTACTACAAGCCCACGGTGGGCGCCAACTCCCAGGAGCAGTACGGCGTATCCGGCTTCAACAACCAATCTCCGGAGTACTTCCAGTACAACGACGAGGACTCTCTGGTCTACGATGCCGCCGAGCACGTGGATCCGGACACCCAGGATGTGGTGCCCGCTGTGGACTACGACCAGGACGGCAAGTACGAGAGCGGTGGCCGCCCCGAGCGCCACATGAGCTCGCGGGCCGGCACCTTCGACATTCGCAAGCCCTCGGCCTCGGTGCGCGTGGACACGGGCACCGTGCGCGTGCCCACCAACGACACGAGCTCGACGGACTGCACGCAATCGGGCGATAACGACCTGTTCGTGACCCAGGCCATCAACACCGGTGCCGCGGTGAACAGCTTCATTGTGGACTGGCAGGTGCCCCTGTGGGCCCTGGGCACCCAGTCGGCGGAGAATGCGCCCTTGAACAGCGCCACCATACCCACGGGCAAGGTGGCCCCCACCATCACCTCGGTGAAGTCCGGCGTATGGGAGATTCCCGGCACCTATTACCATAGGCTGAAAAACCCCGTGACTGGCGCCGAGCGGGCCGTGGGCCAGGGCACCTACTACTTCAACGCCGCCGGCGCCGAGGTGGGCGCCTGGCGCGTAGACCGCAAGACCACCAAGGTGATCGACGGAAAGACCTGGTACGCCTACTTCAAGGACGACGACAACCACCATCAGACCAAGCCCCAGACCGATGCCGCCGGCAACGTGGTGACCAACAGCAAGGGCGAGATCGTCTACACCGACGAGATCGATTGGGTGCTGCCGGTGGATACGGTGCGGGAGCAAGTGAACACGCCCGAGGCCGCGGCCAACCGCGCCATCGAGGAGAAGCTCTTCGTGCTCGTGTACGTGCGTCACAACACCACCAACGTCACGAAGCCCAACAACGGCTACGTGGAGCAGAACGGCGCGGTTCGCCAGGATCGCGAGAACTTCGCCGTGCCCGGCACCGACGCCGACCGCGACTACTTCTTCGGCGAGGACGACGCCTCGGACTTCAACACCGCCGACGATGCCGCAGGCACCTGGCAGTTCGTCGGCTCTGCGCGCGTGTCGGACAAGCAGAACATCACCTTCACCCAGGGCGTGGCAGCCACCGGCAAGCAGGTGCGCCAGGTGCGCTGGGTCATTCGCGCGTGCGAGACCGACGAGGCGGGCCGTCCCATCCTCGACGACGAGACGCTCTCCCATGAGGTGCCGGTGCCCTCGGGCTTCCGCTTGGCCACCGATGCCGACCCGGACACCGTGGAGGTGGAAGAGCCCGACGCAGTGGATCCGAACCGAAACAACACCGCCTGGGCCAAGCAGAAGGATTACAACGACCAGGTCATCTACAAGTACACCGAGCGCAACCTCGGCAACATCAACTACCTGGATATGAGCAAGGTCTACAAGATCGCCCCGAATACCCTCTACTTCTACGGCGAGATCATCACCACCAAGGAGGGCAAGGGAGCCGACCGCACCCTGTCGGCGGCCGAGATGGAGGCCGCCAAGCAAGGCGTGGCTCCCAACCCCGCCGTGGGCGGCGACGACTGCTGGGTGCGCACCATGCAGGGCGACCTGCTCGTGGACGAGTACAAGCCCCAATGGGTAGTGGGCAGCTCGCTGCCCGAATCGGTGACGAAGAACGCCGCGGGCGTCCACGGATCGGCCTTCATCACCGAGATGCCCAAGATCCAGGTGACCGGCCCTCTCGGACGCCAGTTCTCCCTCGGTACGCCGGATCGGGGCCAGACCATTACGCTTTTGGCCGATGAGGACACCCCGGCTGAGGTGACCGACACCGTGGCCGACGCCCTGACGGCCAACGGCGCCGATGTGAACGTCCAGACGGCGGCTGATGACGGGCAGGATCCCACGGTCACCGTGTCCGACTCGGTGCATGTGAACCACTTCGCCACGGTGGTTCCGCGCTACGACGACACCAAGTACGCCTCCTTCGAGCGCAGCCGCGCCGGCTTCTTCCGCTCCGAGGAGCGGCCCACCATCAAGATCGACGCGAAGCAATGGTACTTCGCCGGCACGGCCAACAACGGCTACGGCTGGACGAGCGAGTCGATTATGCTCGATCCGGAGGACTCGCTGTTCATGCGCTACGAGATTACCCTGTACAACATCTCCCGAGGTCAGATGACGCTGCTCGGCTATGATGCGGACGAGTACCCGAGCGATACGTGTACAAATCCCTCGGTCTCCACGCTGCTGCCCCGCATCCAGAACTTCGGGCCCACGCCGGGCTCCATGTTCTCGAAGTTGCCGGACAAGACGGCCGATCAGAAGCTGCGCGAGCAGCAGGCGGAGCAGATCCAGGCCATCGGTCGGGAGCTGCAAGGGCTCGTCGATACCGACCGCGCCGCCTTCGAGGCGAAGCTGAAGGAGTTGAGCGGGCGGCTGAAGGCCATCGACATCATCTCCGGCGATCGCGTGCCCGAAACCTCGAAGGAGACCGTGGAGGCCATCAAGACTACGGTGGCTGCCCAGGCCGAGACCATCATCGGCTATCACCCGCGCACCGTTGATCCGGACACCGGCCAGGTGACCGAGCCCTACTACGATATCACCACCGTGAAGGCCTCCGATGCGAAATCCGTCGGCCGCAACCTCGTGGTGCAGGGCAACAACCTCATCAACCGCGTGTCCAAGGAACGGCCCTACAGCCGCGTGTTCGAGTACGTTCCCTACCAGAAGATGTTCGAGACGGACGCCGCCGGCAAGCCTGCGAGCCCGCTGAACGAGAACTACCGCCACGATCCCTCGTCGCCCTCGGCCGGCGATGCGGTGCATATGAACACCCAGGTTCCGCAGTGGACCTACCGGGTCGTGCGCTTCAAGGAGTACCTGCGCGACGATGACGGCAACCTGTGGACGAAGAACGCCGACGACAGCTACACCTATATCCGCAACATCCACGACGCCGATGGCTCCGGCGGGGAAGGCGATGGCGGGGACGAGGGGGAGGCCCCTGCTCCCGAAGAGAAGCCCATTCCCGATAAGCCCGTGGGCGACTTGGTGGAGTACGGCAGCTTTACCGAGTCCGATCCGGTGGCCATCACCGGCTCCACGGCGGCCCTGCGCGAGGAAGAGGGCATGGCCCAGCTCGGCGGCGGCCTCATTGCCAACGGCGGTACGACCCTCTCGGCCAAGGACGAGTTCGCCTACTTGTACGGCGACAGCGCTTCCAAAGCCTCCGTTTCTCCGCAAGACGACGCCGTGGCGCCGAGCGAGGGCGATGCCTCCGCGACGTCCAACACCCGCCGCAGCTTCACCTGGAACTTCACCGGCGAGAACGGCAGCCGTGGAACCCTGAACGCCGGCGAGGCCATCATCATCGACTTCACTATGCAGTTCAACCCGAACTCCTCGGCCACCACCGATGTGGGCAGCGCCCTGGTGCTGTCGGCCTATGCCGACAAAGCCGGCTCCTACAGCTTCTACGACTGGCCCCTCTTCCGCATTGACAGCCAGACGAAGCAGACGGTGCTCGTGGACAAGGCCACGCTGAACGATCCGGAAACTGCGGTTTCCAAGGACTCCTCCTACCGCTCCGACCTCAATGACGGCAACGGCAACGGCGACCGCACCGAGACGCTGTTGCGCAAGGACGTGGATTCCATCGGGTGGACCAATAACGACCAGGTGGTGCAGGAGAAGATGGTGCAGCCCACCTATACTGACGAGAAGTTCTCCAAGCGCACCCAGACAGCGGCCGTGCCCGAGGGAGGCACCTATATCTACGAGCTCATCCAGCAGTACACGGGCAACAATCCCTCGACGGCCATGCTCTACAAGCATTCCACCTTCATTGACACGCTGCCCCATGTCGGCGACAAGGAGGCCTCCACCTACGACAACAACGCGAAGAAGTACAATCTGCGCCAGTCCCAGTGGTCTGGCTGGCTCAAGAACCTCGACTCCATCAAGATGGAGTACACGGACACAACCTACGACGAGACTGTCGGTGATATCAAGGGCAAATACGAGCTGGCCTTGGAAGATGGCTACGACAAGGTGACGGGTCAGGAGATCCACGCCCAGGGCCAGGTGTGGGTCGGGCCCATCGCTACCGAGGGCAGCGGTGCCAACGTGCGTTACCGGCCCCTGACCACCGACGACATCGTGGAGCCCATCGATATCGCCAGCGCCAACCTCGACGCGACCGAGATGGAAGCCGATAAAATCGACGAGTACATCACCAAGTGGACTGTGGCCCACGTCACCGGCAACGGCGGCGAGACCGCAGTGGCCGCCGCTATGGCCGAGGTGAACCTCGTGGATCTCAACGACCTGAAGGCCTACGTGAAGGCCCATCCCGACGAGGCCGAGGCCCTCACCCGCTGCATCGGCACCATTTGGTGCCGCGTGCTTGACGACGACTTGTACCTCATGACAAACAACGGCGACGTGCGCTTGAAGTACGAGCTGACGGCCCCGCTGAACCTGCCCAAGTACCTCGGCGGCGCCGGCAAGACCTACAAGTCCATCGATGGCTTGAAGGAAGATGCCACCGAGCTGCAGAAGCGCCTGTGGGAGACGAGTCAGTGGAACACCTTCATGTCCATGGCCGACTACCGCTCCAGCGAGAGTGGCCTGACCTACCGCAAGATAGAGAACAAGCCGGCCGGCGTGTACGTGGATGCTCCGGAAGGCTACGGTTATCTGGGCAGTTACGTGTGGCTCGACAACAACTGGGACGGCCTGACCAACGACACCCTGGGCGAGACGACCACGGACACCCTGGGCAACGAAACCACGTACCACAAGGGGGCCAACGGCCGCTACATCTTGTCTACGGAGAAGTCCATCGACAGTGCTCGCGGCGCCTATGCCTACACCTACGACGGCGGCAAGGACACCAGCGCCCTGTTCCGCGATTTGGATTACGACGGCAAGCCGGATGACCCGGGCGTGAACGGCGTGAAGGTGGAGTTGCTCAACGAGTGGGGCGTGCCGGTGAACCGCAACGGCGAGGCCGTGGCCCAGGTGCGCGAGAGCACTACGTCCTCGAAGATGATCTGGGTGAAGGCCGATGCCAAGACCGGCAAGCCCATCCGCGGCATCTACGGCTACGAGCCCATTACTACGGCCGAGGGCGTCGACCTGGGCGCCTATGTGTACACCACCGAGTCGGACTACTACAACAACCGCGGCTACTACATGTTCTCCATGCTGAAGCCGGGCAATTACCGCTTGCGCTTCACCTTCCCCCGGCAGTACGCCAACTACGCGCTCACCACCAAGCGCATCGGCGCGGCCTCGGCGCCCGTGGTCAACGAGAAGGGGGCTCCCACCGGAGATACGGAGGACATCTCCTCCTACCTGTCCGTAAACCGCACCGGCGATGCCATGACGGCCACCTCCGAGGTGATCCGCGTGGATGCGGTGGCCTTCGACGCCGACCGCTACGCTGTGGGGGCCGATCCGCAAAATGAGATCTACGACGCGAAGATGACCAGCTATAACGTGGGCATCGCCCGCCCGGTGGTGTATTCCGGCGTGGCCTTCCGCGACGACAAGCTGGCCGGTTACGAGGATATGGAAGAGGATCCCGAAGAGGGTGGCGACGAGGGCGACGGCGACGGCGGCGACAACCCCGGCGGCGACGGCGGTGGCGACATCTTCAACCCGCAGAGTGCCCCGGCCGCGACGAGCGCGCAGAGCGGCTCTTCCGAGGGCGATGCCGGCATCGCGCCGCTGTCGCTCACGCCGGACAACGTGCCCGACTACGACGCCTCCAAGGGCGAGCTGCCGCCATTCATCATGGTGAACGGCAAGCTGACCCTGAACCTGAACAAGTACGTCGAAAATGACGGCGCGGTCGACCCTGAGCTCATCGACGGCGTGCTCGACTGGGTGAACGTGAACCTGGACGAGTCGAATCCCTACGAGTACGGCCTGGCCGTCGACGAGCTGCGCCTCAAGAACATGAAGGTGTCCGTGAAGGTGTACGACGAGGAGACCGACACGTGGGAGCAGGCCTACGATACCGACGGCAACCGGGCCGAGGTGCAGACCGACTGCGTGCTCATGGTGTCGGAAAAGGGTCAGAACAAATGGACCCGCGCTTTCGACGACGCGGGCAACAAGCTCGTGGCCATCGAGGATCTGGACACCCTAGATTGGCGTTGGGAGCCCGTAGAGGGCGACGCCTCCGGTGCCTTCAGCTTCTCGTTGGAGCCGGAGCACAACTACAAGATCGTCTGCACCGATACTAAGAACCGCGTGCTGAAGCCATCGGTTATGGCCTGGGAGAACGATCCTCTGAAGCGCCCGGTCGCCAATGCCGAGGATCAGACAGCGGATGCCGAGGGCAACCCGACCGACCGGGTGGCGGCCATGTGGGACAACGACCTGTGGCTCAAGGGCGGCATCGGCGAGACCAACAGCTTCTACGCGGCGGTGCCCGTGGACGCCAAGGGCCACGCGGTCTACGAGGATCCGCGCAACCCGTGGAAGGGCTATAAGGTCTACGACAAGCTGGCCCTGGGCTGGATCGACGGCACCAAGGGCTTCCTCGGCAACTACGTGTGGAGCGACAAGAACGACGGCGTTGACGCTGCGGGCAACCCGGTGTTCTACGACGGCATCCAGGGCGACGTGCCCAACATCGGCGTGGGCGCGGTGACGGTGACCCTTGAGCAGTACTACTGGCTGCCCGAGGACGCCGACGCCTTCGCGGCTCGGGACTACAACCCCGGCACCCCGGGCGACAACGGCAACGGCCGGGGCCGCTGGGTGCTCAACGACCTGGAGTACAAGACGGCCCGCACCTCCTCGGCCGGCAGCTATGTGTTCAAGGGCGTGCTCACCTACGTGGCCGACCCGAACGCGCCGAAGACCGTGAAGGACGAGGACAAGACCAAGTATCTGGCCGGCTATCGCGTGCGCATCGACCGCGACAACTTGAAGGCCGCGGAGCGCGACTGGGGCATCTCCCTGCGCAACGCGCCGACCAATCCGCTGACCGGCCAATTCGACGAGGAACTGGACTCCGATGCCGCCATGAGCGCCACACTCGTGCGGGACGCCGACGGCAACCCCTACGTGCGCGACGGCAAAGAGGTCTACGCCTACTATTTGAACGAGAGCGGATCCGGCTCCACCGCGGCGCCGACGCCGGGCACCGGTCCGCTGACCGTGACCGGCGGCCACGATGGTGACGTGTCCTTCGATCAGATGATCGTCATGGCCGGCGGTGCCGACGATGTGACCACAGCCCGCGAGAACATCCGCCGCGTCTCTCGCAAGAGCGGGAACATCACTACTACCATCGATTACGATCTCGGCGCCGCCCAGCGCATCGAACACTGGGATGTGGGCCTGGTGGAGGTGCCGCGGTCCGCAGTGACCGGCGTGGTGTGGAACGACGAGGACTACGACGGCGTGCGCACCGACGATGAGGAGGGCCTGGCCGGCGAGGCGGTGTCCATCAGCCAGTGGTACTACGACGGTGCCAACTGGGTGCAGAACCCGAACTTCGGCAACGATGTGCGCACCTCGGTGGCTGCCGGCTGGAAGACCGAGACCCGCCAGGATTTCCAGGGCAAGGACTACACGGTATGGGTGCGCGATTACCTGGACGCCGGCACCGGGGCTCTCGCGAAGGCCGAGACGACCAACGAGGAGTCCACGCTTCCCATCGGCGAGACCCAGGATGGCGGTTGGGTGACCGTGCATACCGATGCCGAGGGTGCCTACACCTTCGAGAACCTGCCCACGGCCTACACCAACGACGAGGGCGAGCATTTCCTGGCCGCCTACCGTGTGCGCCTGGACGGCCTGCGCGTCGAGAAGAAGTACGACGAGGACGACCCGACCAAGCTGCTCTACGAGACGCCGTGGATGATGACCCATTTCCACCAGGGCGACGATGAACAGCGCGACTCGGACGTGGAGGACAACCAGGGGCAGCAAGCGCCGGCCCTGCGCATCGTGGGCCGCGAACTCGACCATACGGGCACGGGCACGGCCGTGCAGCAGCGATCGCTGGACCGCGACGGCCAGATCATCCTGGCGGCTCCGGTGGGCACCGGCCGCGAGAACGCCTACCAGCCCTCCCAGGTGAGCATCCCGCTCGCTGATGTGTACCAGGACGCGACGGGTACGGTGAAGTACGACTACCTGACCCGCCGGGCTGCCGAGGTCCAGGGCGGCGACGTAGGCGAGATCGCCGTGCCCCGTCGCGAGATTTCCGGTCGGGTATGGCGCGACGACGACTACGATGGCGAGCAGGCCTACACGGAAGTGGAGGAAGAGGTGCTCGACGCGCACGGCGATCCGGTACTCGACGAGAACGGCGAGCCGCTTAAGCGGACGGTGAAGCGCTACGACGAGCCGGGTATCGAGGGCGAGTCGGTGACCCTTACCCAATGGTACTTCGACCCGGCCGACGGCACCTGGAAGCGCAACGAGCAGTTCGGCCACGATGCCATGAACGCCTTGGCTGCCATCGCCACCGACGACTGGGCTGCCGGCGAGCCCCATGAGGCCACGCTGAGCGATGACGGCCGTGTGACCCTGACCACCAATGGCAATGGCCTCTACAACTTCAAGAACCTGCCCACGGCCTATGTGGACGATGCCGGTGCCTTCTATCTGGCCTCCTATCGCCTGACCCTGAACGGGTTGGAGCAGACCGACGTGCGCGATGGCGCGGGCAACGTCGTGTCCCGCGTTCCGTGGATGATGACCCGCTACCACGAGGGCGCCCTCGCGAGCGATTCCGATATCGACGATGGCCTCGGATCGACGCCGGTTGACACCGTGGTGCCCTACCCGCTCACTGGCCGCGAGGAGGCCTTCGAGAGCGCCATCGACGAGGGGACGCGCGCCGAGGACGGCCAGATCATCCTCGCGGCCCCCAAGGATGCCGACGCTACCCTGGCTGCCGACAAGACCACCCTGGTCACGGTGCCCCACAACCAGGTCATCAGCGATGCGACCGGTTCGGTGGTGTTCGATATTATGCGGGCGCGGGCCGATCGCTACGATGGCGGCGATGCCGGCGAGCTGCCGGTGCCCACCCGCTCGCTCACCGGCCGCGTGTGGCGCGATGCCGACTACGATGGCCTCCAGGATATGAAGACGACCGAGGAGGTGGCGCTGCCCGACGGCTCCACGACGACCAAGCTCGTGGAGGAGGGCCTTAAGGGGCAGATCGTCACCTTGGAGCAGTGGTACTACGATCCCGATGCGGTGAATCCCGACAGCGCGCCGGCCTTCCTCACCGACGACTTCGACTATGATACCTTGAACCTGTCGGGGAAGATCTCGGCCAGCTATGACACGAGCCACTGGTTCCGCAACGAGGACTTCGGCACTGATATATACACGACGCTGCGCGACGGCGACCACCCCCTGGTGACCGGCGATTGGGATACCGCCGACGCCGTCGTGGCCGACGGTACGGTGGCCGTGCGCACTAACGACGAGGGCGTCTACCGCTTCGACAACCTTCCCTGCGCCTACACCGATGATGCCGGCAAGCAGTACCTGGCCGCCTATCGCGTGAAGCTGGACCGCCTCACTGAGAACTACGACCGCGACCATTACGGCATGCCCGAGGAGGGCGCCTGGATGATGACCCGCTACCACGAGGGGACCGAGGAGCGGGCTCTGACGGTGGATTCCGACCTGCCGGACAATCTGGGCATCACCGAGCACTATCCGATCATCGGTCGCGAGGCCTTCGTGGCCGAGGAGGGCACAGGCGCCGATGGCGCGCCCCTTACGACTCCCAAGCGCTACCTCGGTCAGCGCCAGGAGATGCTGGAGGGTCAGATCATCCTGGCCGCCCAGGGCAAGGATCGCAGCGCCACGGCCCAGGAGACCATTGCCGCCACCGACTTCCAGAACGATCTGGACGGGCGGCTCACCTTCGATTGGATGGACGCCCGCGACTATGCCGCGGGCGATGACGCCGTGAAGGCCGGCGATGTGGGCGAGCTGCCCCCGCCGACCCAGGACATCGTGGGCATCTTCTGGAACGACGCCGACAACGACGGCGTGCAATCGGTCGACGAGGCCACGGGCCTGCCCGTGGTGCATGCTGCGGATCCCGCGGATCCGGATAAGCTCGTGCCGCTGCTCATCGAGTACGCCGAGGACGGCACTATCACAGTGTACGAGGCCATCACGCCGACCGATGGCGAGGGGGAGGGCGCTCCCCTCATGAAGGGCGATGTGGTGAAGCGCTCGCGCCTGGAGTCCGACGGCCTGATCCACCTGTACGCCGTGGACGACGCCGGCGCCGAGACCCCGGTGATGCGCGCGAACGAGCTCACGGGCATCGAGGAGCCGGTGGTCTACGAGCCGGAAGAGGCCGTGGGCGGCACCGCCTACCGCGACGGCACCGTCTATGACGAGAATGCCAGCGAGGACGGCATAAACAACGCCCGAGTGACCCTGGAGCGCTATATCCCCGACGAGAACGGCAACTGGGTGCGCGATCCCGAGTGGGCGCTGCCCGGCGAGGGCTGGACCGATGGCAATGCCGACCCAGACTACTACGACCAGAACACCACCACGGCCTGGCGCAGCGACCCCCAGCACGTGCAGTATACGAAGGTGCAGGAGTACGCCCCGGTGGTCGAGGGCGGCGATCCGGTGGTGCGCTCGGGCGTCTATCGCTTCGAGGATCTGCCCACTCAGCGGGCAGGTGCCAACGGCGAGAAGATCATCTACGGCTACAAGGTGCGCTATACCGATGCCGGCTTCAAGCAGCGGGCCTGGATGATTGCGAAGTACCAGCAGAAGGACAACTTCACCCAGGACTCCGACCTCATCAACGTCAATGCCAACCTCATGCAGGCCGACGAGTACGATGTGCTGCTGAACCGCCAGGACGAGAGCTCGGTACTGGGCAACCTGACCGAGGGCAATCCGTCCAACAACGACAACCAGGACAAGGGCCTGCTGCCCTTGGACGAGGCCCTGGCCCAGAAGAAGCCCGCTTCCCGGGGCGCCTCCCGCAGTGCCGCCGCGACGGTGGCCCGTGCTCTGGCGGCGCTGCCCGCGGCATCGGCGGTCGGGGAAGCGGCTGTGAGTGCTCGCTACGACCTGGGTGCCGGCAGCGATCGCGCCTATAACGACGCGGCCCTGTTGAAGCGCAAGACCGCCACCATCGAAGGCGTGCTGTTCCAGGACGGCAACTACGATGGCATCAACCAGGCCGACGAGCCGAAGCTGGCGGGCAAGCACGTGTACCTGCGGGCCTGGGGCCTCAAGCTGGTGGCCGACGACCAGTGCGCCTGCGATGATCCCGCTGCTGGCGACGAGGGATCGTGGCCGGCGTCGACGGGTGCTATCGAGGCCCGGGATGCCGCGGGCCAGCCCATGGCCGGCTACCATTACGAATGGGTGCCCGAGCCCAACGGCACCGTGCGGGCCATCACCGACGCCGAGGGTCGCTTCGCCTTCGACGACCTGCCCGCGGCGACGCGCAACGTGAAGGCGGGCAACGACGAGGGCAACGATGACGTGCTCGTGACCGACGACTGGGACGAGTGGTATCTGCTCGGCTATACGTTGCAGGTGGAGGGCCGCGCGGGCCAGGATGGCACCGTGCGCGGCATGCCGGTGACCCGCCTGCTATCCGATGACGGCGACGAGCCGGTGAGCGCGGCGGCCTCCAAGGTGCACCGTCCCGGGGATGCGGCTGTGCTGAACGATCGCCTTGCAAACGATGCCGGCTACAGCGAAGACTACTACGCCATCACCTTGAGCGAGGTGAACGCCCAGGATGAGGAGAAGTCGGTGCTCGACGGCCGCTTGGTTCTGGCCGATCGGGCGACGACCGAGGCCGATCCGGTAGGTGCGACGGATCCCGCGTACTACGTGGGAGCCAACGGCATGGCCTTCGACCTGTCCACCATTCGCGATGCCGACTGCATGAACGGCGGCTTCGGTCCCTTCGGCACGGCGGTCATCTCCGGCGTGGCATGGGACGATGCCAATTACGATGGTATTCGCAACTACAAGGTCATCGGCGGTGAGACGGAGGAAGATGGCTCGGGGCAGGACGGCGTCGTCCCGGGCGAGGACGATGCTGCCGGCGATGGGGCCAACGGCGAGGGTGAGGAGAACGGCGACGCGGGCGAGGGCGACGACGGCGAGGAGCCGGGCACGCTCGTTCCCCTGGAAGACCCGCTCGTGGGCGAGACGATCTACCTGACTCAGGAGTACTACGATCCCCACGCTGCAGGCGGGGCCGGGGCGTGGGTGTACAACCCGGCCTTCGGCAATCCGGTGGACGATCCCCACCCGGGCGACCTGACTGCTACCGACAGCTCCGTGAGCGTGCGCCACGTGACTGACAACACCCAATACTCCATCGAGGGCTTCGGGTACACCGACGGGAACGGCGACTGGCAGCCGCTGTGGCTCGCCGATGCGGAAGACGCCGACTTCGTCACGGTATTCCCCTGGGAGGACAAGTATCCGGGCCGCTTCCGCGACGGCATGACCGTGACGGCTCTCGATGGAACGACCCACACCATCGAGATCAGGCCGAACACCCAGTACGGCGTTATCTGTCGCCAGCAGGATCGGGACGGCAACCTGGTGACGAGCCAGCAGCCCTTCTACGTGGCCACCCGCGGGGCCACGGCGGTGGCTGGCGTACCCTTTGCCGAAGGCGATGTGGATGTGACGGCCGCAGCGGTTACCTTCACGGAGCGCGAGGGATGGTGGAAGGAGGTCGGCGACGACGCCATTGCCGACGTTGAAGCCGATCCCTCCTGGGACGGCTGGGAGTACGCAGCGGTCCCCGAGGGGGCCACGGCAGCTGAGATCGCGGCCCACGGTTCCTGGGCGGTAGCCGACGAGGCCGGAATCGTCTCCATCGAGGGCCTGGCCCAGCGCACGGGTTACCAGCTGGTGGCCCGTCTGAGGACGGCCGGCGACCCGACCGATTCCGAGGGATCCGAGGCCTCCCGGATCGCAGCGACCCGCGCTCGTGACGCCGTGATCTTCCCCGATCCCGACGGAACCGAGATATGGGCCGTGCGCACCCCTGCCGATAAGGTGGGCGACTCCAACGGCTACCTGCCCGAGGGCTTGCCCGACACCCCCGAGAACCGCCAGGGCTCCGTGAAGCCGGCGCCTCCTGGGTCGCTCTCCACCACCACCGGTGCCGATGGCGGCTACCGCTTCGGCGCCCTCCAGTGCTACGTGCAGAAGGACGCGGCGGGCGACTTGGTGGATTACGGGGTGCCCGGTGCCGCCGACGAGGTGTTCCAGACGCGCTACCGCGTCTACATGGCAGAGCTGAACAACGGCTATGTGATGTCCCGCTTCCATGTGGGCGGCCCCGATTCCGACCTCACCCGCAGCGAGGAGGGGGCGCTTACCCTGCGCCAGGCCATCACCTATCGCAATGGCATGACCATCGACGATGGCTATGCCTACCTGAGCCGCGAGAGCACTAACAAGCCGGATTCCGTGTTCGGTTCCCAGTACGATGACGATGCCGATGACAAGAAGGTGGCATTCGACGTGCCCGCTCCCAGCGGCACGGTGCTCGACGCCGGCGCGAAGGCCCCGAATCTGAATACCGTTTCCGGTACCGTGTGGAACGACGGCAACCGCAACGGGCTGCGCGAGGAAGGAGAGGCCGGCATCACCGGCGCCACGGTGGAGCTGACCCGTTACTGGTATGACGGGGAAGAGGACCAGTGGGTCTTCGACCGCGACTTCAACCGCCTTGTGGACGCCCAGGGCAATGTGGTGCAGCCGGGCGGCGCCACGGTGTATCTCTCCGCCGAGGAGCAGGCCAGCACCTGCCGGGTGGTGACCACCGGCCGTTTCGAGCGCCGCGTGAAAGATTTCCTCGGCGAGGAGCAGGTCATCGAGTATCCCCAGGGCTACTACGAATTCAACGACTTGCCCGCCACGGAGGTGCGCGTCATCGGCAATGCCGAGCAGACGGTGGTCTACGGCTACCGCGTGAACGTGGTGGATATGCCGCGCGGCTTCGCCGTGACGGGTCTGAACAACGGCGAGGATATCGAGACCGACTCCGATCTCGACGAGGCCACGACGCGCCTCGATCCCGAGGGCGAGGTGGCTGTGGACGGCCTTATGGTGCTCGCCATGGCCGCCGACGATGCCGATGCCGAGGAGTCCAAGGTGGACGGCCCCGATGGGCTGCGCTGGTCCACGCTCGGGTCGCGGTCGAGCCACTTCAACGATGCCGGCCTCATTCCCTTCGCGGGCACGAGCGTGAGCGGCTGGGTGTGGAAGGACGCTGACAAAGACGGCCTCCAGGCCGAAGATGACGAGCTCGTGATTGATGCGGAAGTGGTGTTGGAGCGCTCGGTGGCCACCTTCGCCGATGCGGTCGATGCGGGCTGGATGAGCCGTATCACCGACGGTGCGCCGGGTAGCGACCTGGATGCTGAGGGCAACCCGCTCCAGGAAACGAAGCGCTACTTGGATATCGCCTGGATCGTGGACGGCGCGGAGCCGCCTGTGGAAGAGCCGCCCGTTTCGGGCGGGGACGAGGTTCCCGGCAGTCCCGATGAGGACGAGGACGAGAGCCCGGTTGATCCCGATGGCGGCAACAGCGAGGGTAGCGCTGATTCCGAGGGAGACACCGGTTCCGGCGGCGATCCCGCAGAAGGGGCCGACGGAGACGATGCGGCTGATGAGCCGGCGTACGTGACGGCCCTGACGTGGGTGACCCGGGTGTACGGCCTCGACGACGGGGCCGATGACGCGGGCGACGGTGATGCCGGCGACGGCGTCCCGGGCGGAAGCGATGCCGATAACCCAGACGATGGCAACGCCGACGACGGAGAGGGTCAGGCCGCAGCGCGGCTCAAGAAGCTGCTGGCCATGGATGTGCCCGACCCGGCGGCCGACCTCGACCGCAACCAGGATGACGGCGTGCTCTCCGAGGGCATCTGGGAGCGGGTGGCCGCGACCAAGACCGACTTGGAGGGCGGCTATTCCTTCGTCGGCCTGCCGGCGGTGGATGGCTATGGTCGTCCCTATGTGTATCGCGTGCGCATGGAAAAACCGACGGATGCGGAATGGGTGCCGCTGAATGTGGGCGAGGACGACAACCTCGACAACGATGTGGCCCATATGAACCTGCGTGGCGAGGACGTGGACGACAACGTGGGCATCAGCGAGCCGCTCGGCGTGCTGAGCCCGCGGGGCGCTCCCAATGCCTACGGCGTCGCCTACCAGGTGCTCGCGCCCCAGCAGTGGACGCGCGATGCCGGACGGGCCGTGGATCCGGGCTACTACGTGGAGCCTGATCCCGTTCCCGATCCTGGAGAGGAAGATGACTGGATGACGGAGATCTTCCAGAAGGACTGGCTGGCGAAGGTGACGCACAAGTTGCTGCCCCAGACTGGCGATCCTGCCTCGCTGCTGCGTCTCATCCTGGCATCCCTGGCGGGGCTTGCGGCCATGATGCTCGTTCTCTCGCTGCTGCGTCGCCGTGAAGAGGAGGAGCCTGAGCGGTGGGTGGATATCACCATCTAGGGCGCCGGGCCCGTTTCGGACGGAGCAGCCGGCTGATCGTCTAGATTAAGCGAGGAGGGGAGCGGTCCTGGGGGCCGCTCCCCGCTTTATGGGGTATTCTTGGCTTTGGGCATATTCCGTGCCTTGTCCCCGTGTTTTGAAAAGGAGGCCACTGTGGCCGATTTGCTTTCCCCCGATGATGAGCGTCCGGGTATTTCGCCCGCGCAGCCCCTTTCAGGCCTGCCATCGACATCCTCGGCCGCCGCGGCTGCCGCGGAAGCCAAGGTCGAGGCTCCGGCAGCCGTTCGGGCCGATGAGGGCCGTGCGCCGCGTCCGGCCTTGCTGGCAGCCTTGGTGGGGCTGGTGGCGGTCATCGCGTGCGTGGTGGCGGTGCCGCTGCTTCTGGGCCGCATGACGCCGTCGAATCCAGCGGAGGCCCCGGCAGTAGAGACTTCGGCCGGGGAGAGCGCCGAGGTCGCGGCCGACGGAGATGCGGCACCCGAGGGCGATGGGAGCCTCGGGGGTGTCGCATCCGAGGGCGATGGCCAGGCTGTCGCGGAAGGCGCGGCCGAAGGTGGCGAGGAGGTGCTCACGGCGGGGCCCATCGTTTCCGAGGGTGCTGGCTATGCCTTCGCCGATGATTTGCTCGCGGCTGTTACCCCGGGTCTGAACCGGGCCCTTGCCGCGCCGGACGATCCGTCGGCTCAGGCCCAGTGGGTGCGCAGCGCCCTGAGCTTTCTGCCGGCCGACTACCTGAGCGCCTGGTCCGCATCGCTTGGCGCCGATTCTCCCGCGGCTCTCATCGAGCGCCTGACCGATCCCGAGGTGGCCGCCTTGGCCGCGACGCTGGCCCCCGAGGGCTTTGCCCTTGTACAGGGCGAGGCCTGCTCGCCGGAAGAGGTCCGATCCCTCGAGGCCCGCTTCAAAGATGTCGGACTCGAGCGCTTCCTCCAGGCCGCCTATGTGGTGAACGCCCAGCCGACGGCCGCCGGCGCTGCGGGCGAGGGCGGCGCTGCTCCCGAGGCCGGGGATTCCGCTTCCGCCGCGGAGGGGGCCGGCGCCTCTGACGCTGCTGCCAGCGAAGCCCCCGAGGCCTTCCCCACGGCCTATCGCATTATCAAGATCAACGACGCTTGGTATCTCGCCCCCAGCATCTTCTCCCTCTAGTTCCGCACTTCCATACCCCGAGAAAGGCCCGCTATGCTCTTCGCCGACATTGACATCCTCGATGAGAACCTTGCCGTGCAGCCCCATCGTTGGGTGGGAGTTCGCGACGGTCGCATCGCCTTTGTGAGCGAAGGGGCCCCCGAGCCGGCCGTCGCTGCCACGTTTGGGGAGGTCTACCATGGCCGCGGCAAGCTGCTCATGCCAGCGCTCTACAACGCCCACGCCCATTCCCCCATGACGCTTTTGCGCGGTTTCGCCGAGAACCTGCCGCTTCAGCGCTGGCTCGAGGAGAAGTGCTTCCCCTTCGAAGCCAAGATGACCGCTGAGGACTGCTACTGGGGCACGGTCCTCGCCTGCGCTGAGATGGCCCGCTATGGCGTGGTGAGCTTCTCGGACATGTACTACGCCAGCGAGGAGCGCGCTCGCGCGGTACTGGAGGCGGGTATGAAGGCTAATATGTGCGAGGGCCTCGTGGCTTTCGAGGAAAAGCCCTACGCGGAGTATCCCATTTGCGCTCAGATGGAGGCTCTGGTAGCCGATTGGCACGGGGCCGGTGACGGGCGCATTCGCATCGACTACAACATCCATTCCGAGTACTTGTCCACGGAAACAGTGTGCCGCGACATCCTGGACATCGTGCGCGGCACCGACCTGCGGCTGCACATTCATCTCTCGGAAACCGAGAAGGAGGTGCGCGAGTGCCGCGAGCGTCACGGTGGCCTCTCGCCGGTGGAGTACTTCGATCGCATCGGCATCTTCGACGTGCCGGTGACAGCGGCCCATTGCGTGTGGGTCGATGAGGCCGACCTGGATATCCTCCAGGCTCGTGGCGTGTTCGTGGCCAACAACCCGGCGTCCAATCTGAAGCTCGGCAGCGGCTTCGCCCCCATTCCCGAGATGCTGCGCCGGGGTATGAACGTGTGCCTGGGCTCTGACGGCATGGCGTCGAACAACAACCACAACCTGTTCCACGATATGTACCTCCAGGCGCTCATCTACAAGGGGGCGACCCTGGATCCCACGGCCGTGACCCCCCAGCAGGCCCTTGCTGCAGCTACGCGGGTCGGCGCCCGATCCCAGGGGCGCGACGATTGCGGTGTCGTGGCCGAGGGCATGCGCGCAGATCTGTGCGTGCTGGACACGACCGGCCCCCAGTGGTGCCCGGCGCCCGATCCCGTGTACAACCTCGTGTACGCTGGCGACGGCTCCGACGTGGTGCTCACTTTGTGCGACGGCCAGGTCATCTACCGGGCCGACGGCCATTCGGCGGGTTCTGAGGGGCAATGGCCCACTATCGACCTGGAGCGGGCCAAGGCCGAGTGCGCCGCCCGCACCGCCCGCATCATCGGGGAGTTGTAGGGACGCGCGTCGGTTCGGGCGGGCGCGCCGTCGGCTCGATGCGCGCCCTTCGCGCGGGCGTCCACCCCATTACAGTAGGAGCCGTCCAACAGGGCGGCTTTCTTTGTCTTTTGGCGCAAGGGGGGCTACGATGGGTGCGGCCGGGCCGCAGGGGCGGTCGGTTGTGCAGCGCCCCTGGGTCTGCCGCCGCTACGTTCCCGGTGAGGCAGGCTTGATGCGCGCCCTTCGCGCGGGCGCCCACCCCCCCTGGCTTGCCGTGCGGGAAAGCCGATTGGTCGCGCGGCGCGCGCAGGGAGGGGCGATTTCGGGGGGCGGTGACGCTAGGAGAGGGTCGGCGGTGATGGTGCCCTGAGCTTGTGCCCGTTCGTTCCGAACGGGCATTTGTGTTGCGTCTCTTCCCAGATCGCATTCCCTAAGTCCGCATCGTCGTTCGGGCCGTGCCTCTGAGGTGTTTTTGCTCTGCTTGGGCGCGAGTCTCCCTCTGTTCAAAAAGTGAACCGCGAAGCACCAAATACCCCTTTTCCGACATTGCCAGAGGAAAAACTGTCGCAAAGGGGCTGTTTGGTGCTTCTCAAACGCTTACCTGCTCTCTTCACCTTCCTCTGAACAGGTCATTTGCGCAACCTGAGGGTCGGATGACCCTTTTCGGGTATCACAAAGAGCACCAAACACCCTTTCTGTGACAAGTTTGAGCCAAAGTGAGCCACAAAACCGCTGTTTGGATACATGGCCCGCCGCAAAGCCGTTGTATGGGTACATGGCTCGTCCCGCGCCCTGTCTTCCCCGCTTTTCTTTCCCGTCTGCTGCGGCTCTTCCCACCTTCAGAGCCCCCGCTGCCCTTCAAGAGAGTCGAGCTCTGGTCTTTTCGCTCGGGGGCGCCTGAGATCCACTTTCGCGGCTCCCTTCCACAAGTCGTTCCCCGTGAGTACCTGCTTTCTTCCAGGCTCTCCTTGTTCTTCGTGTTATTCTCGCTCGCTGCCCTCTGCTCGCTCGGGCAATCCGCTGTCCTCTGCCCGCTCTCGGGCAATCTACTGCTCCCCTGCCCGCTCTCGGGCAATCCGCCGCCTTCGCACCCTCTGTTCGCGGGAGGGGGATGGTGCCGACCGAGTGGCAATACCTGCGATGGTGCTGGCAAGGTGCTCGGGTGGCACCTATCGGAGAAGCCCCAGTGTTTTCCAGAGCGTGATCTGACGAGCTCGGTGATTGCGCGTTCGGATGCGAAGGGGGCGCCCGAGGGCTTTGGCTATGATGGTGGCCACTTTGTCCATCTCGTCGAGACTGCGCAACTGCCGGCTGGTGAGTGTGATGACGCGATAGCCCATCTCCTCGAGGGTCGTGCGTTTGACGGCATCGTAGTAGTGCTGGCTCGATGTCAGGTGGAACGCGTCGCTGTCATATTCCACGATGAGGCGTTGGGCTGGCCAGCAGAGGTCGGCGACATAATAGCGCTTTGCCGCTGCAGGCTGTCCGCGCCGGGTAACATCGATGCGCTGATTGAGCAGAGGCCGCAGGAGTCCGTACCCGCCGTGATGGGTGGGCAGCGCGAGAGCGAGAGCGCTGGCGAGCTCGCGCGGGGAGGCGCCGCGCGGCAGCATCCAGGGAACGGCACTGCGCACGGCGATGCAGCCTGCCAAATCTCTGTGAGTTCGGCTGAGGCGTTCCACGGCGCCGGGGGAGGTGAGAGGCTCCCTTCCTGTGAGGTGCCCGTCGCGGGTTATGGCGAATGCGCCGCAGAGCGCCGATCCCTTGAGGGCGATGCGGGGCAGATCGAACCCTCGACTCCCTTGGATGAGCGCGATCTCGGGTGGGGGCGCAAAGACATCGCCGGTTATGGGCACCACAAGTCCCTCCCGAAGGGATGGGGGTGCAACATGGCAGTGGGCGCAGCGTTGACGCCGATCGCGCTCTTCGGCCACCGTGAAATGGAGCGGCTCCGTCAGAAAGGGGAACTGTTCTTGAAGGGCACCGACGGTGGCTGTATAGGGGACGAGTGAGTGGCGACTGGCCGCGGCGAACGTCACCGCTTCCGAGGGAAGGGCGGTGCAGTGCTCATAGAATTCCAAGGCGGTGGGGCCGAAGAGGAGGAGTTTGGGCATGGGGATCCTTTCGGGGGGGGGATGCTCCGGCGTAGAGGCTCGCAGCCGTACGGGGGGGGTGCTCTGGCGCAGAGGCTCGCAGCCGTACGGGGGATGCCCTAGCGTAGAGGCTCGCAGCCGTACTTTTGTCGTGGGAATGTCGCACGGGGGTCGCGCCGCGTACCGTTGCCGCGTCGCCCGCAGTCTCGCGCAAACCTCGCCTCCGTCCTCTCCCAAGACCCTGTGCGGCCTCGCTCGCGTCTCGTTGCATCGCGCTCCTGTAGCGTTGCGGCTTGCCCTGCGCCTATCGTCTTCGTCCCGCCCTCCTCTGCTCTCTGGCCCCGCGATTTTCCGGGGTACCGCTCCTTGTCGCGGCGGCCTCGCTCTCTCGGGGGCGCCGAAAAGTTGGGGAAAATATCGGGCAGGTGCGGGCTATGGGAGCCAAGGGTTTTGCTAAGATGAATCCAACGCCAAATTGCCGCTCGCCGGTTGAAGAGAGCCGCTCGCTGTCACGCTGTCAGTAAGCGGAGGAGTTGGCGGATGCCGTAGAAGGGCGACGGAAGCATCGGGACGAGGCCCCTGTTTCTGCTCGTCGGGGGCTTCCGTTCAGTCTGGGGCGTGCGACAGAAAGGTACTCGCCTGCGGTGGGGCCTGAGCCCGCGCCGCTTGGGAATGCCCGCGCACCCGGCGCGGGCGCCCTCTATCTGGAAGGCAGGTGGTCGCTCATGGCAGCTCCGGCTCCCGAACACGTCAGAAACATCGTCCTTGTGGGACAAGATGGCGCCGGCAAGACCTCACTGGCCGAGGCCATGCTCTTCGTTTCCGGCAAGACCCCGCGCATGGGCACCACCCATGACGGCAAGTCCTACCTCGACTACGATCCCGAGGAGATCAAGCGCAAGTTCACCATTTCCACCTCCATTGCGCCCATCCCCTACAAGGACTACAAGATCAACGTGCTGGACACCTCGGGCCACCCCGACTTCATCGGCGACACCCTGGCTACCATGCAGGCCGCTGAAATGGCCCTGTTCGTGGTGGATGCCGTGGACGGTCCCCAGGTCATGACCGGGAAGCTGTGGCGCGAGGCCGAGGACATGCGTCTGTCCCGCGCCGTGTACATCAACCACATTGACCGCGAAGGGGCCGACTTCGATACCGCCATGGCGCTGCTGCACGCGCGCTTTGGCGGACGTTTGGGCGCCGTGACCATTCCCATCGGCCAGGGCCCCGATTTTGCGGGCGTCATCGACATCATCCGCATGAAGGCTCGCTACTTCGAGCCGGGCGGCACCGCCGAGCGCGTGGAAGACGTGGACAGCCTGCCGGCGAAGTACCAGGAAGAGGCCCGCATCGCCCGCGACAAGCTGTGCGATCTGGTGGCCGAGGCCGACGATGAGCTCATGATGAAGTACCTCGATGGCACCGAGCAGCTCACCCAAGAGGAGCTGGAGAGCCTGCTCGACAAAGCCATCGCCCAGGAGCTTGTCATTCCCGTGTTCGTGGGAAGCACCATCATCATGCAGGGTGTGCAGGGGCTCATGGAGGACATCTGCACCTACTTCCCGCATCCGCGCAGCCACGGCCGCTTCCAGATGGCCGACGACGTCACCGTGCGCATCGACGAGACGAAGCCTCCCTGCGCCTTCGCCTTCAAGACCGTCTCCGACCCGTTTGTGGGGCGCCTCACCTTCCTGAAGGTCATCTCCGGCTACCTGGAGCCCGGTCTGGAGCTGGTCTGCGGGCGCACGGGCAAGAAGGAGCGCCTGGGCAAGATCCAAGTGATGATGGGCAAAGAGGCCATGGACGTGAAGAGCGCGAAGGCCGGCGACATCGTGGTGGTGCCGAAGCTGAATGACGTGCGCGCGGGCGATACCCTGTCCTGCGAGGGCACCATCGCCATCGAGCCGCTGCCCCTGCCCGAGCCGCTGTACCCGGTGGCCATCGAGGCGGTGTCGAAGAAGGAGGAGGACAAGCTCGGCACCTTCCTCGCCCGTGCCGCCGAGGCCGATCCCACCATCCGCATCACCCGCGATGAGGACACGCACCAGACCATCATTCACGCCATGGGCGAGGCCCAGGTGGACATGCTGCTTGCCCGCCTGCGCGACCAGTCCGGGGTTGAGGCGCGTCTCGTGCCCGTGCGCATTCCCTATCGCGAGACCATCACTAAGGGCGCCGAGGCCCAGGGTCGCCATAAGAAGCAGACCGGCGGCGCCGGCCAGTTCGGCGACTGCTGGCTGCGCCTGGCTCCCATTCCCGGCGAGGGTTACGAGTTCGTGGACGAGATCAAGGGCGGCGCCATCCCGAACGGCCTCATCCCCGCCGTGGACAAGGGCGTGCGCGAGGCCATGGAGGAGGGCTTCCTCGCGGGATACCCCATGGTGGATATTAAGTGCACCGTGTTCGACGGGTCGTACCATTCCGTCGACTCCAACGAGATGGCCTTCAAGACCGCCGCGCGCATCGGCTTCCGCGCCTGCTGCGAGCAGGCCGGCCCCATCATCCTGGAGCCCTGGGCCACCATGGAAGTGACCGTGGGGGAGGAGTACGCCGGCACCATCATGGGCGACATCTCCACCCGTCGCGGCCGCATCGTCGGCACCGACGCCGGTTTCGTGGCTGGCGAGACCATCATCAAGATGCGCGCTCCCTACGCCGAGGTGATCAACTACACCAAGGACCTGCGGTCCATGACCCGCGGATCGGGCTCCTACAGCCTGGTGCTGGAAGGCTACGAGGCCGCACCGGCCGACGTGACCCGGAAACTCGTGGAAGCCTACGAGGCGGCACGGGCCGCGGGGAACTAACTTGTTCGCAACAGGGGTCGGGTGCCTTGTCGCGCTCCGACCCCTGCTCTGAAACACGTCTCCTACATTCTTTTGTGACGGACTTCTTTCAGAATTCCCTTTTTGAACATCGACCAACTCCCGAAGAATTTTTCGTCAGTGGGCGTCGCTTCATTGACAGCGTATTTGAGCGCGGTAAATTCTATGGTACAGATATAGTCAGCCACTTGAGCAAGGCGATAATCGGTCGGGTTTGTGGACTTATAAGCGATGGCGTTCTTTGACAAGGCGTAGTCAATGGCCTTATGGAGCGCGTCGGCGATGGATCGCTGCCCGTTGTCGTAGTAAATCTTGATAGTGTCGAACTGCTGAAAGTACGCGAGGTTGTCAAACAGCAGGTCAATGAGTGCGCGGCGCATGGCGCGTTCGATGTCTTCAGGCGATCGGTGCTCCCGGGTTTTTACCGAAAATACCCAGTATTTGATTGGTAGATGCCTGAAAAACACACGAAACGAGGACAGCATCTTCTTGCGGGTTTCCGGTGTGAGACTCTTGTACTCGTCTTTGCCGTAGAGGAGCGGCGAGGCGTGAAACGCAAGATCGGGAAGACCTTTGTCGACTAGAGCGCGCTCATAGCGGGTGATGGAATTTACGATCGAATCGCTTTGATCGTGAATGACGAGTGTCAGCAGGTAGTAGCGGCTGTCCAGTGCGTCGCTGCCCGATTCGTCGCAGAAAAGGCTGAGTTCGAGGGGCATGGGGCCTCCTTGAGATAGCAAAAAGCCGGGGAAAACGTCCCCGGCACTTGGTAGCCCTCTTTGCGAAAGCCAGTTACTTTATAGCATCTGATCGGCGTGCTGGCAAGCCTTCTGCTGCTATTGAGCCAGAGCGGTGACCGCGTAGTCAAACTTAGGCGATGTCATGGGCGTGGTGGCGCTTTGCAGTGAATGGTTTGCAGAAGGCGGCATCTTCATCTGCCGCGGCCGCATTGCGGGGCACCGACGCCGGTCTTGCCGCCGACGAGACGGTCATCGAGATGCGCGCCCTGCGCCGAGGTGATCATCCACACGAAGGATCTGCGGCCCATGATGCGCGGTAGCGGCTCCTATGCTTTCACGTTGGAGGACCGAGAGACCTCTCGCGCCGCTTGGAACTAACAGGGCTGTGCAATCGGGCGGATTTCGACGCTCTGCAGACGGTCTGCACATCTTCATAGAGGGGTCACTCGTCTTTCTTACGGCAATGTTCGCGGGTGCCGACATCTCGCCACCTCCGACCTTGTGCAGCGGTTCCGTTGGGCCATTTCCAATGTTTCGCTCGTGCAGTGCTAATGAGTATTATTTTGCTAGAGCTATAGAGGCGGAGCTTCGTCCCAAAGGGCCTCTCCAAGAGGTGTTATGTTGTGGCGAGAGGATGGGTCGTGCTTTCGGCTTGGGATAAAGACGCAGCTGCAGTTATTCGCTAGAATGATGCAAAGGTATTTATGGATGCGAATAGGAGCGAACTCGAGAGCGAAAGGCTGGTCATCGTGAAACGACGTTGCATCGAAATCGCCCCGGCACTCTTATTGTCCTGCGGGCTATTCTGCTTGCCTGGTTGCGAGTCTGGGTCAGAAAGCTTGAGGGGAGCAATGGAGGAGAAGGAGAGCGCGGAGAATATCGGAGCAGGAGGTTCAGAGGCAGATGAGGAGTCTTCAGGCGAAATTATGATGCCCGAAGACGCTTCAAGCTACGTTGGTTCCGAATGGACGGTCAAGGCCCTATGTGACTATTTTGAAGGACTGGGGTTTACAGATCTATCAGCACCGTTCCCTGTGGGCCAGATGATGAAAACTATGGGATGTTGATCCAAGAATTATCTATCAATGGTGGCCTATTCGGCTCTGGACAATGGAAAGCCGGAGAGAGCTTTTCCCGAGACGCAACAATAACAATTTATTACAATGAATGCCCTGTATTGACTACTGATAACTGCTCAGATTTCGCCGATATCCTATCAGATAAGGATGCGGATTATATGTCCTTTGCGGAGGAGTACGATGGACGATACGTGGAATTTGAAGCGTATGTGTTAAGCCACATTACCTATGATGGCGGCACTAGCCACATCATTGACGTGGTAAGCGGAGATTATGACGGCATAGACGATCTGGGTATTTCAGAGGAAGAAAGCGTTGACGGATCAGTCGTTCGAATAGGAGATCGTTCCTGGGACAATGATATCGATGAAAGCGTTGAAGAGGGCCAAAACGTGGTAGTTAGTGGGAAAATCGATGCATCGTGGAGCGGATACAACAAACAACTCTACATCGAGTGCTTGTCTTTGAAGAAGCGATAAGCCTATGCTCGTAGCTCATTTGCGCGAGCGGCAACGTTGGCTGTCGAATATCAAGCGGATCGGGAGGGGATTTCTCGGTCCGCTTTTTGTTTGAACAAAGCCCTGCTCCAGGCCCATTTTCCAGAAAATTTCCATGGCTGCTAAAAATTTTTCTTGACTCGGACTTCGCGCAGTAGTAGTTTAGCGGATTGCAACTTTTTGCAGATTTGCGATGGACGTGAAGGAGGAACAGCCTCGTGGCTCAAGGAAAAAAATCCGCTCCCACCAGCCTTTACAGGGATCGCCGAAGCTTTGCGAAGATTCCGGACGTTATGGACGTCCCGAACCTGATCGCTATCCAGACGGAAAGTTTCGAGTGGTTCAAGAATGAGGGCTTGGCTCAGGCCTTCGCCGACGTGTGCCCCATTGAGAACAATACGGGCGACATGTGTGTCGAGTTCGGCAAGCATGAGTTCGGCGAGCCTAAGTACACGGTGGATGAATGCAAGGAGAAGGACGTCTCCTACCAGGCTCCGCTCTTCGTGGAGATTCGCTTCATCAACCGCGAGACCGGCGAGATCAAAGAGCAGGAAGTGTTCATGGGCGACTTCCCGCTCATGACCCCTCGTGGCACCTTCATCATCAACGGCACCGAGCGCGTTGTGGTGTCTCAGCTCGTGCGCAGCCCGGGCGTGTACTTCGCCGCCGAGCGCGACAAGACCTCCGACAAGACCATCTACAACGCGAAGGTCATTCCTTCCCGTGGTGCGTGGCTCGAGTTCGAGACTGACAAGCGCGATCTGCTGAGTGTGCGCATCGACCGTAAGCGCAAGCAGCCGGCCACTCTGCTCGTGCGCGCCCTCGGCCTGGCCGAGACCCGCGAGGAGATCATCGAGCTGCTCGGAAGCTCCGAGATGGTGCTGCGCACTCTGGATCGCGACCCCGCTACCACCAAGGAAGAGTCGCTCATCGAGCTGTACAAGCGCTTCCGTCCCGGCGAGCCGCCCACCATCGACAGCGCCCGCACGCTCTTGGAGGGCCTGTTCTTCAACCCGCAGCGCTATGACCTGGCCAAGGTCGGCCGCTACAAGATGGACAAGAAGCTCGGATTTGCCCCCGAGGAGAACGACTCCTCCGTGCTGACCGATGAGGACATCATCCGCACGATGCGCTACATCATCGGCCTGCACAACGGCGACGAGGGCTTCGCCACCGACGACATCGACCACTTCGGCAACCGTCGCATCCGCTCCGTGGGCGAGCTGATCCAGAACCAGTTCCGCATCGGCCTGTCCCGTATGGAGCGCGTGGTGCGCGAGCGCATGTCCATGCAGGAGCCCGACGAGATCACGCCGCAGTCCCTCGTGAACATCCGCCCCATTGTGGCCGCCATCAAGGAGTTCTTCGGTTCCTCCCAGCTGTCCCAGTTCATGGACCAGACGAACCCCGCCGCCGGTATCACCCACAAGCGCCGTCTGTCGGCTCTGGGCCCGGGCGGTCTGTCCCGCGAGCGCGCCGGCTTCGAGGTGCGCGACGTGCACACCTCCCACTACGGCCGCATGTGCCCCATCGAGACTCCTGAAGGCCCGAACATCGGCCTGATCGGCTCCCTGGCCGCCTACGGCCGCATCAACCCCTACGGCTTCATCGAGACGCCCTACCGCCGCGTGATCGACGGCAAGGTGACCGACGAGATCGACTACCTGACCGCCGATGAGGAAGAGAACTTCACCATCGCCCAGGCCAACGACTTGTTCGACCTGGAAACCCGCGAGTTCGGCTACACCGACGAGGACGGCGTGTTCCACAAGTCCGCCCGCGTGCTCGCCCGTACCACCGACACCAACGGCGTGTTCGGCGAGGCCATGGACGTGCCGCCCGAGCAGGTGAACTACATGGACGTCTCTCCGCGCCAGATGACGTCGGTGGCTACCTCGCTCATTCCCTTCCTCGAGCACGACGACGCCAACCGCGCCCTCATGGGCTCGAACATGCAGCGCCAGGCCGTGCCGCTGCTGCGTCCCACGGCCCCGCTCGTAGGTACCGGCATCGAGCACCGCATCGCCGTGGACTCCGGCGAGATCCTCGTGGCCCAACGCCCCGGCGTGGTGGATTACGTGGACGGCCAGACCATCATCATCCTGAACGACGAGGGCGAGTACGACGAGTACCTCATCCCCAAGTTCCAGCGCTCCAACCAGTCCGGCTGCATCAACCACCGTCCCATCGTCCGCAAGGGCGACGAGGTGTGCGCCGGCGACGTGCTGGCTGACGGCCCCTCCTGCGACGGCGGCGAGCTGGCCCTCGGCCAGAACCTCATGATCGCCTACATGCCCTGGGAAGGCTACAACTACGAGGACGCCATCATCGTGTCCGAGCGCGTGGTGTCCGAGGACCTGCTCACCTCCATCCACATCTCCGAGTACGAGATCGACGCGCGCGACACGAAGCTGGGCCCCGAGGAGATCACCCGCGAGATCCCGAACATCTCCGAGGACATGATCTCCGACCTGGACGCCGACGGCATCATCCGCGTGGGCGCCGAGGTGTTCCCGGGCGATGTGCTCGTGGGCAAGGTCACCCCGAAGGGCGAGACCGAGCTCACCGCCGAGGAGCGCCTGCTGCGCGCCATCTTCGGCGAGAAGGCCCGCGAGGTGCGCGACACCTCGCTGAAAGTGCCTCACGGCTCCGGCGGCCGCGTCATCGGCATCTACCGCACGTCCCGCGAGGCCGGCGACGACTTGGCCCCCGGCGTGAACGAGCTCGTGCGCATCTACGTGGCCCAGAAGCGCAAGGTGCAGCAGGGCGACAAGCTGTCGGGCCGTCACGGCAACAAGGGCGTTATCTCCCGCGTGCTGCCCGTGGAGGACATGCCCTATCTCGCCGACGGCACCCCCATCGACGTCATCCTGAACCCGCTCGGCGTTCCCTCCCGTATGAACGTGGGCCAGCTTTTGGAGAACCACCTCGGCTGGGCCGCCAAGTGGGGCTGGTCCGACGCCGACGAGACCGATGAGGTCGTCGAGGGCCCCATCCACGTGGCCACGCCGGTGTTCGACGGCGCCACCGAGGAGGAGATCTCGGATGCCATCGAGAAGGCGAACCGCAACCTCATCAACATGAACCACGCCAAGTACGGCGACATGGCCCGCGACGAGCTGGTGCCCCAGCTGTCCCGCACCGGCAAGACCTGGCTCTACGACGGCCGCACCGGCGAGAAGTTCCGCGAGCCCATCACCGTCGGCCAGACCTACATCCTGAAGCTCGGCCACATGGTGGACGACAAGATCCATGCCCGCTCCACCGGCCCCTACAGCCTCATCACCCAGCAGCCCCTGGGCGGCAAGGCCCAGTTCGGCGGCCAGCGCTTCGGCGAGATGGAGGTGTGGGCCCTGTACGCCTACGGTGCCTCCAACGTGCTGCAGGAGATTCTGACCGTGAAGTCCGACGACACGTCGGGCCGTGTGAAGAGCTACGAGTCCATCGTGAAGGGCGAGAACATCCCGGCGCCCGAGGTGCCCGAGTCCTTCAAGGTGCTCGTGAAGGAAATGAAGTCGCTGTGCCTGAACATCGAGCTTGAGGGCCACGACATGCAGCCCATCAGCGAGGATGAGATCGACGCCATGGACGGCGACCAGGCTCTGTACGCCGCCCTGGCCGCTGATGCGAAGAAGACCGAAGACGAAGAGGCCAACGCCATCGACACCCTGGCCGCCGAGCTGGGCGATCTGATGAGCGGTCTTGAGTCCGACCTGAACACCGACCTCATCGGTGGCGGAGAGGAGGCCTAAATAATGACCGAGTTCGACGTCAACAATTTCGACGCCCTGCGCATCTCGCTCGCTTCCGCTGAGGATGTGCGCAGCTGGTCCCGCGGCGAGGTGAAGAAGCCCGAGACTATCAACTACCGCACCCTGAAGCCCGAGAAGGACGGCCTGTACTGCGAGAAGATCTTCGGTCCCACCAAGGACTGGGAGTGCGCCTGCGGCAAGTACAAGCGCGTGCGCTTCAAGGGCATCGTCTGCGAGCGCTGCGGCGTTGAGGTGACCCGCTCCAAGGTGCGCCGCGAGCGCATGGGCCACATCGAGCTGGCCGCGCCCGTGAGCCACATCTGGTACTTCAAGGGAAGCCCGTCCCGCTTGGGCTACCTCCTGGACATTCCGCCGAAGGAACTGGAGAAGGTGCTGTACTTCGCCAGCTCCATCATCACCTCGGTGGACAAGGAAGCCCGCGAGGAGGACGTGGACGACCTGCGCGACGAGTTGGCCGCCGACCTGGAGGAGCTGGACGCCGAGCGCGACCGCCTCATCGAGGCCACTCGCAAGCTGTCTACTGACTACGTGCCCGAGGAAGACGACTTCGTCGACGACCTCGATGACGACGAGCGCCTCACCCCCGAAGAGGTGGAAGAGGAGATCGCCGACATCTACGAGGAGTTCAACGAGCGCAAGGCCCTGCGCCAGGACGCCTTCGACGCCTTCCTGAAGATCGAGCCGAAGCAGCTCATCGCCGACGAGGCCCTCTACCGCGAGATGCGCGCCTGCTACCGCGACTACTTCACCGGCGGCATGGGCGCCGAATCGGTGCGCGACTTGCTCGACGCCATGGATCTGGAGGCCACCTCCGAGGAGCTGCGCGAGGTCATTGCCACGGGCAAGGGGCAGAAGCGCGCCAAGGCCGTGAAGCGCCTGAAGGTGGTGGACGCGTTCCTGAAGTCGGACAACAAGCCCTCCGACATGATCCTGGACGTGATCCCGGTCATCCCGCCCGACCTGCGCCCCATGGTGCAACTGGACGGCGGTCGCTTCGCCACCTCCGATCTGAACGACCTGTACCGCCGCGTTATCAACCGCAACAACCGCCTGAAGCGCCTGCTGGACCTCGGTGCTCCCGAGATCATCATCAACAACGAGAAGCGCATGCTCCAGGAGGCGGTGGACTCGCTGTTCGACAACGGTCGCCGCGGACGCCCCGTCACGGGCCCGGGCAACCGCCCGCTGAAGTCCATCTCCGACATGCTCAAGGGCAAGCAGGGCCGCTTCCGCCAGAACCTGCTCGGCAAGCGCGTGGACTACTCCGGCCGTTCGGTTATCGTCGTGGGGCCCTCGCTCAAGCTGCACCAGTGCGGCCTGCCCCAGCAGATGGCCCTGGAGCTGTTCAAGCCCTTCGTCATGAAGCGCCTGGTGGAGCTGGAGTATGCTGCCAATATCAAGGCCGCCAAACGCGCCGTGGACCGCGGTGCCAGCTACGTGTGGGATGTGCTGGAAGAGGTCATCGTCGACCATCCGGTGCTCTTGAACCGCGCACCAACCCTGCACCGCCTGGGCATCCAGGCCTTCGAGCCGGTGCTCGTCGAGGGCAAGGCCATCAAGCTGCATCCGCTCGTGTGCACCGCCTTCAACGCCGACTTCGACGGCGACCAGATGGCCGTGCACGTGCCGCTCGGCGCCGAGGCCCAGGCCGAGGCCCGCGTGCTCATGCTGTCCTCTAACAACATCAAGTCCCCGGCCCACGGCCATCCGCTCACGGTGCCCACCCAGGACATGATCATCGGCCTGTACTACCTCACGGCCGTGCGCGACGGTTTCCCGGGCGAGGGCCGCGTGTTCATCGACCTGGATGACGCCCTGAACGCCTACGATGCCCGCGCCGATCTGGACCTTCAGGCCAAGATCTCGGTGCGCCTGCCCTACAACATGAAGGTGGCCACCGCGTTCAACACCTTCGAGGATCACAAGGAAGGCGAGCGCATCGAGACGAGCGTGGGCCGCATCATCTTCAACGACGTGCTGCCGCCGGACTACCCCTTCTTGAACTATGAGATGAACAAGAAGGAGATCAGCCGTCTGGTGGAGGACGTGACCAACACCTACGACCTGTCCGAGGTGCCGCCGATCCTCGACGGCCTGAAGGACGCGGGCTTCCACTATGCCACCCGCGCCGGCGTGACCGTGTCGGTCTACGATGCCACTATCCCGCCCACCAAGCCGGAGATTCTGGCCCAGGCCGATGCCCGTGTGGCCGCCATCGACGAGGACTACGAGATGGGCCTCATGTCCAACGAGGAGCGCCACAAGCAGGTCGTCGACATCTGGAACGATGCCAACGAGGAAGTCGGCGAGGCCATGGCGGAGAACTTCGACAAGTTCAACCCCATCTACATGATGGCCTTCTCCGGTGCCCGCGGTAACATCAAGCAGATTCGCCAGCTGGCCGGCATGCGCGGTCTTATGTCCGACCCGAAGGGCGAGATCATCGACCGTCCCATTAAGGCGAACTTCCGCGAGGGCCTCTCCGTACTGGAGTACTTCATCTCCACCCACGGCGCCCGCAAGGGTCTGGCCGACACCGCTCTGCGTACCGCCGACTCGGGCTACCTCACCCGTCGTCTGGTGGACGTGGCCCAGGACGTCATCATCCGCGAGATCGACTGCGGCACCACCGAGGGCGTGAGCTACCCGGTGCGCAACGAGAAGAACGAGGTGGACGAGAACCTCGTGGGCCGCTGCCTCTTGGAGCCGGTGGCCAACCCCGAGACTGGCGAGATCATCGCCGAGGCCGGCAGCTACCTGCACTCCATGGCCCAGCTGCGCGAGATCGACGCGGCCGGTGTCGAGGAAGTGGTCATCCGCACCATCATGACCTGCCATGCCGATCACGGCGTGTGCCAGAAGTGCTACGGTTGGGATCTGGCCACGGCCCGTCCGGTGAACATCGGCACGGCGGTGGGTATCATCGCCGCCCAGTCCATTGGCGAGCCCGGCACCCAGCTGACCATGCGTACGTTCCACACCGGCGGCGTGGCCGGCGAGGACATCACCCACGGCCTGCCCCGCGTGCAAGAGCTCTTCGAGGCCCGCAAGCCCAAGGGACAGGCGGTGCTCGCGGAGATCTCCGGCACCATGCAGGTGTCCGGCGACAAGATGTCCAAGACCATCACCATCCACGACCAGGAGGGCAATTACCGCGAGTACGTGGTGAGCGCTCGCGCCCAGCTTTTGCCGGGCGTGTACGATGGGTGCGAGGTGACCGTGGGCCAGCAGCTCACCAAGGGTTCGGTGAACCCCCACGACCTGCTGCGCCTTACCGATCCGAACACCACGCTGCGCTACATCGTGGGCCAGGTCCAGGGCGTGTACGTGTCCCAGGGCGTGGACATCAACGACAAGCACATCGAGGTCATCGCGCGTCAGATGCTGCGCAAGGTGGCCGTGCTCGATGCTGGCGACTCGGACTTCCTGCCGGGTCGTCAGGTCAACCGCTTCGAGTTCGAGAAGGTTGCCAACGAGCTCATCGCCGAGGGTAAGGAGCCCCCGGTGGGCCAGCCGCTGCTGCTCGGTATCACCAAGGCGTCGCTGGCCACGGATTCCTGGATGTCCGCCGCGTCGTTCCAGGAGACCACCAAGGTGCTCACCGATGCCGCCATCGAGGGCAAGACCGACCACTTGGCCGGCTTGAAGGAGAACGTCATCATCGGCAAGCCGATTCCGGCCGGCACGGGCCTGCGCCGCTACCGCGACGTGCGCCTTACCTACAAGGGCCGTCCCGTGGAGGGCGTCACCGGTGACGCGCTGCCCGACTTTGCTCCCGATGCCCTGCGCGAGATCGAGGACCTGCTGCCCCAGCCCCAGGATTGGTCGCTGGACAACGACGGCTACTTCAACTCCGCGGGCTCCTTCGGCGGCTACTACAGCGCTCTTTCGGGCCATCGCGGCCACAACCTGTCCGACGAGGATGCGCGCCTGTACATCTACGACGATCTGGGCGTGTCCCAGCGTTGGGCGAACAAGTTCTCCGAGGCGGGCATCGAGACCGTGGCCGACCTTCTGGGTCACACCGAGGAGGATCTGCTGCGCATCGAGGGCATCGGCGTGAAGGCCATCGAGGAGCTGAAGGAGGGCCTGGAGGCCCGCGACCTCATGCACGTGATCGAGGACGACCTCGCGGCTTCCTCCGACGACATGAGCCAGCTGCTCGACATGGTGTTCTCGCCCGACGACACCATCCTCATCGGCGGCGATGAGCCGCCCGTGTTCAACACCGAAGGCGAGGAGATGCTCGGCGAGGCCCTGCCGCCCCGTTCCTACCAGCGCAACCTGGAGGAGCTGGATGCCCTGCTGGGCTCGGTCGGGGGCCTGGGATCCTTCGGCTTCGGCGTGACGAGCGCCGAGGACGAGGCCGCCTCCAACAAGCGCATGGAAGACGGCGAGGAGGACTAAAGCCCTCGCGGCGACGGTGTGAAGTTATTCCATTTGGAAGGAGGGGCGAGAAATCGCCCCTCTTTTTCGCTGCAGGTTCGGCAGGCACCGGGCGTTGCCCCTTAGTTCGCACATGGCGTTGGTCCGAGCCAACTTGATGAGAAGGCAGGGCGGCTCCGGGTACCTGCCGGATCCTCGCTGACTTCCTTGGGCGATTCTATGACAGGGGATAGTTGATCGACTATCCCCTTTCTATTATGGAAGCGAATTATGGCCGAGAAGGCCTACATTCCCGCAAGAGCCTCGGTGGCGCGGCGCATTTCCTCGAAGAGCAGGCGCCCGTTCTCGGTTGCGATGAAGCTGCGGTTGAACAGAGCGTAGAAGTCCGAGGCGATGTCCATGTCGACAAGGGAGAAGACGCGCAGGTCGGGGCGTTGGTCGATGCCGAAGCGGGGAAGCAACGTGGTGGGCACGATGCCAACGGTTTGGCCAAAGTCATGGGAAAAGTACTCGAAGTGGTCGGCGAAGCCCTGGGTGGCGATGGAGACGGAAGCGCCCCGGGTCGCGAAGCGCTCGGCCATGGAATCGCGCTGGTAGCCGGGGTAGATATCCGGAGGCACCATGAGCGTGGCGCCGGCCAGATCGGCGGTGCAGATGGTCTCACGGGCGAACAGGGGGCTGCGGTCGGTCACGAAGAGGAGGATGCGCTCCCTGCTCACGACAAAGCCGTCGGCGCTGGGCGATGGAAGGGGACAGACGGAGCTTTCCTGCTTGTAACCGGCGATGACGATGCGGTTCTCGTCATCGGCCAGGGCATCGATGGTGCTCAGGGGGCCGTTCTCGATGACAATGGAGAGCTGCTTTTCCGGATGACTCCGCTGAAGTGCCCGTCGAGCCGCGAACAAGTGGGCCTCGATCCAGGGCAAATTCGATGCGGCGACCTTCACCGTGATGAGGTTGTCGGAGAGATGGCGGTAGGTTTCGATGACCGCCTCCCAGTCGCTCACGAGGCGTCGGGCCGTGTCGACGAACTGCTTCCCCGCTCCCGTGAGGGTGGCGTGCCCTCCGTGCTTGTCGATGAGCTGGCAGTTGAGCTCGTCTTCGAGTTCCGCCAGGTGGGCCGCGAGCGCCGGTCGCGATACGAAGAGCCGTTTGGCGGCCAGGGAATAGTTGAGTTCCTCGGCAAACACCAGGTATTCCCGCAATTGGCGCAGATCCATCGGAGCCCCTTTCTCCCCGTCCCCCGTCCTCTGCCGCACGGTTCCTCCCATGGGAGAGCGCCTGTGCGTCGGCTGCCTTCCATGGTACGGAGCGTCGAGACGGCTCTGCGCAGGAAGATGCGGCAGCACTGTAGGAAATTTTAACAGGGGAGCGCCGTTTTCCTGCGCTGGGCCCACTGTTTTCTGCCCCGTCCTCGATGCCTCGTCCCTTATGGTGGAGACAGACGAGGCTCAGGCCGTTGGCCTCGCAGGAGCGAAGGGAAAGGGGACATGCGATGAACATGGATCGAAGGAACTTTTTGAAGGGGGGCGCTCTCATGGGCGGCGCGGCTGCCATAGCCGGCCTGGTCGGTTGCGCGCCGGCATCGGAGCCGCTCTCCGATACCGGGTCGGGCAATGCCGACCGTGACGCCTTCGAGGCGGCTCGGGCGCCCATCGAGCCGGTGGAAGTGCCCGAGGCGTGGGATGAGGAGGCCGATGTCGTCATCGTGGGGTCGGGTGCCGGCGGTGTGAACGCCGCCATCCGCCTCGCCCAGGCGGGCTACCGTCCCTTGGTGCTCGAGCGTCTCGACGAATTGGGTGGCAATTCCAAGCACTCCTCGGTGTTCTCCAACTTCGGCGGCCATCGCCAGGCCGAAGCGAACCAATGGGCCTACCCGAGCTACCCCTATGACGTCGATGGGATCGTCGAGTTCATGCTCGACTGCCAGCAGAACACGGGTGATCCGGAGCTGCTGCGTGCCATGGCCGAGGAGGGTCCGCAGTGCATCGACTGGATGATCGAGAAGGCGGGGGCGAAGTGGGTTCCCATGAATCCCTCCCCGGCCGGTGCGGGGCTTTTGGAGTGGGAGGGCATGTCGACGCCCACGAACGGCATCAACGTGAACCTCGTCCCCATGCAGTTGCTGACCGAGCGGGCTCAGGCCGACGGCGCCCAGTTCCGCACAGGCTGCTCGGTGGACGCCCTCGTCTTCGACGGGCAGCGCGTGTGCGGCGTCATGGTGACCGAGGGAGAGGCGCAAAAGTACATCAAGGCCGAGAAAGCGGTGCTTCTGACCGCTGGCGGCATGGAGATCAATCGCGCCATGATGGCCCAGTACTCGCCGACGGCCTTGCGCGGCATTGCCAATATTGCCACGCCGCCCAACGGCACGGGCGAGTGCATTCGCATGGGTCAGGGCGTCGGAGCCGATTTGGCGGGCTACGATTCCACGGGCGCGTTCGACGGCGGAGTGTGGTGGCGCGACTACGACCTCTACGATATCGAGATGGACGCCCATATCAACAAGGACGGCAACCAGGCGCTGCGACAGCCGTGGCTGCGCATCAATCGCAACGGGCAGCGGGTTCCCTACATTTCCACTTCGGCAACGACCTATCCCTACGACCCCAATGCGGCGCCCGGTTCTCACGGCCTGTGCGAGACGGCCGCCATCGAGATGTCCCAGCCGGGCGGCAAGACCTACTGCATCTTCGATGCGAAATTCGACGAGCTTGTGACCGAAAACTTCTTCGGCCAGGTGATCTGCCGCAAGGCGAAGATCGTTGCGGCCGACGACCCGTTGATCGACCGCGTGCCCGAGTGGCTGCGCGATTGGCACACGGGCTTCGAGATGATGGTCGAGGCCGGCGTTATCAAGAAGTGCGACAGCATCGAGGAGCTGGAGGGCGCCCTGGGGCTGCGCGAGGGCGTGCTCACGACGGAGGTGCGGAAGTGGAATGAGGCTTGCGCCGAGGGCGAGGACTACCTGGCCACCTACCCCTACCTCCCCGAGTGGATGATCCCCCTCGATACGCCGCCCTATTACGGTGCCGCCTTGGGTGGCCATGTGTTCGGATCGAAGTGCGGCCTGCGCGTCAACCCCCGCATGCAAGTGCTGTCCGTCGAGGGCGCGGTCATTCCCGGGCTCTACGCCGGTTGGCATACGGCGGGCGGCTCGGCGGGGGACGGCAATCCCGCCGGCAAGCCCCTGACGGGCATGTATGCCGATCTGGGCCTGGCCTTCGTAGGCGGCTACATGGCAGCAGGGGGTATCCTCGCGGAATAAGGTTATTCCATTTGGAAGGAGGGGCGAGAAATCGCCCCTCCTTTTCGTTGCGGGGCAAGGCTGCGCCGAAGGAGCGCTCGGCATCGCCGACTCTGGACGACCTGGAGCCCGAGGAGGCCTGATCGGCCCGACGGCGCGCATTCGCATTGAGTGATTTGGAGAAGGTGGCCCGTGCGGGTCACCTTCTTCTTGTTGTACGGGTATCATAGACAGGCTGGCAAAGTCCGAACGTGGGCGGCGCTTCGAGAGGAGTGTTGCCTATGGAGATAATCCTGGAAGCTCTTAACGTGCTGGCGATGGTTTCGACCATCGCCGCTTTCCTGCTTGAGGTATGGAAAACATGGAGGGAGGATAAACGCGAGGATGTCGTGGGAAGAAAAGAATAGGGGCTAGCTGCCACTAACCCCTAATCAAAACAACCTGCGCCGCCCGACCAGAGTGTAAGGTCACTCGGGCTTTGCCGGTATCTGCAGTATAGCATGCTCGCCTGCGAAGAGAAAGCGCTGAACTCAATGGTTGATAAGACGTACATCCCCGAAGGCGAGGTGCCCCCGGCCTCGCAGATCGGCGCCACGCTGGAAGCGCTTGGCGCCACGATTGCCGCGCGGCGCGAGGCCGACGAGGCGAGCTATACCCATCGGCTTCTGACCGGCAGCGTAGATGGCGTGCTGAAGAAGGTCATGGAAGAGGCCGGGGAAGTGGCCCTGGCCGCCAAGGACGTGGAGGGCTGGGCCACCTCATCGCTCGCCGCGGCCGTGGCTCTGCAGGCTGCTGGCGATGGCGCCGCTGACGGCCAGAGCGAGGCATTGGACCAGGGCGGCGCCGCGGCTGAGCCGGAGGCCCTTTCGGTGCAGCTTCCACCCGAGTACGGCGAGGCGGTGGACCATCTGCGCTACGAGGCTGCCGACGTGGTGTATCATTTGCTGGTAGTGCTCGAGCGCTATGGCATCTCGCTTGACGAGTTCGCCGCCGAATTGAACATGCGCATGACCGACGAGGAATGCCCGGCCGGCGCCGTGCGCCTGCACGGGGAATATGTGAGAAGGGGAAAGTAACATGGCCCGACTGTTTGGAACCGACGGCGTGCGCGGCATCGCCAACGTGGAGCTCACCTGCGAGATGGCCTACCGTCTGGGCCAGGCTGCCGCCATGTACCTGGGCAAGACCATCGTGGTGGGGCGCGATACGCGGCGTTCCGGCGACATGCTGGGTTCGGCGCTTTCCGCGGGCATCATGAGCGCGGGCGGTACCGTGCTGGAGGCCGGCATCATTCCCACGCCGGGCGTGGCCCTGCTCGTGCGCGAGATGAAGGCGTCCGGTGGCGCGGTCATCTCCGCGTCGCACAATCCGCCGGAGTACAACGGCATCAAGCTGTTCGATTCGGCGGGCTTCAAGCTGCCCGATGCCGTTGAGGACGAGATCGAGCGATTTATCACGACCGGTGGCCTGGAAGGCCAGGTGGCCCGCATGGAGGAGGCGGCGTGGGAGGCGTCCCAAGAGGCGACCGACCTGCTCGCCGCCGATGCCACGAGCTATCTCGCGTCCGAGATCGCCATGCCCTCGGGCGGCTCGCTCGGTGTGACCGTGCCCTTGGAGCAGGCCCGCGAGATCTACATCGATCACGTGGTGCGTTCCATCGGCGAGCAGGGCCTTGATTTCTCCGGCCTGCGCATCGCCCTGGATACGGGTCATGGGGCCGCCGCCTTGACGAGCCCGGAGGCCCTGCATCGCCTGGGTGCCGAGGTCATCGTCATCAACGACGACTTCAACGGCATGGATATCAACGTGCAGTGCGGCTCCACCCACCTGGAGCCCTTGCGCATGCTCTTGGCCGAGAGCGGGGCCGATGTGGGTATTGCCCACGATGGCGATGCCGACCGCGTGATGATCATGTGCCCCGACGGCACCGTGGTGGACGGCGACATGGTGGAGGCCGTGTGCGCCCTGGACATGCGCGAGCGCGGCGTGCTGGCCGGCAACACGGTCGTGTCCACGGTCATGGCGAACTTCGGGTTCGTCCGCGCCATGCGCGAGGCGGGCATCGAAGTGGTGCAGACGAAGGTGGGCGACCGCTACGTTCTGGAGGCCATGCGCGAGGGCGGCTACGCCATCGGCGGCGAGCAGTCGGGCCACATGATCCTGCTGGACCACAATTCCACGGGCGACGGCCTCATGACGGCCTGCCAGTTCCTGGCAGCGGTCATCCGCTCCGGCAAGCCCGTGGGCGAGGCCGTGCGCGTGATGGAGAAGATGCCCCAAACCCTCATCAACGTGCGGGTGCGCGACAAGCACGCTGTGGACGGCAACGCCGAGGTGGCCGCCGCCGTGGCTGCCGCCGAGGAGGCGCTCGCAGGCGACGGCCGCGTGCTCCTGCGTCCGAGCGGCACCGAGCCGGTGGTGCGCGTGATGGTGGAGGCGGCCGACCCCGCCGAGGCCGAGCGCCACGCCCAGGCCATCGCCGCCGTGGTGGAGGCCTCTGTCTAGCGCGACTCCCGGGCGCTGCGCCACGCCCTCATGCACCGGCGCAGCCAGAGCAGGGCGAGGATGAGCCACGCAACGAGGTTGGCTGCGAGCGCGGGGAGGGGAAGGCCCAGGGCGTCAGGCGTGCCCGTGGCCGCCGCGACGCAGCTGCCGGCGAGAAACCCCACAGGGCTTGCCGCGACGAGCGGCGCCCACTGCGGCCCGAGCGCGCCGAGCAGCGGCAGCATGCCGGCAACGACGAGGGGGCAGGCCCATCCGTTCGTGCGCATCTGGTCGGCAGCGCGCAGGCCGCATCCGCAGAACAGCACGAGAACGGGCAGACTGCCCACGGCCGTCAGCAGCACGGCCGGCCCAAGACAGCCCCGAGGTGCGCCCGCGAGCGCCAGGCACACGGGGACGAGTACCGCACATCCCGCGGCGCCGGCGATCACTTTCGCTGCTACGATAGCCTCTAGGCTCGCGCCTCCCCGCACCATGACGTCGTAGGTGCCGTGGGCGTCCTCCTCGCTCATGGCGAACAGGGTGACGACTCCGCCCGCTTCCAGGGTGGGCAGGATCGTCGCGAAGGCCATGAGGAAAACGGCGAAGCCGGGCGTTGCGGTCAGCTCGTCGGCCAGCGTTGCGCCGAAGAGCCATGAGAAGGCCGCGGCCACCGCCGCGCACAGAAGCACCGTGGGATTGCGCAGGGCGCAACCCGCATCGCGCGCGACAAGTGCGCCGATGATGCGCGGCGTCGCGCGCTCCTGTTGCTCCATGACCGTCTTTCCTTCCCTTATCTTTCCGCTCGCCATTATAATAAACGGCGCAACCGACTGGGAAGAGAAGCCATGGCCTCAGAGACCTTCGCCACCGAATACCCCTCCATCGAAGCGCTCATCCGCGCGGAGGCGGGGCAGGCGTGCCGCAGCGTGCATGTGGAATGCGCCCGCGAGACGAGCCTGCGCGCCCGCCAGGCCGTCGCCGAGATCCAGGGTGCGCGCCGCGGTGCCTACTTTCTGGAAGACGACGGTGGCTTCGACCGCGATACGACGCGGTCCTACCTGCGCTTTTTCGCCCGGCTCGCCGGACGGGACGGCACGGCGGTTGGGGACGCCCTGGCCCATTTCGGCCTGGAGGGGTGCACCCGTTCTCTGGTGGCGAAGCTCGCGCCCGAGCAGCGCGCCCTGCTCGCCTTCGCCCGCATGAGCCTCTTCGAGCCGGAGCTGTGCTTCTGCGAACGGCCCCTGCTGGATTTAAGCGCCTCCTCCCGTGCCCTCGTGCTGGCGTGGATCGCCGAGCGCCATGAGGCCGGCACCGTGTTCGTCACCGTGGGCCAGCCCCTGCGCGAGGCGCTTCTTTTGCCGGGGCGGGCGTTTTGGGAAGAAGAGGGGCGCCTGTTCGCGGCCGATGTGGAGGAGGCGGACGTCGAGGAGGACGATGGCTTTTCCGACGAGGTGCGCGTGTGCAAGATCGCCGCGAAGGCCGGCGACGCCACATTGCTGCTCGACCCGCGCGACATCGACTTCATCGAGAGTGCCAACCGGGTGAACTACGCGAGCGTACACGGCGAGCTGTACCCCACGAGCCTCACCATGGACGAGCTGGAGGCCGAGCTCGGCCGCTTCGGGTTCTTCCGCTGCCACCGCTCCTATATCGTGAACGTGCAGAAGGTGGCTCGCGTGGAGCGCTACACCCGCAACACCTTCAACCTCGTGCTGTCCGATGCGGCGCATACCTCGCTGCCGCTGTCGAAGGGCCGAGCCGAGGCCATGCGCGACCGTTACGGCTGGAAGTAGAAGCCGCTGCGGAATCTGCGCGCGGGGCCCTCCCGTCGGCCTTGCCCTGCTCCTCTCGTGCGCCCGTGGGCTCCTCTCGGGCAGCCGATGCGCGCGTCGTGCAGAAGATATTGCAGGCAGCGGTCGCTTTTCCGATCATGGGCCCCGTCAGTTCACCGGCGCTCTCGCGGCGCCCTGAAAGAGAGGATTTCCCATGATCACGACCCACGCCCTCACCATTCTGGTTGGTGCCCTCGCCTTCGCCTTCGTGCTTATCGGCGCGGGGGTGGTGTACCTGCAGCGCCATATCGACGAAGGCCTCGCCAAGGTGAACAAGCGCCTGGACACCCTAGAGCCCGGCCACTCCGCCTCGGCCGAGACCGGCGACGCCGCCGTGGCCGTCGGCACCTTGAAAGCCGCTCGATGAGCGCGGCCATTCTCTCCATGGAGGCGGTGGGTCTGAGCTTCGGCGACAAGCGCGTGCTCGATAACCTCACCTTCTCGGTGCGTCGCGGCGAGGTATTCGGCTTCCTGGGTCCGTCGGGAGCCGGCAAGACCTCCACCATCAAGCTGCTTACGCGCCAGCTCTCTCGCGACGGGGGTCGCATCAGCCTGCTGGGGCGCCCTCTCGAGCGCGCGACAGAGGCCGACTATGAGCGGGTGGGCATCCTGTCGGACACGAGCGCTCTGTACGACCGCATGTCTATCGCCGACAACGTGGAGCTCTATGCGCGGCTGCGCGGGGTAGGGCGACGTCGGGTGCCCATGCTGCTTCAGCGGCTCGGCCTGGCCGAGGATGCCAAGACGCTCGTCAAGCACTGCTCGAAGGGCATGCGTCAGCGCGCGGCCCTTGCGGCGGCCCTCGTGCACGAGCCGGAGCTGCTGTTCTTAGATGAGCCGACAAGCGGGCTCGACCCTGCGGCCCGTGCCGAGGTTCACAAGCTGCTCGCCGACCTGCGCGCCCGGGGCGCGACGGTGTTCCTCACCACCCACGACATGGCCGAGGCGGAGACGGTATGCGACCGCGTGGCCATCCTGGCCGACGGTGCCATTGCCGCCTGCGACGACCCCGACGAGCTGAAGTTGCGCTATGCTCGCAACCGCATCGCGGTGCGCACCCGCACGCGCGGCACGCTGGAGCTCTCCAAAGACCCCGCCGATGTCGCAAAGCTGCCCGAGCTGGCCTGTGCCGGCGAGCTGCTCGCGGTGCATTCCGACGAGCCGAACCTGGAGGAAGTGTTTCTGGAGTTGACGGGAAGGGAGTTCTGATGCAAGCGAATCTGCGCAAGTTGGGCGCCCTTATCGCCAAGGACGCCGCCGATCTCGCCAAAAACCCGACCATGATCCTGTGCGTGCTGATGCCGGTGGGGTTCGCCGTGTTCTATCGGTTCTTCATCGGGGATATGGGCCTGGCCGGTTCGCTGCGCGGCGACGGAGGCCTGGGCGCGAGCCCCCAGGTGACGTCGGTCGTCCAATACATCGTGCTGTCGATGTCGCTGTGCCTGTCCATCGGTATGGGCGCCTCTGTGTCGCTCATCTACGGGTTGGCCGAGGAGAAGGAGAAGCACACCCTGCGCACGCTCATGCTGGCGAACGTGAGCGCCGAGCAGCTCATGCTGGCCAAGGGGTTCGTGGCCTTCGTCCTGACCATAGCGACCGAGTTGGTGTGCTTCGCCGTGTCGGGGGCTCCGTGGAGCCTGGCAGGGTGGTATCTGCTCCTCGGTAGCGTGGGGGCGGTGCCCGTCATCCTGGTGTCGCTCGTAGTGGGGCTCGCCTCGCGCGACCAGATGACCGCGGGCCTGTACAGCGTGCCGGTGCTCCTGCTGACCATGGCGCCCATCTTCGGCAGTTTTTCGGAGGGTATCCGCGCGGTCGTGCGCTTCGCACCCACGGGAGGCGCGGACGAGCTGCTGCGCCTTATCGTCAGCGGAAGCCTGACGCCGGCGGCTGCGGTGGCGCCCCTCGCGGTGACGGCCGTGTGGATGGTGGCGGCCGTAGTGGTCTTCAAGCTGCTCTACCGACGCCTCCTCCGCGACAACTAGCGCTCCTGCCGACGAAAAGCCGCGCCCAGACGTCCCGTCATTCGCTATAGTGGTGGGCACGGAATTTTCAAGGAGGACGCTGTGGCGAACAGAAGCGACAACATCGTGGCGGAAGAGGCGCGGGCCGTCGAGGTCGGCGAGGAGACGGGCGCGACGGGCGGACGGCGGCGTGACACGTGGGCGACGCACACGGGCTTCATCTTGGCCTGCGTGGGCAGCGCGGTGGGCATGGCCAACATCTGGCTGTTCCCGTACCGCGTGGCCCAGCTGGGGGGCGCGGCCTTCCTCATTCCGTACCTCATTTTCGTGGCGCTGCTCGGTTTCACGGGCGTGATCGGGGAAATGTCCTTCGGCCGCGCCATGGGCACGGGCCCCATGGGCGCTTTCGGCAAGGCGATGGAGATGCGCGGCGTGAGGAACGGCGACCGCATCGGCAAGATCATTGGCCTCGTTCCCACGCTGGGGTCGCTGGCCCTGGCCATCGGATATGCGGTGGTGCTCGGCTGGGCGTGCCATTACCTGTTCTCGGCCCTGACCGGCGAGCTCATGGCCCAAACCGATACGGGTGCCTTCTTCGGGGCCATGGCGTCGGACTTCGGCAACGTGACTTTTCACCTGCTGGGCCTGGCCGTCACCTTCGGCATCATGATCCTCGGCGTGTCCCGCGGCATCGAGAAGGCGAACAAGGTGCTCATGCCCACCTTCTTCGTGCTGTTCGTCATCATTGCCGTTCGCGTGGCCACGCTGCCGGGGGCGGAAGCGGGCTATATGTATCTGCTCGTGCCCCGCTGGGAGGCGTTGCTGAACCCCACGACCTGGGTGTACGCCCTGGGCCAGGCCTTCTTCAGCCTGTCGCTGGCCGGCTGCGGCACACTCGTGTACGGCAGCTACCTCAAGAAGGACGTGGATGTGGTGGATGCGGCGAAGAACGTCGCCATCTTCGACACCATTGCCGGTCTGGTGGCCGCCTGCGTGGTGGTGCCGGCGGTGTTCGCCTTCGGGCTCGATGTATCCTCCGGGCCGCCGCTTTTGTTTATCACCCTGGCCCAGGTGTTCCAGGAGATGCCCTTTGGCGGCGTCTTCGCCATCATCCTGTTCGTGGCCGTGGTGTTTGCTGCCATTACGAGTCTCATGAACCTGTTCGAGGCGCCCGTGGAGGCGCTCCAGGGGCAGCTGGGGCTGTCGCGAGTGGTATCGGTGGGCATCGTTGCCGTGGCTGCTGTGGCCGTGGGCTTGTTCATCGAGGGCGGCAGCGCCGTGAGCGACTGGATGGACGTCATCTCCATCTACGTCATTCCCGTGGGAGCGTTCCTGGCGGCTGTCATGTTCTTCTGGGTGTGCCCGGCGGGCTTCGCGAAGCAGCAGGCGGAGCTCGGACGCGCGAAGCCCTTGGGGAAGTGGTTCAACTTCATGACCCGTTACGTGTTCGTGGGCATCACCGCCGTGGTCATCGTGCTCGGCATCTTCTACGGCGGTATCGGGTAGGAGGGTGACGGTCTGGCCCGGAGCGAACCCGGGCTTTCGCGGCACCTGTTGGCTCGGGTCGCGTGGGAGATATTCTGGCCTTGTCGTTGGAGCGCCCTGCCGCAGTTCAAGTTCGCGCGGTGGGGCGCTTTTTCGCGGACTGGGGTCATGCCAGGAGCGCGGGGCGATAGATGGAGCGGGGCGTCGGTACGGTTTGCGGCGGCCGGTCTCGTGGGGGGGAGAGGTGAATAGGGGGAGGAGCGGTGACGGCGCTATCGTCCACTGTGGGGGCTCGCTGTCGCGAATCCTGTGGGACGTAGTCGCGAAGTGCGGACGGTGCATGGTGACGCGGAGGCGGTTCGCGGCGGGAGCGAGGCACGGTTTTCCCGCGACATAAGTGCGGTTCTGGGAGCGTAGGCTAGGGGTATTCCGCTGTCGTTGCCGAAGGAGCCGCCATGTCCCAGAGAAGTTTGAAGTTCTCGAACCGCTGGATGTTCAATCGCGTCATGTGCCGGAAGGAAGTATGCGCCCGGGTGCTTCACGCTGCTCTCGGCATACAGGTGGGGGAAATTCGCTATCTGAACGCCGAGCAAGCTAAAGAGCCTACCGCTGCCAGTCGAGGGGTACGCATGGATGTGTTCGCCAAGGACGACGGCCGTGTGTATGATGTTGAGATGCAGCTGGCCCGCGAGACGCGCATTGGCCGTCGAATGCGTTATTACCAAGCTGCCATCGATGTGACGGAGCTGGGGGAGGGAGAGGACTACGAGTTGCTTCCGGAGAGTTTCGTCATTTTTATTTGTGCGGCTGATGCGTTTGGGGCGGGCGTGCCGGTCTACACCATCGAGCGCGTCTGCCTGGAGACGCCTGACCTGTCCATGGGGGACGATTCCCACTGGATCGTGCTGAACGCCTCGGCCTCCGAGGGCGCGGCGAGCCCCGACCTCCGCGATTTGCTACACTATGTGCGCACGGGGCGCGCAGAAGGATCGCTGTCCCGTCAAATCGACTCCTTCGTCGAGGAGTACAACCGGGATCGGGAGTGGGTGACGCGCGTGCTTACCTATGAGCAGGATACCAAGATTCGCTGCCGCAGGGCAAAGGAAGAAGGGCGCGAGGAGGGCCTCAGGGAGGGCCTCAGGGAGGGCCGCGAAGAGGGCAGGGACGAGCTCGGCACGCTTATGGCAGCCCTGCTCGACGCGGGGCGCATCGATGACGCGCGTCGAGCATCGAAGGATGCTGCCTACCGGGATGGGCTGATGAGAGAGTTCGGGCTATAGTCCTTCGATAGCCGGACTTCCTGCCGAATTCCCCAACCTTCGCTATTTCCCTGCTCATTTGCTGCCTGAGAGCTATCCAGTGGTAAAATATAAAAGTCGCACGTTTTTGGCGTGCGGCATGATTTTTCGGTTAAAGACAGGGGAGGCGCAGACTCATGACCCAGCAGGCATCGAAGGACGCAACAACTGCCACCGATGTGGCGAAGCCCCCCTATATGCAGAACCGCGAGCTGTCCTGGCTCGATTTCAACAAGCGCGTACTTGATCAGGGGGCTGACCCCACGGTGCCCCTGCTGGAGCGTCTGAACTTCATCTCCATCTTCTGGAGCAACCTCCAGGAGTTCTTCATGGTGCGCGTGGGCTCCCTGGGCGACTTGGCGCTGCTGAAGAAGTCCATCATCGACCCGAAGTCCGGCATGACCCCCGCCGAGCAGCTCGACGCCATCTATGAGCGGTGCCACGAGCTGTACCCCTACTACGAGGAAACCTACCAGCATCTCAACGGCCTGCTGGCCCGCGAGGGCATCCGCCAGGTGCGCAAGGACCGGCTCACCGATGAGCAGCTCGTCTTCCTCGACGACTACATGGCCGACAACGTGCTGCCCTTCCTCTCGCCGCAGATCGTGAACGCGCGCCACCCCTTCCCCCATCTGGAGAACGGCGGCCTCTACATCATCGTGCGCCTGGACGAGCAGGCACCCCCGAAGGTGAAGAAGACCAAGGAGGAGAAGGCCCGGGCCAAGGCCGAGAAGGCCGAGCGTGCCGAGAAGGGGGAGCGCAAGCAGTCGAAGAACCTGGGTGCCGAGGGCGTGACGCTCGGCATCATCCCGCTGCCGCGCCAAACCGACCGCGTCATCGCCCTGCCCGGCGAGGGGCTCTCCTTCATGCTCGTGGAACACGCCATCGAGATGTGGGTGCCCGAGATCTTCTCCATGTACACGGTGAAGCACACCAACATCGTCTGCGTCACGCGCAACGCCGATCTGGACGCCACCGAGGGCGCCGAGGAGCAGGGCGAGGACTATCGCGAGCACATGAAGCGCATTCTCAAGAAGCGCAGCCGCCTGGCCCCTGTGCGCCTGGAAAGCGAGCGGCCCCTCTCGCGCACGGTGAAGCAGCTGCTGCTGGACAAGCTGGGCCTGTCCGAGCACCAGCTGTTCGTGACGAGCGTGCCCCTGAACATGGGCTACACCTGGGGTCTCGGCTCTCGCCTGGCGCCCGAGCGCCGCGCGGAGCTCACCCAGAAGCCCTTCGCTCCCCAGTGGCCGGCATGCCTGGACCGCAATCGCTCCATCATCGAGCAGGTGAGCGAGCGGGAGGTGCTGCTGTCCTACCCCTATCAGTCCATGGATGCCTTCGTGCGCCTGCTCCACGAGGCGGCCAACGACCCGGCCGTCATTTCCATCAAAATCACCCTGTACCGCCTGGCCAGCCAGTCGCATTTGGCCGAGGCCCTCATCGCGGCGGCCGAGAACGGCAAGGAGGTCACGGCTCTCTTTGAGCTGCGGGCCCGCTTCGACGAGTCGAACAACATCGAGTGGTCTCAGCGCTTCGAGGCGGCCGGCTGCCATGTCATCTACGGGTTCCGCAACTTCAAGGTGCATTCCAAGATCTGCACCATCACGCGCCAGACCGAAGACGGGCTCCAGCACATCACCCAGCTGGGCACCGGCAACTACAACGAGAAGACGGCGAAGCTCTACACCGACTTCTCCTTCATCACCACCGATGCCCGCATCGGTGCCGACGCGGCCGACTTCTTCCGCAATATGGCCTTGGAGAACACGTCGGACAACTACGACATTCTCTGGGTGGCACCGCTCATGATCAAGCAGAACATCCTGCGCGGCATCGACGAGCAGATCGCCCTCGCGAAGGCCGGGAAGCCCTCGGGGCTGTTCTTCAAGACGAACTCCATCACCGATAAGGAGGTCATCGACAAGCTGGTGGAAGCCTCCCAGGCTGGGGTGGAGACGCACCTGTTCGTGCGCGGCATCTCCTGCATCCTGCCCGGCGTGCCCGGCTACACCGATCATGTGCGCGAGGTGTCCATCGTGGGACAGCTTCTTGAGCACAGCCGCATTTACGGCTTCGGCCCGCGGGAGAGCTGCGCCATCTACCTGTCGAGCGCCGACCTTATGACCCGCAACATGGACAAGCGCATCGAGATCGCCTGGCCCGTGCTGAACGATACTCTGCGCGAACAGGTGCTCGGCTACTTGGATATCAGCTGGTCGGACACGGCGAAGCTGCGCGAGCTTCTGCCCGACGGCTCCTACACGCCCCTCGGCTTCTTCGCCGAGCGCGACCGCAAGGGGAACGTGGAGCTGTTTGATTCCCAGAAGTACCTCATCGCCGAGGCCCAGCGCATGCGCCTGGCCGCCGCCGAACTGGCTGCCCGACGCGAGGCCGACGGGGGCGAGGAGCACCGTGTGGTATTCCCTCTCGGCCCTGTGACGGCCTCGGCCCCGAGTGCGCCTGTCGTCACCGAGGAGGAGGCCGAGTTCGTGGCCCGCGAGAGCGCGGCCCTGGAGGCGCCCGTGGCTGCGCCGATTGGGGAGGAGGCGCCCGTCGCGGCCGTCGGGGCTGGGGCAGCGGCCGCTGTTGGGAAGGCCTCGACGGCGGAGGCGGGTGAAGTCGCGGAGCCGGTCGCAAAAGAGGCGTCCGTTGCCGCTGCCGGCGTCTCGGCTGCTGAGACCTTGGTCGTGGCGGCCGGGGCCTCGGCGGCCTCGGTGCTTGCAGCGCTGCACCCTGCGCCGGTCGCGCCGGTCGCGCCGGTTGCATCGGTAGCGGGGGAGGCGCCGGTGCCCGCGGACGTTCGAGCGGCCGCACCCGGCGAGAAGGTAGGCAAGCACGCCGCGCCGCCGCGGGTGGAGCAGGTCGTCCCGCAGCTAGAGCCCGAGCTAGAGCCCGATCCGCAGGTGGAGACCGCTTTCGAGCCCGTGTCCGCTGCCGAATCCGCATCTGCCTCCGGGCTTCCGACTGTTGCTGAGACCTCGGCCGAGCCCCCGGCGGCCGATCCTGCCCCCACTTCCGAGGCTTCCGAGCCCGCTTCGTCCCTGGATCCGCTGCCGGATTCGGCGGCGGTGGCGGCCGTGGCCGCGGCCGGGGCGCCCATCACCCCCGAGTTCGACGCCATCCTGCGCTCCGTGCTGGCTGCCGACCCGTCCCTGGCCGGCACGTCCCAGCCCGCATCGCCGTCTTCCCCGGCCGCCGGCCATGCGACCGCTCCTGCGGCCCCGGCCGCCGGCCATGCGACCACTCCTGCGGCTGCGAGCGCTCCGGAGCCGCAATCTGCTCCGGCCGTCGCGGCCTCGGCGCCGTCGCAGCCGGTGCCGGCTCCGCAACCTGTCCCGGCCCCCGACGCGCCGCAGGCGACTTCCGCAGCGCAGGCCGCCCAGCCCCGCGCCGCCGCTTCCCCGGCAAAAGCGGAGTCCGACCCTTTTGTGCCGGCCGCGGAGGTCGTCGATCCGACGAGCCCCTCCGCGGCGACGGGGCGCGAGCCGCTGCCGACGGAACTGGTGGGGGCCGAGATCGTGCCGGCGACCCCGAAGAAGCTGGGGATCTTCGGGCGTCTGCTGAAGCTGCTGTTCGGATAGAGACCACTGAGGAAGGAGCTCCGGGCATGCTGGAGACCGTCGACTTCAACCAGAAGAAGCTGCCCAAGGCCGCCTACAAGCAGGAGTGGGACGCCCTCATCGAACGGCTCGTCGTGCTGCAGCAGCAGGCCCACAACGCCGGCGTGGGCCTCGTCGTGCTGTTCGAGGGGTGGAACGGCGCCGGCAAGGGCAGCCGCATCTCCGACCTCATGTACAACCTCGATGCGCGCTCCACGGGCGTCTATGTCGGGCTCGATCTCGATCCCGATGCCCGCGAGTTCGCCGGTCGCGAATGGGGCGTGACGGGCTACTATCCCATCATGCAGGACTTCTGGAAGGCCCTCGGCGAGCGCAACTCCATCACCTTCTACGACCGCGGGTGGTACTCGGCGGTCATCCAGCACATGCTGTACAACGCCCCGGCCAAGCTGCTGCTGCCCAAGGAAGAGGAGCGTCACTACCTCGATTCCATCTACGACTTCGAGCGCCAGCTGACCGCCGACGGCTACATCGTCGTGAAGTTCTTCGTGCATATGACCAAGGAAGCCCAGGTGAAACGCTTGCGAAGCCTTCACGACGACCCGGCTACCCGCTGGCGCGTCACCGACAAGAAGCTGCACAGCCATCACGGCTACGAGGCCGCCTATGAGTTGTACGACCGCCTGCTGGAGCGCAGCGACTACCCCTTCGCCCCCTGGGTGCTGCTCAACGGGGAGGACAAGCGCCGCACGAACCTCACCATCGCCCGCACCCTGGTGGAAGCCCTGGAGCAGGGGCTGCGCCAGAAGGAGGCCAACGATGCCCTGCGCGGTGCCTTCTCGGCCCATCAGGCGGAGATGGAGGCCCAGTTCAACCTCGAGGCCCTCGGCATGACCGACGGGGTGGGCGCCCCGGGGCGTGGCATGCTCTCCGGCATGCGGCTGGCTCGGGCCCGTGCCCAGGCCGAGGCTGCCCGCGAGCTGGCGCCCCGTCAGTCGCGCTTCGCCATCGTGGAGGACTACCCTCAGGTCGACCTCATCGATCACAGCCTGGCCATCGACCCGGAATCCTACAAGAAGACCCTGCGGGCCTTGCAGGCGCGTCTGTTCCGCCTGGAGAACATCATGTTCCAGAAGCGCGTGCCCCTCATCCTCATGTACGAGGGCTGGGATGCCGCGGGCAAGGGCGGCAACATCAAGCGCGTGGCCCAGGCCCTCGATGCCCGCGCCTACAACATCTTCCCGTCGCCGGCCCCCACCAAGCCCGAGCTGAACCATCCCTTCCTGTGGCGCTACTGGACGCGCCTGCCGAAGGCGGGCCATGTGGGCATGTACGACCGCAGCTGGTACGGGCGCGTGCTCGTGGAGCGAGTGGAGGGCTTCGCCACGCCCGAGGAATGGAGCCGCGCCTACGACGAGATCAACGAGTTCGAGCACGACCTGGTGGATTGGGGCGCCATCTTGCTGAAATTCTGGGTGGACGTGAGCCCCGAGGAGCAGCTGCGCCGCTTCCAGGATCGCGAGAGGGATCCGGCCAAGCAGTGGAAGATCACCGAGGACGATTGGCGCAACCGTGAGAAGTACCCCCAGTACAAGGCCGCCATCAACGACATGTTCCGCCTCACTTCCACCACCTTCGCCCCCTGGATCGTGCTGGAATCAGACGACAAGCGCTACGCCCGCATCAAGGCCCTGCGCATCATCGTGAGCGCCTTGGAGGATCGCCTCGGCGTAGAGCACTTCGGCTAGAAGGGCTGGGCGGGCCGGTTCTCTCGCCCCGTCTACCGTGCGCGGTCGGCGGGGCGAGGGGTTTTCCTTGCGAAACGGGAGGGTTCGGGGTACTATGAACCCAACATCAGGAAGTCAATGGGCACGTGAGGAGCGGGCCTGTTCCATAGAAGGAGTTTCCCATGCTTGATTTCATTCCCCCCGAGGTCATCTGGGTCAGCGTCGCGGTCATCGTCCTGATCATCGTGGTGTTCATCGCCAAGGGCTTCATGGACGAGATGAAGAAGTAGCATTCCGTGCAGGCCCCTTCGGGGGCCTTTTTTGTTTTGGGCCGGCCGACGAAGAGCGGCCCGGGCGCCTGTGGTCGCGGGCCGAGGCGCGCAATCGACGTGGAAAGGGGCCGTCAACCATGGCGAGCGAGAGAGACCGTAAAAAGAAGAAGGGCGGCTGCCTCTGGCGCATCGTGTTCTGGGTGGCCCTCATCGTGTTCATTGCCTCGGTGGGCACCCTGGGCTATCTGGCCTGGACCTACTGGTCGAGCCAAAACGAGTACGATGAGATCGCCCAGAGCGCGGGTCCGGCGGTGACCGAGGCCGAAGCGGCTCCGGAGGGCATCAACCTGGCCGATCTCGTGGTAGATTGGGATGCCCTGCGGGAGATCAACCCCGATGTGGTGGCTTGGGTGTACATGCCCGGCACTATGGTGAACTATCCCGTCGCCCACAAGGACGGCGATTCGGAGTACTACCTCCACCACAACTTTAGCTTGGGCGAGGGCTCCTTCGGGGCCGAGTTCGGCTCCATCATGCTGTCAGGCGAGAACGCCGGCGACTTCTCCGACGAGGTGAACATCCTCTACGGCCACCACATGCGAAACGGGTCTATGTTCGCCCTATTCGCCGAGCTGCGCGATTCCGATATCTTCAACGAGCACCGCACCATCTACCTGCTCACGCCCGAGGGGAATTACCGTCTGCAAACCTTCGCCGTGGAGCACGTGCCCATGACCCATTCCTCCATCGCCACGCCGAATTACGCTACCGACCAGGAATTCTCCGACTTCAAGCAGTGGCTGCTCGACGAATCCATCGTCGCTCCCGACAACGATGTGGCGGCCTTGGTCACCGATGCCACGAAGCTCTTCGGCTTCTGCACCTGCGACGGCGCCGACAACACCTGGCGCTACATAACCTTCGCCGCCCCGGCCGAGTTCGTGCCCATCGCCCATGTGGGCACGGGCGACTATCATAGCGATCTGGCGGTGGAGGACGAGGCGGCTGCCGATATTGCCGGAGACGTGTCAGACCGAACCGAGTAGGAGCGCCGCCTGAGACCCGGGCCGAGCGGGGAGCGTCTGCGCCGTTGCGGGGTCGGGGGACCGTTCCGTCCCTTATACTATGAGCCAGCGGATCATTCTTGGAAAGGAACCCCATGGAAAACCAGAACAGCGTGACCTATGCCGAGGCCGGCGTCGATATCGTCGAGGGTGCCCGGGCCGTGGATGCCATCAAGGACACGGTGCATTCCACCTACCGTCCCGAAGTGGTGGGCGACATCGGCGGGTTCGGTGGCCTGTTCTCCATCGCCGCGGCCAAGGCCATGGACGATCCACTGCTGGTGTCCGGCACCGACGGCGTGGGCACGAAGCTCAAGGTGGCCCAGCGCTTGGGCGTGCACGACACGGTGGGCATCGATCTGGTGGCCATGTGCGTGAACGACATTCTGGCCACGGGCGCCGAACCGCTGTTCTTCCTCGACTACGTTGCCGTGGGCAAGCTGGATTCCGAGGCCATGGCGAAGATCGTCGGCGGCATCGGCGAGGGCTGCCGCCAGGCCGGCTGTGCGCTCATCGGCGGCGAGATGGCCGAGCACCCCGGCGTGATGGATCCCGACGATTACGACCTGTCCGGCTTCTGCGTGGGCGTGGTGGATCGCCCGCGCATGCTCGATCCCGAGAGCGTGCGCGAGGGCGACGTGCTCATCGGCCTGGCATCTTCGGGCCTGCACTCCAACGGCTATTCTCTGGCCCGCAAGGTGTGCGTGGAGGGCCGCAGCGAAGAGGCGCTGCGCGAGGCCCGCGAGGACTTGGCCGGCCAGAGTATTCTGGAGGCCCTGCTCACCCCCACGCGCATCTACGTGAAGCCGGTGCGCGTCGCCATGGACGCGGTGCCCGGTGGCATCCGCGCGCTCGCCCACATCACCGGCGGCGGTATCACCGAGAACCTGAACCGCGCCCTGCCCGCCACGGTGGACGCTGAGGTTGACCTGGGCACGTGGCCCCTTCCGCCCGTGGTGCGCTTCGCCTGCGAGGCGGCGAACCTGTCCGAGGCCGAGGCCCTGAAGACCTTCAACATGGGCCTGGGCATGATCCTCATCGTGGATCCCGCTCGCGCCGAGGCCGTGGAGGCGGCCCTGGCGGCCGCCGGCGAGCAGACCTACCGCGTCGGGCGCATCGCAGAGGGCGCCGGTAAAGTGCAGTATACGGGCGAGGGGTGCCTGTTCGCATAGCGTCCGGTCCATGTATGGCTTGAAAAGAACGATCTGGGGCCCGAAAAGAGCGCGGAAGGCGTTTTTGTGTATTACCAGCGTTGAATTTCCCCGTTCATGTAATACGTCTGGGCGATAAAGCACGTAGAGCGGCCCCCAGGTCGTCGATTTCAAGCCAAAAGCTGGAACAGGAAGGTGCGCGGGGAGCCAAACCGTGCTTTTCAAGTCAAGGGAAGGGATTGGAATGACCGACAAGCTGAAAATCGGCGTGCTGCTCAGTGGCAGCGGCACCAACTTGCAGGCCATCATCGACGCCATTGCCCAGGACGGGCTGCCTGTGGAGATCGTGCACGTGCTGTCGTCGCGCCCCGATGCCTACGGCATCGAGCGGGCCCGGGCCGCGGCCATTCCCGTGACGGTGTTCGATCGCACCGTGTACGAGGATCGCGAGGCCGCCGACGGGCGCATTGCCGCCATCATGACCGAGGCTGGCGCCGAGTACCTGGTCATGGCCGGCTACATGCGCAAGCTCACCCCCGTGGTGCTGGGCGCCTTCCCCGATCGGGTGCTGAACCTGCATCCGGCCCTGCTGCCCTCTTTCAAGGGAGGCCACGCCATCCGGGATGCGTGGGATGCCGGCGTGAAGGTGACGGGTGTGACTGTGCATTTGGCCAACGAGGAGTACGATAAAGGCCCCATCGTGGCCCAGCGGGCCGTGCCCGTGCTGCCCGGGGATGATATTGACGCTCTGGAGGTGCGCATCCACGAGACGGAGCACGAGATCTATCCGGCCGTGCTGCGGGCCATCGCCGAGGGGCGCATGATCATGGACGAGCAGCGCATCGTTCATATTAGCGAGTAGGTGGCTGGCGCCTTTTGCAGGAGCACTTTTCGAAAAAGTGGACAAAATGGCTTCGAGTGCGCTGCCCCAAGGGCCCAATGGCTGCGTAATCGGGCAAAAATGGGCTTGTGACGCCTTCTGCGAGCCTAAAATGGCGTTGCAGCGAAGGTGAAAGGAGGCCAAAGAGCGCACTCGGCGCTATTTTGGCCAAAAAATCCCGATGTACTCTCACCGAAGGGAGATCTTGATGAAGCGCGAAACTCTTGAAGCGGTTGTCGCCGATCTGCGGGCCGGGCGCACGCCCTCGCTCACTCCCGAGGACGTGCCCGCGTTCTCCGAGGCAGCCACGGCGGGCGACCCTCATATCGGCCCTGCGGCCCTGGCGGCCATCACGGCTGCCCTGACCGAGGCGGATATTCCCACCTTCGAGCGGGCCCTGCGGGCCCTGGACGAGGGGGACTTGGCCTGGCTCGGCTTCAAGGTGGTTTACGATGCAGCCGCGGCCGTGGGCAATGTGGACAACGAGGTAACGAAGAAGTACGGCGAAGTGGGCTCCGCCGATGGGGAGTCGCTCGTGTTCTTCTGCAGCGACGCTAAGGAGATCGTGGCGTCGCGGCCTCTGTCGCCCCGTGATATGTTCCAAGCCAAGGATGTCACGCGCGGCCCCTCCATGCACAACGATCAGTTCGACGGCCTCACCTGGGCGAGCGAGCCCTTGTTCGGGAAGGTGCGCGTGTGGCTTCTGGGCGCGTCGGATGCGGCTGTGGAAGTGGCGGCCCTGGCCGATCATGTGGGCTTCCACGTGATTGCCGTCGACTACGACGAGGCATTTCTGAACACCGAGCGGTTCCCCGCAGCCGAGCGCATCCTGCTGCACGGCGGTACCTTCGACGAGCTGGCGAATATGCCGGCTCGGCCCGACGACTATGTGTGCGTGCTCACCCGTGGCCACATGTTCGACCCCGAGGGCTGCATCTGGGCGCTGCAGAACGGCGTGCACTACGTGGGCATGATGGGCTGCGCCGGGAAGAATGCCACGGTGCACGACCTGGTGGTTGCCGCCGGCATCGCCGAGGCGGATTGGGAGCGCGTGAAAAGGCCTATCGGGCTGAAGTTCGGCGCGAAGACCCCGGCCGAGCTGGCTATTGCCATCGTGGCCGAGCTCGTAGACGTGCGCTATCGCGACCGCTATAGCGCCGAAGCCCGAGCAAAACACGAGGTAAGCCTGGGGCGGGAGTAGCCGGACGGCTTCCTCCGCGGGGCGTGCCGGACGGTTCGCGGGGCGCGCTGGCGGGGGCGGGCGCACCTCTTCGCTCGCGAGACCTGGGATATTCTCGCTCGCGCAGACGGGCCGAGCTCTGAGAGATGGTCCGCGGGCAGTTTCGTTCGCTGCGGAGCTCGCTCGGTGAGAGTACCCCGTGTCGTGCGAACTGCATTGCCTCTGATGGATAGATGTTGAGCCGTTCCTTCGGGGGCGGCTCTTTTGTGCCATAATGCTGGGGTCAATGGCTCATCGGGCTGTCTGCGTTGCGGGCAGCGCGGGCGCGGCCGGGTGGTACGGATGCCGCCGGGAGCGCCTGATCCTTGGGGAATGCGGGTGAGAATCCCGCGCTATGCCAGTAACCGTATGGCTCCCGAACCGGTGGCGACCGGCGCCGTGAAGCGCGGGCTTCAACGGACGGTCGCTCGCGGGCGGGACGAAGTCGGAATACCAAGCCGAGAGGCACGAGCCCTGGAGAGAAAGGTTTGCCTCATGTACCAGTCTATCGTTGTGTCCTCCTGGAAGAAGCTGTCCGCGGCCCTGTTGGCCCTGGCCTGCGCCGCCGCTCTGGCCCTGGCTGGGTGCGCCGGCGCCGAGCCGGCGGCTGGCGATGGCGCCGTCGACGCCCCGGCAACCCCGGCCGCCGAGCAGGGTGCCGAATCGTCTTCCGATAACGCCGAGCAAGGCGCGTCGATTGCCGTGTCCGTCGCCATGCCCGAGGGGGCCGATGCCCCCTCCGAGACCGTAGAGGTGTCACTGCCCGAAGGCGCCACCGTCTTCGATGCCCTTGAGGCCACGGGCTGGGACGTGCAGGCCGAGGATAGCGACTACGGGAAGTACGTCACCGCCATCAACGGCGTGGCCAATGGGTCGCAGGGCGAAGCGAGCGGCTGGGTGTTCACGGTGAACAACGAGCAGGTCATGGAGGGTTGCGATAGCTGTACCCTGGCTGCGGGCGACAGCGTCGAGTGGAGCTTCTTCGTCGCCTAGGGCGCCGACCTCCTCGTCCCGCTGATGGGAACACCTCCGACAGCATTTCTCATCCCCGTTCATCCCATCGTCGAACTGGGATTCTTCCTGTGTGCCATCGGGCTGGGCGTCTTCTTGCTCAGCCCGCCCTTTGCCCTGGTGGGCGCGGGGGCCGCGGCCCTTACGTTGTTGCTCCTCCAAGGGCGCTCGGCAGGGCGGTTGATCGGGGCCGCGGTGCCTCTCGCCGCTGTAGTCGCCCTGGCGAACCCGCTGTTCGTGCCCCTGGGCCAGACGGTTCTGTTCACCTATGCCGGCGGCCGCCCCTATACTGCCGAGGCCCTTGCCTGCGGCGCGATGGTGGCGGCGCTGTTGGCGGCGGTGCTCTGGTGGTTTGCCAGCTTCAACCGTGTCATGGATACGGTCAAGCTCCTGTACCTGTTCGGCCGTTTCGCGCCGGCTGTCTCGCTGACGCTCACCTTGGTACTGCGCCTCGTGCCCAGCTTCGGCCGGCGCGCTTCCGCCGTGGCCGAAGCGCGGGCCGGCATCGGACTCGGTCGCGGGTCGGGTACGAAGGTGCCCGCGATTGCTCGGGTGCGGGAGGCGACGGTAGTGCTCGCATCGGTGTCGGCCTGGTCCCTCGAACACGGGATGGCCACGGCCGGTGCCATGGAGAGCCGCGGCTTCGGTACGGGACGCCGCACCACGGTGCCGTGCTGGTCGTTCCGCTGGCGGGATGGCGCAGCCCTCGGCCTTATGGGGGCGCTTGCCGCCGTCGTAGTTGCCGGCGCCGCCCTCGGTGCTACGGAGGCGACGTTCTTCCCCCGGGTCGCGATGCCAGCGGCCGAGCCGATGTTCGGGGCGTCCCTGGCGGCCTACGGGCTTTTGCTGCTTCTGCCCGCCCTCGTCATGGGAAGGGAGCGGTTGCGATGGCACTTCTCGCGTGCGAGGCGCTGACGTTTGCCTATCCCGGCGCCGCCGTGCCGGCCCTGAGAGGGGTGTCCCTGACGGTAGAGCCTGGGGAATACCTGCTTGTGGTCGGACCCAGCGGCAGCGGGAAAACCACCCTGCTGCGGCACCTGAAGAGCGCCCTTGCGCCCCATGGCGCCCGCACGGGCCGCGTGCTCTTCAAAGGCCGTCCCCTGGAGGAAGTGTCCCGGCGCGAGCAGGCCCGGCGCATCGGGTTCGTCATGCAGAATCCGCGCGACCAGATTGTTGCCGACCGGGTGGCCGGCGAGATGGCCTTCGGCCTGGAAAGCCTTGGGTGCGATCCGGCCCTTGCCCGGGCGCGTATCGCCGAGGCGGCGAGCTTCTTCGGCCTCGATGGGTGGTTCGACCGCGCGACCGCCGATCTGTCGGGCGGTCAATGCCAGCGCCTGAACCTGGCGGCCGTTATGGCCGCCGACCCCGCCGTGCTCGTGCTCGACGAGCCCACGGCCCAGCTCGATCCTTTGGCCGCCACCGAGTTCATGGCCCTGGTGCGCCGGCTCAACGAGGAGCTGGGCGTCACGGTTATCATGGGCGAGCAGCGGATAGAAGAGGCCTTTGCCAGCGCTCATCGGGTGCTGGTGCTCGAAGAGGGCGCGGTGGCGGCTTGCGGGGAGCCCCGGGCCGTGGCTGCGCGCCTCTTTGCCACAGGCAGTCCCCTGGTCGCGGCCCTTCCGGCTCCCGTGCGCATTTACCACGGGGTGATGGGACGGGAAATACCTGGCGCCCGAGAAGAGGCTGGGGCGACCAGCGCCGCTGTTGGGCCCGGTGGTCGCGTTGCTGCCACTGCGCCCGGCCCTCGCGCCTCCCTTCCGACAATTGGCGACGGAATTCCTGCGGAAGATGCCGTGCCCGCGCCCCTTACGGTGCGCGAGGGCCGCTGCTGGCTGCGCCGCTGGTGTGCTGAGCGCGGTCACGGGGCCGCGCCTGCGACTCCTGCGCCCGCGGAGCCGATGGGCCGCAGCGAGGAGTCCGGCTTCACGTCTCCTTTGGCTGCCGAGCCCGAGCGCTGTTCGGGCGATGGTTTCGGCCGCAAGACCGGGGCCTCCCGAAGCGTCGGCACCCACGGTCGCGATGCAGCTCTGGCCCTGCGCGACGTATGGTTCCGCTACGACCGCGCCGGAGCAGACGTGCTGCGGGGGCTGTCCCTCGAGGTGCCCCGGGGCAGCCTCTGCGCCCTACTCGGCGGCAATGGGGCGGGGAAGACAACGTTGCTCAAGGTGGCGGCCGGTCTCGCCCGTCCGCTGCGCGGCTCTGTGCGGGTCCCGGGATGCCCTGGCCGGCGCGGGCCCTTTCCGGGTGTGGCCCTGCTGCCCCAGGACCCGCAGCTGCTGTTCTCCCGGTCCACGGTGGCCGCGGAGCTGGCGGAAATGGCGGAAATAGCGAAAGCGGCCGGCGGCAATCAGGCCGAAGTCGTGGAGCTGTGCGACCTCGGTGGCCTGCTGGAGCGCCATCCTCTCGACCTATCCGGCGGTGAGCAGCAGCGGGCGGCCCTGGCCAAGGTGCTGTTGGGCAGCCCCACCGTGCTCCTCCTCGATGAGCCGACGAAGGGCACCGACGTCCTCTTCAAAAAGCGCTTCGGCCAGCTGCTCTGCGCCCTGACCGAGCGCGGGGTGGCCGTGGTCATGGCCTCCCACGATATGGAGTTCTGCGCCACGTGGGCCGACCGCTGCGTGCTGCTCTTCCAGGGAATTGTGTCCGCCGATGACGAGCCACAGCGCTTCTTCGGGGCCAACCGCTTCTACACCACGGCAGCGAGCCGTATGAGCCGCGACGTCTTTGCCGATACGGTCACCGACGGGCAGGTGATCGCTGCCTGTGGGTCGGTGGCTGCGCAAGGGGCGGAAGGGGAGCGCCTGTGAAGCCGTACTACCTGATCAGCATCTTCATTATCGGGGCAGCCCTCGCGCCCTTCCTCGTGGGGTTCGAGCGCCGCCGTCCCGCGGCGCGGGATATCGTGCTGTTGGCGGTCATGGTGGCCCTGGCCGTGGCCTCGCGGGCTGCCTTCGCCGCGGTGCCCCACTTCAAGCCCATGGCGGCCGTCGTCATGATAACGGGCATGGCCCTGGGGCCGCGCCAGGGGTTTCTGGCCGGAGCTCTGGCGGCTCTCGCCTCGGGGTTTCTCTTCGGCCAGGGCCCGTGGACTCCCTTCCAGATGCTGGCCTTCGGCAGCGCGGGGCTCGTCTTCGGTCTGGTGGGGCCGCGCCTGTCCGTGCCGCTCTCGGGCTGGGCGCGCCTCGGTCTTGCCGGTGGCGGCTTCCTCTTCGTGGTTCTGGTGCTCGGGCCCATTCTGGACACGAGCTCGGTCTTCCTCATGCTCGCGTCCCTCACTCCGGCCAGCGTGTTGGCCATCTACGGGGCGGGCCTTCCCGTCAACGTCATACACGGGGTCGCCACGGCGCTCACGTTGCTGTTGGCGGCCAACCCGTTGCTCGGCCAGCTCGCCCGGGTGCGAGCGAAGTACGGCCTGGGAGAATAGGGCGGCCAGCAGGACGGGTCCGAGCAGCCGCTCCGCTGCGCGACCCGTGGGGCGGCCCCGAGCAGCTGCCGGGTCTACTTGCCCTCGAGGGGGTCCACTTCGCCGGGATCGATGAGGGCGAACAGCTCCTCGCGGGAGTGGATGTCCAGCTTCTGGTAGATGTGGCGCACGTGGGCCTTGGCGGTGCCGTTGGCGATGAACAGCTCCCGCTCGATCATGCCCACGGTCTTGCGCTGGGCCAGCAGGTTCAGAATCTCGGTCTCACGGCCCGTCAGGCGATAGCGGTTTGCCACCGCGGCGCACTGGGCCGCAATGCGCTCGCGGTGCAGCTCCTCGGGGCTCTTGCTGCGGCCCGTCAGTAGGTTCGCGCCCCAGTTGCCCGTAATCTCCTTCTGGCGGAATAGCAGCAAGGTGGCCAGCAGCACGGCGGTCACGGCGAAGCCCGACACCAGGGCGGCCCCATCGATGGCGCCGAGGTGCGCCGTCAGGCCCACATAGGCGATGCCCCGGCCGAGGATCATGAACGCGAGCCGCACCGACCGCTCGATGCCGAAGAGCCAGATGGCCGATACGCCGTAGCGGTAGCACATGTTGCTGCACAAGGTCATGATGAGCACCGATACGGCTGTGTAGCCGCCCACGGCAGCCGGTCCGCTGAGAGCGTAAGCCTCGATGCCCAAGGCCGGCACCATCCAGAAGGCCACGATCATGAGCGGCAGGGCGATGCGCACGATGGAGTTGAAGTCGAAGCGCTCCCGGCGCAGGGCCACTCCCAAGAAGATGATGAGGGCCACGATGAGGCAGCCCGGCGAGGAGTGGGGTCCGAAGCTGCCGGAATAGGCGCGCGTCTCGATGATGCCGTAGGCGAAGGCGTACAAGGCCATGAGCAGGAATATCTTCCAGGGAGCCTTGAACTTCACGTCCGCGGGGGCCGGGCGCTCGGCGGCGGGCACCTCGTCCATGGCCCGACGGGCAAAGATGAGGGAGGCAAGGGGCAGGATGCTCGCGAACACGGCGAGCCATTCCATGCGGAATCCCATGAACACGTAGACGATGAGGGCACCGGCGATCATGGAGGCCGCGTAGTACAGGGTCACGCGCAGCGGGTTCAGGCAACCGTAGACCTCGCTCCAAATAAGGATGATGAGGCCGAGCCCGATGCCCCCGAGCACGGCGGCCGGCATGCCGAGCAAGGGCGCAACGGCCGGAGCCAGAATAGTGGCGAAGAGCATGGCTGTGGAAGCCACCATGGTGGTGCCGCACAGCACGAAGACGCTGCGACGGCGATAGAAGGGGCCGATACGGCGGGCGAGCAGGACGCAGAGGAGCATGACGAAGACGGCCGTGGTGTCGAACCACTCTCGCATGGGCAGGGGCAGGGAGGGGAAATTGACGAAAGAACCGACGAAGGCGATTTCGATCCAGGCGCGGTATACGCCGATGCCAAGGAAGAACAGGGGCACGCGGGGGAGCTTGAATTTCAGCAGGGCGGAAAGGCCGAAGTGCCACGGCTCGGCGGTCTCGGCGCCGTCTTCCCCGGTGATGGGCATCGCTGTTTTTGGGGTGTCGGGGCACCCGGGGGCGTATTCCCGACGATCTCGATTGGCCATGGTCATGCTTCCTCCCGTTTATGCATGGAATGTTCAAGATCGGCGGCCTGGCCGCCGCGGGCCTCGGTGGGGCCGCCCTGCTGGGCGCCTGCTCCCCGGCTGGCAACGAGGCCGGCGCCGCTGCCACCGAGACGGCGACGACCGGCACCACCACGGTGGCCGGCCATACCCGCGAGGGCCTGCCGAGCTTTTTGGCCGCCCCCGAGCCCATTACCGATGTCGCCGACACCAAGGACTTCGATATCGTGATCGTGGGCGCCGGTGCCGCTGGCGTACCCGCGGCCATCACCGCCCGCGAGGCCGGTGCCACCGTGGCCCTCATCCAGAAGGAGGCCACGGCCATCTCCCAGGGCAACACCGCCACGGGTATTCTGCTGGACACCTCCGATGAGGCCGGCGTGGAGGCCGTGGTGTCCCGCCTGCTGAAGGACCACCAGTACCGCGGCAAGCGCGAGCAGGTGGAGCTGTGGGCCAAGAACTCCGGCGAGGCTGTCAAGTGGATGCTCGACCTGGCCACCGCCGAGGGCGCCCAGGTGTCCGACACCACCATGAAGTGGACCGCCGCCATCAAGGAAGTGAACGGCTATCCTGTGGACTACCTGTCCATCGACTTCGGCCCGAAGCCCTACAACACCGGCGACGGCATGCAGGTGCTCGCCGACTACGCAGCGGCGCAGGGCGTCGAGATCTTCTACAATACCGAGGCCAAGCAGCTCGTGGGCGACGCGGCCGGCGTGACCGGCGTCATCGCCGAGGGCCCCGACGGCATCGTGCAGTTCAACGCTTCCAAGGGCGTTATCCTGGCCACGGGCGACTACCAGAACGACGACGACATGATGGCCTACTACCTGCCCGATTTGGCCAACCTCGGTCGCAAGCAGATGAACAAGACCGGCGACGGCCACAAGATGGCCGTGTGGGCCGGCGGCGCCATCGAGGACATCACCCACACCAAGATGCTCCACGACTTCGACGGCGGCCCGGGCTCCATGGCCGACATGCCCTTCCTGGCCGTGAAGACCGACGGTACCCGCTTCTGCGACGAGACGCTGGGCATGTCCCTCATGAACAACTTCCTGCGCAGCGAGGCCGACCAGGGCGACTACAACCAGACCTTCGACAGCAACTACATGACCGCCGCTGCCGAATGGCCGGGCAAGCTGTTCGATCCCGAGGCCATCAAGGTCTACATGCCCGAGGAGGACGTGGAGAAGGTCGGCGTCTTCGAGGACCAGATCGGCACCTACAAGGCCGACACCCTGGAGGAGCTCGCCAGCAAGCTCGGCATCACCGACACCGCTGCCTTCGTGAAGAGCGTCGAGCGCTACAACGAGTGCGTCGCCGCCGGCAAGGACCTGGACTTTGGCAAGGAGGGCAAGTGGCTCACGGCCATTGACACGCCGCCCTTCTATGGCATCCACCGTCACGTGCGCGTATCCGCCGTTGTGTCCGGCGTGAACGTGGGCCCGAACATGGAGGTGCTGGCCGCTGAGACCGGCGAGCCCATCCCGGGTCTGTTCGCCATCGGCAATACTGCCGGCAACTTCTACGGCGGCGTGGACTACTCCATGTACATGCCGGGCCTCTCGCTGGGCCGCGCCCACACCCAGGGCTACGTCACCGGCAAGTACGTCGCCAGCCTGTAAGTCGCAGCGTTCCGGCCGATCTTGCAGGGTCGGCCGGGAATGCCGGCTCCTGACGCAGGCTCGCGTCGCCTCCGGTGCGACGTTGCACAGTGCTATTCCCTCCCTTTGCGAGAAACGCGCCCCCATCCTCCCAGGGGGGCGCGTTTCCCGTTTTCGGAGCCGAAGGCGGGTGCTCCGCAGGGGTACGGGGCCGACGCGGCGGCAAGGCATGGCCCTTGCCATGTGAGATCGGTGGGGCTTCTCTGCGGGCTCTGGTTTCCCGCTAGGTGCCGCTGGCGGCTATAATGGGGTCTGCGCATTCGCTTGAAGGTCGCCGTGGCGACCTCGCTTCAAAGGAGTTTCCATGATCATCATCGATGCCCCCTACGCCTCGGCACCCCTGCTTGACTACATCGAGGAATCGCAGCATCCAGTGCTCGCCAACGATTTCTCGCGGTCGCTGGCCGATGTGCGGTCGCTGAACCTGGTGGACGATGCCGAGGCCGTCCGGCGCCTGGAGGCGGGGGAGCGGGTGTACACCAATTCCGAGAACGCCCTGGCATGGATCATGGATCATGTGGATAATCCGGGGCTCACCGAGGCCATTGCGCTGTTCAAGGACAAGGCGCTCATGCGCGAGAAGCTGGCCGCGCTGAACCCGGGTCTGTTCTATGCCACAGCGACCCGCGACGAGCTGGATGCCGTGAACGTGGACGATCTGCCCCTGCCCGTGGTGCTGAAGCCCTCGGTGGGTTTCTGCTCTATGGGGGTCTATGTGATCGAGGAGCCCGACGATTGGGCCTGTGCCGTGGCCGACATCGCCCGGCGCGAGGACGGCTGGCACGAGCGCTACCCGGAAAGCGTGGTGGGCGGCGATGTATACATTATCGAGGGCTTCATTGGCGGCGTGGAATACGCCCTGGACTGCTATTTCGACGAGGAGGGCGCGCCGCATCTGCTGAACGTCCTGCGCCACGATTTCGCCGGACCTGAGGACACCTCCGATCGCATGTACCTCACCGACGAGGCCATCGTGAACGAGATGGGGCCCCGCTTTTTGGCATGGCTTGGGGCCGTGAACGCCATCGTGGGCGCCCGCAACATTCCCGTGCACGTGGAGGTGCGGGTGGACGGCGACGTTATCGCCCCCATCGAGTTCAACCCCCTGCGCTTTGCTGGTCTCGGCGGCACCGATGTGGCCTACTTCGGCGTGGGCCTGCGCACCTACGAGGCGTTCCTGGAAAACGAGAAGGTGGATCTGGCCGCTCTGTACGGGGCCCATCCCGGCCGCGTGTTCTCCATGTCGCTGCTGAACCCGGCGCCCGAGGCCGACCTGGCGGCTCCCTTCGACCACGACGCCCTGCTGGCCCGCTGCTCCCATGTGCTGTCCTACCACCGCTTCGACCCCGAGACCGTGGGATTCTACGGCTTCCTCTTCCTGGATACGGGAGCCGACGAGGCGGGGGCGGCCGAGCGCGATTGGCTTTTGCGCAGCGATCTCATGGAATTCGTCGGCTAGGTTGCGCCCATCATAGCGTGGTGACCCGCATTGCGCGCTCGTTGCGATGCGGGTCACCTGCCACTTACGGGGGGATGACGGACCGCGAACAAAGCCCGTTCCCTCGGCGGCGGGCGCGGGCCAGCCCCTATGCTAAGAGGGCGTGGATCCCTGATTGCCACGCGTTCTGAGCGAGAAAGGGCGGGTGATCGCCATGGTGGGGAACGGGGAGAGGCCGACGGGCCGGTGGCGGCGCACAGCGGCTTGGATCTTGGCGGCTCTCATGGTAAGCGTTGTCGGACTGATGGCGGCCCCCGTGGCCTTCGCCGAGGAAGCCGATGGGCTGCCGGGGCGCTTCGGGGTGCCCTTGACCGCTGCGGCCGCGGGAAGCCAACCCGAGCCCGTCTCGTTCGCTATTTCCGGCATGAAGTACCTGGAAGGCCGGCCCTTGGCGGCCGGAGAATTCTCCTTCCGCCTGGCGGGGGCGGGCGTGGCTTCCATACCGGCGGGGTCGAATCTGCCGCGACAGCTGCGCTCCGCAACCCTCTCGGAAGCCGAGAAGTACGAGCTCGTGGCCCATGGCGATCTGACGTACTATCCCGAGAACGATCAGCCGATGCCCGCCTCGGCTCTGGCCCAGAATAACGCCGAGGGCGCCGTGACCTTCGGCTCGCTTGCCTTCGACAGCGCGTTGCTCGGGAAGACGGCCACTGAGCGCTCCGCGGGCCGGGTGTTCTGCTATACCGTCGCCGAGCAGGTGCCGCGCAATCCTGACGGCTCTCTCAAGGACGGCGTGACCCGCGATGAGCGCGGCCGCTATGTCTACCAGGGCGTCACCTACGACGACAGCGTGAAGCGCATCTACCTGTACGTGTACCAGACCGCCGATGCGGGCGGCAGTCCGGTGTTGGCAGTGCTGCCCCTGGGCGACGCCGCGTTCGATGGTCGGCCGGCCAAACCTACTTCGGGGGCGGGGCAAGGCTTCCTCAACGTCTTCAACGGGGCCGTGCTCGATCGCTTCGATGGCGCCGTCCTCCTGGACGGCGAGGCCATCTCGGCCGGTGAATTTACCTTCTCCGTGAGGGAAGTGGCCGAGGACGGCACCATCATCGACAGCGGCACGGTGCCCTGCGCCGCTGCGGCGAACGGGTCGGAGGGAGCGGGCGTGCGCCTGATCGACGGAGCGGTCTTCGATGGGCCCGGGCGGTTCTTCTACGCCGTGAAGCAGACGGGCGCCACTCGCTCGGCGCCGGCCGACGTGGTGCTCGACGAGAGCTCCTACATCATCACCGTGGAAGTGGCCGAGGGCAGCAACGGCGCGCTGGACGCCTCGGTCACCTACGTGCGGAAGAAGCCCGCGAACAGCGACCGCTGGCTGGATGTGGATCTGGATGCGCAGCCGAGCCCCGTGGTGTGGGAAAACCATCTGAAGGCCTCCGATGTGCCCGGTACTGATGTCCCGGCTGATCCCGATGAGGGAAGCGCGGGCGACCGGCCCGGCCAGTCGGGAGCCGAGGAGCCTTCGCCCGGGGGCGATGGCGACACGGGCACCGATGGGGACGGGCCGCACGGCGACCATCCTGGCACAGGGGCCTCCGGTGCGACTGGCAATGCCGGCGGGTCGTCCGACCAGTCTGGCGGTGCCGCGACCGACGGCACGGGCGAAGAGAGCTCCGGGACGGCTGACGCCAGCCCAGGCGCTGGTCAGAGCGCGGAGGGCGGGGCCGCGTCTTCGAGTCGCGGAAGGGCCTCGTCCGGTGTCGGGGTGCCGGCTCGGGGCGCGGCCCCGGCGGCCTTCGCCCAGACTGGCGACGATCTGGGGGTGCCCATGGTGATCGCGTGCGTTGTCGTGGTGGCGAGCGGCGCGGCCCTGGCCCTCTTGAGCCGCCGTCGCCCGCCGCGTTCCTAAGAAGGTGCCGACCTTGAAGAGAGCCCTGCTGCCCGTCGCGGGCATCGCGGCCGCCAACCCCGCTTTCGGCGCCGAAGCGGTGGCGCGAGATGGGGCCGTCGGCTTCCGTTGCCGCGGTGCGGGCCGTCGAAGCGGCCTCGGTGGGCTATAATCTGTCGGTGCCCCGAAAATGGCCGGGCGGTTCTTGGTACTGCGCGGCGCCGGGGCGAGGCCGATCCCGTCGCTGGCGCGGCGGGCGGCGCGAGAGAACCGAAAGGGAGGTGTGCTCCGTGCGTGGCAACTTGCAGAAGATCATGATCGGCGTCGTGGTCGTCATCGTGCTCGCCTTCGTGTTCTTTTCCGGCGATTCGCTCGTGAAGCTCGTCGAGACCATCAAACAGGGCACGCCGTTCTTCATCGGCGCGGCCGTGGTGGCCCAGGTGTGCAAGTACCTGGCCCAGGGCCGCGGCTTCCAAGCCTGCTTCAACACTGTCAACGGCCACATCAGCTATGGTACGGGGCTGTCGCTCGTGTTCGGCACCTTCTTCATGAATACCGTGGCGCCCTCCATGAATTTGGCGGGCACCTCGCTCGTTATGGCCACGGCCGCGAAGAACGGCATGCAGGCCGGCAAGGGCACGACGGCGGCTCTGCTCATGCAACTGTCCATCGATACCGGCTTCGTCATCATCATGCTCGTCACCTTCGGCGCCCTGTCTCTTACCGTGGGCCTTCAGCCGGGCTGGCTGGCCGTGGGGGCAGTGGCCATCGTGCTCGTGGGCGGTCTCGTGTTCGTCATCACCGTGGGCGGCCTGAAGCCGAATCTGGTGCTGAAGGTGCTGAGGCCCTTCGTGAAGCTGGCCGATTGGGTGCTCGCGAAGTTCAAGAAGGACCCCGTCGACGAGGCCGTTACCCGCACCATCCACAACTTCTCGAGCGCGGCGCACCTCATCACGAAGAATCCGAAGAAGACCGTGCAGTCGTTTCTGTGGACCACGCTGTCGAGCATCTGCGAGATGAGCTGCTTCGTGCTCGTGGGCTTCGCTTTCGGTGTCAACCATCCCGAGGCGCTCATCTGCGGGTATGTGGTGGCCACGCTCTTCGCCATGATCTCCTTCGTGCCCCAGGGCGTCGGCGTGGTGGAGGCGGCGGTCACCGTGGCCTTCGCCCTGTTCGGCATCGATTCGGCCACGGGGCTGGCCGTGGTCATGGTGTATCGCGGCATCGTGTTCTGGCTGCCCTTCCTCGTGGGTGCCTTCGTCATCCAGCGCATGAAGGCTTTCGCTCCGCCTGAGAAGGCCCGCACCCGCAAGCCCGTGCCCCTCGAGGAAGTGCGGGCCCGGGCCGCCGCGGCTCCGGTGTCGGACTCGGCGGCTGAGAGCGGTCTTCCGGGAAAGGAGGCCGCTGATGGAGGCGACGCTGCTGACCGGTAGGGCCGCCGAGGTGGCCCGCAAGCGGGAGGCCACGGGGCTGAACCATACGCTGGGCATCGTCATCACGGCGGCTACCACCGAGCAGGTGGAGGCGGTCATGCCCATCACGCCGGCCATCACCCAGCCCTTCGGCTTCGTGCACGGGGGCGCTACCATTGCCTTGTTGGAAACCGTGGCCTCGGCCGGTGGCGAGGTGGTCTGCGACGGGCAGAGCGAGCAGCCCTTCGGGGTGGAAGTGTGCGTGCGCCATCGGAAGAGCGGCAAGAGCGGCACCGTGCGCGGGGTGGCCACCCTGGCCGAGCGCGTGCCGTCGCGCCGAGCCGGCTACAAGCTCATCTGGAATGTGGCGGCCTACGACGACGAGGGCGATGTCATGAGCGACGGCCACGTCGTGGTGAAGGTGGTATCGAAGGCCTACCTCGCCGAGCGGGAGGCCGAGCGCGGCCGTTAGGGCCGGCATTGTGTCCGTCGCTCGAGCGCCCGTCGGGTTCTCGGACGCTCGCAACTTTTTCCTTGCATGACGGCACTTCTGTGGTATCATAGCGTTCGCTGTTCGCGAGAAGAGCATTTCGGGTTGTGGCTCAGTTTGGTAGAGCGCTGCGTTCGGGACGCAGAGGCCGCAGGTTCAAATCCTGTCAACCCGACCATGAAATTCAGGAGCCGGCTGTGTGCCGGCTCTTCTTGTATGCAAGGGGGTTAAGGCTCAAAAAGTGTGCTCTTAGCATTATTCACTGTCTGTACCGGGTTGGCATGTGGAACTCGTTCCAGTCGATGCCGGACCCGTATTCCTCGGGAGCCCCGTCACCCCGCTCGCGCTTGCCGGAAGCCGACGAGAACAGCCCGTCCACTTGGCCGTCCGTCGGCATGACCCGCAGGATCTCGGCCGGCGCCAGCGGCGACTCGGTGTGCACGTAGCACCACCAGAAGATCGCCTTGATGCGCCTGATCGTCGAGAGCCCCCGGTGCATCCGGAGCATCTCCCGCAGCCGGGCGTTGACCCCGCCCTCGATCATGTTGTTGGTGGAGGCCC
>NZ_JBCLQK010000005.1:0-239597 GCF_041223505.1 Adlercreutzia muris
TCGCCGAAAGTACTGCGGCGCGAGGCCGCGGGAGGACAGGTCGTTCCGCTCGCAGGGGGCGCTTTCCCATCGCCCCCCGGGCCCGGCCCTGCGAGAAGCGTTCTCCGAAATGTATTAGAATAGAGACACCGTACAAGGTGTCTTTTTTATTTTGAGGAGAAGAACATGGTTGAGCTGAGTGATGAGAAGGTACTCTACGCTTTTGACAAGACGTTGGAGCCGGCCCTGACGGTGCCGTCGGGCGAGACGGTGCGCATTCGCGCGAAGGACTGCTTCGGCAATCAGGTGCAGCGTCCCGAAGATGAGCTCGATCAGATTGACTGGGATCATATCAATCCAGCGACGGGTCCTATTTTCGTGGAGGGGGCGAAGGCCGGTGGAGCGCTGAAAGTGACCATTGACGCTATTGAGTTCGATGGGCAGAGCGCATCTTGCACAGGCAAGGACGAAGGCGTGTGTGGTGATCGCTTCGAGGCGTGGAGCACGCATCTGTGCGCCATCGATGGCGACGAGGTCGTCTGGGACGAGCGACTGCGCATTCCCCTGCGGCCCATGATCGGCGTGATCGGAGTGGCTCCGGTCGCGGGGGCGGTGAACTGCGGTACACCCGGCAGTCACGGCGGCAACATGGATAACACGGCCATCACAACGGGTGCGACCCTGTATTTCCCAGTAGCCGTGGACGGAGCGCTGTTCGGCTGTGGAGACATGCACGCGGCTATGGGCGATGGCGAGATCAGCGTGTCGGGCGCCGAGGCGGCTGGCTATGCCACGGTGACGCTAACGGCGCTTCCGGAGCTTTCGGTGCCCGATCCGCTCATCGAGAACGAGACGCATTTCGGCGTGATCGCCTCGGCGGAAACATTGGATGCCGCGGCGGATCGCGCAGTGCACGAGATGGTCGATCTGATCTGCGACCGCACCGGGGAGAAGCCCGATGAGATGGTCATGCTGCTTTCTCTTGTGGCCGACGTGCAGGTGTGCCAGATGGTGGATCCCGAGAAGACCGTGCGCTTTATGGTGCCCAAGTACGTTCTTGACGCTCTGGGCTTCGCGCTGTAGCTCCGCGATATTTTCCGATAGGGCCCGCGCCCCAAGCGAGCGCGGGCCCTATCGGAAAAAATTATCCTCATTGGCGAATAATGATGCTTGCGGTCAGCAATGGGAAGGGCTATCATGGCACCATGAATTATTCGTGCATGAGAATAATATGACCAAGGGAGGCCCCATGAGAAACATGACCCGCCGATTGTTCGCCGTTTTCACGGCAACGATGATGGTGACGGCCCTCGGGCTCGCTGGCTGCGCCGGGGAGGCGGCGCCGGAACCGGCAAAGGATGTCGAACCGACCCAGGAGCAGCCGAACGCCACGGCCACGGGCGAGGGAGAGCAGGGCTCTGCCGAGCCGGTGAAGCTTCAAATCTTCGCCGCCAACTCGCTCACTAAGGCCATGGCTGAGGCTCAGGAGCTCTATACGTCACAGCATCCGAATGTCACCTTTGCCGATACCCAGTACGAGGGGTCGGGAACTCTCGTCGAGATGATTGGGGCCGGGCAGTACGCCGACGTGCTCATCACTGCCTCGAGGGGCACTATGGACACCGCCGTCGAGGAGGGCTATGTGCAAGAGGATACAAGCCAGACGATGTTCAACAACGATCTCGTCATCGTGACCAAGAAGGGCGGCGAGCTTGCGGGCAAGGACATCACCCTGGCCGATATCGCGGCGGGTGCCTATACCCTGGCCGTGGGCGATGAGAACGTGCCGGCTGGCAACTATGCTTGCCAGGCGCTATCCACCGTGGGCGCCTACAGGGAGCCCGACGGTGCGACCGGCGCTGAGGCCACGGGCAAGGGCGGCAGCTTTTCTGATGCCCTCAAGGACAAAGTGACCCTCGGTGGCAAGGTGGGTGATGTGTGCAAGTACGCCGAGTCCGGTGAGGTGGATATCGCCATGGTGTACACCTCTGATGTGTACCGCATGGGAGGCGTGGATATCTGCTCGGTGGTGCCGGGCGATACCCACAAGCCCATCACATATCCGGGAGCCGTCTGCGCTGGCAGCAAGAACGCCGAAGCAGCCCAGGCCTTCCTCACCTGGTGCATGACCGATGAGGAGTGCGCCCAGATTTGGGAGCAATGGGGCTTTGAGCTGGCCGAGAACTAGGGAGCGTCCCTGGGCGCGGGCGCGAAAAAACGATACACTGGACGCCAGTGGAAAACGGCACACCGATGGGCGGAGACTTTCCGCCCATCTTTTCTGAGAGAGGTTCTATGGTGCAACGGTTCGCGGCGATGTTGCTCGTGCTTCTTCTCCTGGTACCGACAGGAGGGGCATGGGCGGCCGAGAGCGATATGGCCCGAGGCGCGGACGCGGCGGCCGCCTCGACGGCTGATGGGGCGCGTGGCGAGGCGGCTGGCGGAACGATTGGCTCGGCGGCCGACGCAGCGACTGTCGCGACAGGTGAAGAGGGGCCTCTTGGGGCGGCGGGCCCGATCGAGGGCGTGCCGGCATTCGCGGAAGTGGACGTGGCGGCTGACGGGGACGTGGCCCGCATGGAGGGGTGCTCTTTCGCTGTAGAGGGCTTCGAATGTTCTCGCACGGGATCGGCTCGGGATATCGAGGGGAAGAGCTACGGCTACACCTATCGCCTCAGCGGCCCCGATCGCGTGGCCGTGGTGAACACAAGGGAGTATGCGGTGCTGTTCGTCCCGCGCGAGATGGCCGAGGCCTTCTCCCTTGCCAATGACGGGGACGGGATCGAGGATCTCAAGGCGCTGCTCGCTGCGTTGGATTCCAATTTCTCCGCGGGAGTGGCCCCTCTCGCCGAACAGGACGTGTGGTACGTGTTTGCGGGGACGCCGGGGGACGGGCACGATGCGTCGCTGAGCGTCGGAGGTGTCACCTACACCTTCGGGCGCGAATTGACGGAAGGCCATTTCTACGTGACGGTGGAGGGCCCTGATGAGGCCTTCGACGTGAAGGCCGCCGTGCAGCCGGCCCAGATGGCCAGTGCGCGCCTGGTGGCCGCCGAAGAGGCGACAGTGGCCAAGGCGGCCGGGCCTCTGGAATCTCTGGGGGCGTTTCTAGCGACAATGGACTACTCGCCTCTGTGGGTGACGTTGAGGACCTGCGGCGTGGCCATCGTGCTCGTGTTCTTCCTGGGGCTGGCGGCGGCCTATTTCACCCTGCGCATCTCCCGGCGGGCCCAGAGCATCTTCGACACCATCTTCACCATTCCCATGGTGCTGCCGCCGACGGTGTGCGGCTTTCTGCTGCTCATGGCCCTGGGGCGCAATACGGCCCTCGGCCAGTTCTTCCAGGACGTGGGCTTTCCGCTTGTGTTCAGCTGGCAGGCGACGGTTATCGCGGCTGTGGTGGTGGCCTTCCCGCTCATGTACCGGAGTGCCCGGGGGGCCTTCGAGAGCCTGGACCCGAACATGTTGGACGCAGCCCGCACGCTGGGATGGTCCAACGGGCGCATCTTCATGAAGCTGATGCTGCCGCTGGCCTGGTCCTCCATCGCCTCGGGCACAGTGCTCGCCTTCGCCCGGGCTTTGGGCGAGTTCGGCTGCACGCTGTTTTTGGCCGGCAACCAGCTGGGCACGACGCGCACCATTCCCATCGCCATCTATTTCGAATGGATGAACGGAAACACCGAGGCCACGTGGTTCTGGACCATCGTGCTTTTGGTGTTCAGCTTCGCGGTCATTCTGTTCATCAATCTGTGGAGCCGGCATACGACCCGCTACCGCCAGCAGCCGCGCCCTGATGGACGCTCGCCCAAGCCGCGGCGCCAGGGCCGGCGCGGGGGCGGCCGACGGAGTGCAGAAGGAGGGGAGCGATGAGCCTATCGGTGGCTATTCGGAAGAGCTACGGCTCGTTCACGCTGGACGTGGCCTTCGAGGCGGGGGACGAGACCCTGGGCTTTCTGGGGGCGTCGGGCTGCGGCAAGAGCCTGACGCTGCGTTGCATCGCGGGCATCGAGACACCGGACGAGGGGCGCATCGTCGTGAACGATCGCGTGTTCTTCGATTCGGAGGCCCGAATCAACCTGACGCCCCAGCAGCGCAAGACGGCGCTTCTGTTCCAGAACTATATGCTGTTCCCGAACTTGACCGTGGCTGAGAACATCGGCGCGGGCATCGGGCGCGAGGTGGGGCGTGACGAGCGGGCCCGCATCATCTCCGAGGAACTTGCGCGCTTCGGCCTACGGGGCTTCGGTCAGCGCTACCCCTCCCAGCTCTCCGGTGGGCAGCAGCAGCGCGTGGCCCTGGCTCGGATGCTCGCGGCCCGGCCCGGCATTCTCATGCTGGACGAGCCCTTCAGCGCCTTGGATGCTCATTTGAAAGGCGTGCTCGAGCAGAGCCTCGTGAGCCTGTTCGAGGCCTATGGGGGCACCATCCTGTACGTGAGCCACGATATCGACGAGGCGCTGCGCTTCTGCGACCGCATTGCCGTGGTAGAGGCGGGGCGCATCATGGAGATGGGTCCCGCCGACGGTCTCGTGAACCGTCCCCAGTCGGTGGCGGGGCTGAAGCTGTCCGGCTGCAAGAACGCCACGCCGGCCGTGCTCGCAGGCGAGCACGCGGTGTTCTTGCCGCGCTGGGGCATTACGGTGGGAACTGTGGCCCCGGTGCCGGAGGGGGCCATCTGCTTGGGCGTGCGGGCCTTTGCCGTAGAGCGGGCGGAAGGTCCAGGCGAGAACTGCTACCGGGTGCGGGTGGACCGCACAAGCGATTCCCGCTTCGAGCGCACGGTGCTGCTGGGCTTTCTGGATCGGGAGGCAGGGAACGCCGAGCGGCCCGCGGCCTTCGACGACAACGAGATGAGCTACTTGCATCAGCACCTGTTCTGGCGCGTGAGCAAGCGCGAGGGGACGGTGCCGCTGCCAGAGGTGGGCGAAGAGCTGTGGGTGCGCATCCCGCCGGACAAAGTGTATCTCGTGACGCGCTAGGGTTTTGCTCTTTTCCCAGGTAGATTCTGTCACTCACTCATACTGCGTGAGAAATTTCCTCCTAATTAGCCTCAATTTCAGACAGTATGCGGGTGGTCGAGCGGCTGCCCGCATCGTTATATTGGGGCACGGTAAGCGTTGCGGCCCGGAGCGATGAAGCGCCCCTGCGGGGGACGGCATGCGACGCGGAGGAGCATGATCTACGGGGGAGGAGGATCGCATCCGAGCGGATGCGAAGTACGCCATGACTGATTATTCCGATGCGAACCCCGCGGTGCGGGAACCTGATTTCAACGGCGTGGGCGAGCAGGACGCTGCCCGGGTGTGCGACGCCTCCCTGGCAGCCGAGGATCTTCCCCCGGCAGACGAACTCACCTTCGAGGAGAAGCTCGCGGCGCTGAACCGCACGGTGATGCGGCATCCCCTGAACCGCGAGATTCTCTACAAGACGCTCGCCTTCTGCGAGACAGAGCGCCCGCTGCGCGAGGCTGAGGACTTCATCGCGGCCTTGCCCCAGTTCAATCTGGCCACGCAAAACCAATACTACCTGCTCACCTCGCTCGCGAAGGCCCACGGTTTGGAGCTGATTGAGCGCGACGAGACCGGCGAGCCCGTGACCGCGGCGCAGAAGGAGGGCCTCACCGAAGACGAGGTGGACGACCTGGTGGCCGCTATCTCCTTCAAGACCACCGAGGTGGGCGCCTACTTTGTGGAGTACAACAAGCCCTCCGCGCGCCTGGTGGATCTGCTGGGCCTGGATCCCGGCCGGGCGGACACTTACCGCGAGCTTTTGGAATACGTGGCCGCCGAGGCGCGGCCCTACCGCGACATAGAGGCATTTCTGGACGGGCGTCCCACGCTGCAGACCGTCATCGACGGGCGGCCGGAGACGATGCAGCCCTCAGTTTTCGTGGACAAGCTCGAGCGCGCAGGCGCTCTGGTTTGGAAAGACGGTTGGACGTTGACCGAGGAGGGAAGGGAGTTTCTGGAAGAACTAAAGGTAGACGGACAAGCATAGCAAGCAACGTAAGAGGAGAGGAAATTCTATGTCAAAGACCAGCTTGACACGGCGCAGCTTCGTCAAGGTGTCCGCGCTGGCGGGCGCGGCGGCGGCTGTGGGCGCCTCCATGGCCGGCTGCATGCAGGACGCGGCCCCCGAGGAGGGGCTCGCCGGCACCGGCGATGTGGTATCGAGCACCGAGGGGCTCACGCGCGTTCGCACGAGCTGCCACGGCTGCATTCAGATGTGCCCGGCCATCGCCTACATGAAGGACGGCGTGGTGGTGAAGCTCGAGGGCGATCCCGAGGCCCCGGTCTCGCGCGGCTCGCTCTGCATCAAGGGCCTGAACCAGCTGCACACCATGTACAGCCCCCGCCGCATCCTGCACCCGCTGCGCCGAGCCGGCGAGCGCGGCGAGAACAAATGGGAGGTCATCTCTTGGGACGAGGCCATCACCGAGGCGGCCACCCATATCAAGGAGGCCATCGACCAGTACGGCAACTACGCCTTCTTCGCCAGCGTGGGCGGCGGCGGGTCCTACTCGTTCATGGAGGCCATGACGCTGCCCATGGCCTTCGGCAGCCCCACGGTGTTCGAGCCGGGCTGCGCCCAGTGCTACCTGCCCCGCTGGTCCATGTCGAAGCTCTTCTACGGCGGCGACGACCAGTCCATTGCCGACAACGCCGTGCAGGAGATCTTCAAGGTAACTGACAACAAGACCGAGGTCGTCGTCATCTGGGGCGCCCAGCCCTCGGTGTCCGAGACGGCCGAGTCGGGCCGCGGCATGGCGGAGCTGCGCGCCGCCGGCGTGAAGACCGTGGTCGTGGACCCGAACTTCTCGCCCGACGCCGTGAAGGCCGACGTGTGGCTGCCCGTGCGTCCCGGCACCGATACGAAGCTGCTGCTCTCGTGGTTCCGCTACATCTTCGAGAACAAGCTCTACGACGAGGAGTTCACGAAGTACTGGACGAACCTGCCCTTCCTCATCGACCCCGATACCAAGCTGCCGGTGAAGGCCCAGGAGCTGTTCCCCGACTTCCAGCAGACTACGCCCGAGAACACCCCGGCCTATGTGTGCTTCGATCTGAAGACGAACGCCGTGGCTCCCTTCGAGTACTCCGCTCCGGCCGACGCGACGGTGGATCCGGAGGTCTTCTGGGCCGGCGAGTTCAACGGCAAGCAGTACAAGACGGCCGGCCAGATCTACAAGGAGGAGGCCGAGCCCTGGACGCTCGAGAAGACCGCCGAGGAGTGCTGGCTCCAGGCTGACAAGATCGAGGCGGCCATCAAGCTGTACGTGGAGAACAACGGCGGCATCGCCAACGGCGTGGCCTCCGACATGACCGAGTCGGCCTCCCAGGTGCCGCTGGGCTGCATGGGCCTGGACTCCATCATGGGCCGCATCAACAAGCCCGGCGTCACCATGACCAAGAAGGCCTCCGGTGTGTTCGGCCCCACCGGCGAGGTTGCCGCGCCGACGCGCCCGCTCACCTACAACAACGGCTTCGACGGCATGTTCTCCGATATGTACGGCGTGGGCGCGGTCATCGGCATGTCCGACGCCGAGAACGAGGCGCGCATCAAGGAGCTGGGCAAGGTCATGCCCGATTCCCAGAAGACCCTGAACAAGCTGCTGCAGGACCGCCTGGGCATGAAGGACCACAAGGGCCTCTACGCCTGGTGCCACTCCCACATTCCCACGGTGCGCAACGCCATCGCCACCGGCGAGCCCTACAAGCCCCGCGTGTGGTTCGACATGTCCGGCAACAAGCTGGCCATGCTCGGCAACGCGAAGTCCTGGTACGAGGTGTTCCCCGAGGTGGATTACATCATCGGCCAGTACCCGCACCTCACCTCCTTCCACATCGAGGCGTGCGATTTGGTCTTCCCGCTGCGCGAGTGGCTGGAGGAGCCCATGGTGAACATGAGCCAGCTGGATACCCAGTGGCTGCAGAACGAGTGCGTGCACATCGGCGAGACCGTGTCCCACTCCATCCCGGCCGCCCAGGTGGTGGAGAAGTGCCGCGAGCTGTGGGGCGGCCACATTCCCGGCGGCCTGGAGCTCGGCGAGGGCACGGCCTACCTGGGCAGCCCCACCGAGGCCGCCGTCAAGCAGGGCGTGGCCGACACGCTCGGCGCCCCCGACTGGGAGACGCTGCAGGCCAATGTGGACGAGTACGTGCCGCACGTCACCCCCGACTACTGGAAGTACAACCAGCATGAGGAGATCGCCGACGACGGGCTGCCCGCGGGCTTCGGCACCGAGTCGCGCAAGGTGGAGACCTACTGCCAGATCCTGCTGAAGCTGGCGCGCAACGGGTATCCGTTCTGCTATCCCGAGCCCCAGGAGGCCTGCGAGGACTACAGCCCCATCTGCGTGCCCATCGAGCCGGTGGAGAGCCCGTACGAGGGCATGCCGGGCTACGACGCCGAGTACCCCTTCGTGCTGACGAGCGGACGCGTGCCCTACTTCCACCACGGCACCATGCGCCATGCGCCGTTCAGTCGCGAGCTGTTCCCCTGCGCCGAGATCCGCATCAACCCGGCCAGCGCCAAGGAGCTGGGCATCGAGCACATGGATTGGGTGAAGGTGACGAGCCGCCGCGGCGAGGTGCACGCCCGTGCCTACCTGACCGAGGGCGTCCACCCCAAGACCGTGTGGATGGAGCGCTTCTGGAACCCCGAGTGCTACGACGCCTCCCAGACCAACCCCACCGGCGGCTGGCGCGAGTGCAACGTGAACGTGCTCACCAAGAACGACGCCCCCTTCAACGAGGTCTACGGCTCCTATACCAACCGCGGCTTCACGGTGAAGATCGAGAAGTCCACCCGCCCGGAGAACATCTGGGTGGAGGCCGAGGAGTTCGAGCCCTTCATGCCGACCGCCGAAATGCTCGCTGAAGCCCAGACGAAGGATGTGTTCTAATGAAAAATACGCTTGTCATCGATTTGGACCGCTGCTCGGGCTGCGACTCCTGCGTGGCCGCCTGCAAGCACGAGAATCAGATGGGCCTGGGCGTGGTGCGCAACCACGTGTCCGCCGTGGGGCCTGTGGGTACCTTCCCGGACATCGAGATGTACTGGCTGCCCATGCAGTGCCAGCAGTGCGAGAACCCCGGCTGCATCGAGGTGTGCCCCACCGGCGCCTCCTACCGCGACGAGGAGACCGGCGTGGTGCTCGTGAACACCGAGGACTGCATCGGCTGCGAGAGCTGCCTCAAGGGCTGCCCCTACGGCGTGCGCCACATGGACCCGAAGACCAATACCATCGAGAAGTGCACGCTGTGCTATCAGCGTCGCAACGACGAGAACTGGGAGCCGGCCTGCGTTCACAACTGCTGCTGCGGCGCCCGCGTCTTCGGCGATTTGGACGACCCGGAGAGCGCGGCCTCCAAGGCCGTTGCCGCCGCCGGCGAGAATGCCCACTACCTGTGGGATCCCGCGAGCCTTTCCCCCACGACGGTCTACATCCTCTCGGAGAAGACCGCCAAGTGGCAGGATGAGCCCGTGGAGGTCACCCGCTACGAGAAGCAGTAGCCCGCCTACCGCGCGAGGGGTGCGCCGCGCCCAGCCTGCGGGCGCCCCTCACTTTCCCAGGCTTCCCGGCCGCCGCTCCCTCCCGACCCGGCGGCCGGGGCCCCTCGGGGCGCGGACAGGCGCCGCAGCCGCGATCTGCAGCCCTCTGTGCAGGGCAAAGACGCCGCCCTTGATCGCCCTTGCGCGTCTCGGGCGCAGCCGGGCCGGGCGAGGACGGCGTCTTTGCGCTACAGCTATAATGGGAGCAACCGACGACGTGAGGAGAGGGACCGATGGAGGAGCAGTTGAGGGACGGGCAGGCGCCCGATGCCGATATCACCGAGGAGATGATCGCGGCCTGCCGGGGGCGGGCTGCCTTCTACGATATGCTGGCGGCCATCTACTTCCGCCCGCTTTCCGCCGAGCAGATCGAGAACATCGCCGAGACCGACTGGTCGGAGTACGCCGATGTGAACGAGCTGTTCGCCGATGGGCTGAACGACATGAGCCGTTACCTGCGCAAGCGCAATTCCGGCACCCGCCAGGAGCTGGCCGTGGACTTCACGAGCGCGTTCGCCGGCACCTCGTCGTGGAAGGGCCGCTACGCGGTGCCCTACGAGAGCGTGCACACGAGCGACGAGGGGCTCATGTTCCAGGACGCCTACCACGAGGTGTTCCAGCTGTACAAGGCCAACCACGTGGCCAAGGCCGAGGGCTACGACTTCCCCCACGACCATCTGTCGTTCATGTGCGAGTTCCTCGTGGTCGTCTCCGACCGCATCGCGGCGGCGCTTAAGGCCGGCGACGATGCCGAGGCCCTGCGCCAGGTGCGCCTCTCCCGGGCGTTTCTGGCCGACCACATCCTGTCGTGGTTCGACAGGTTCCAGGAGCTGGCCCTGCTGCTTCTGGAGACGCGCTTCTACCGCGGGGTGCTGAAGGTGTCCAAGGGCTTCTTCCAGGAGGACGCCGCCCTTCTGGACTCCATGGCCGTGGAGCTCGAGCAGCGTCTGGGAGAAAGGTAGTACCATGGATTTCGCCCTCATTCTTGCCGCGTCGGTGGCAGCGTGCTTCGCGCTGCGCAACCCCCTGAAGGCCTGCCCGCTGGCCTTCTATCTGGCGGCCATCGCTATGGACGTGCTGTACGTGTACGGCGTGTTCTTCGGGCTGCCGCGTGCGGTATGGAGCCCGCTGTTCGTGCTCGTGCAGAAGTGCGAGCTGGCACTCGCGCTGTTCACCGTGGTCATGTTCATCGGCTGCCTGTCCCGGGAGGGGCGCGCCTACAGGTGGCTCAAGCCGGTGCGCAGCGAGCTGTCCATCGTGGCGTGGTTCCTCTCGCTCGGGCACATGGCGGTGTACCTGGAAAGCTATCTGCCGCGCCTTCTGGGCTCCGGTGCGGTGAGTGGCAACGTGGTGGCCTCCTTCGCCCTGGCTGTGGTGCTGCTCGTCTTGCTCGTGGTACTCGGCGTGACGTCGTTCGCCTTCGTGAAGAAGCGCATGCGCACTGACACGTGGAAGCGGGTGCAGAAGCTGGCCTACCCCTTCTTCGCCCTCGTGTACGTGCACCTGCTGCTGATGCTCCTGCCCTCGGCCCTGCACGGCGGCGCGGCCTCCTCGGCATCGGTGGCGGTGTACTCGGTGGTGTTCGTCGCCTACGGGCTTACCCGCGTGGGGCGGGCTCTCGTCGACCGGCGTGAGGAGGCTGCGTCCGTTCGATCTGCGGCCGCCTTCTCTGACGAGTTGGATGTGGTATCGTAGCCGGACGACAATGACGGGAAGCGCTCCGCGATGTGCGGAGCGCTTCCCCCGTTGAGGGGGAGGGACATGACCGCGACGCGGACGTTTCTGGCGAAGCTCGTGAAGGCGTGGCCGGCGCTGCCGTACCTGTCGCTGGGCGCGTGGCTCGCATCCATCTGCATTGCCAGCTCGGGGACGGCGTGGCTGTCGGACACTGAGGTGGACGGGGCGAACCTGTCATCGCTGTACATCTACGCCTCGCTGGCGGCGGGGGTGGTTCTTCTGGCTGCCACGTTCGCGGCTCCCCGGGTACGGGAGGCGCTTCGCCGGCCACGGACGGCGATTGCGGCCGGCGTGCTGGCTGCGGCGGGCAACGCCCTCGTCATCGCCATCGGCCCCTACTATCTGACGGCGTACCTCCCGGCGGAGGCTATCTATGCGCTCTTCCGCGTCGGGGGATTCTGCCTCGGCGCGGGTCTGGGCGTCATCGCCCTGCGCTGCGCCCAGCTCTACGGCGCGTTACCGCCGCGCCAGGTGATTGCCTACGTTGCTTTCTCCCAGGTGCTCGTGGCCTGCGCCTTCTTCGTCGTCGTAGGGTCGCCTTCCTGGGGGCCGGTGTCGGGAGGCCCGGCCTTGGCCGGCATCGTGGCCTTTGTGGGGCTGCCCTTGTTGGCAGGCTGCATGGCCTCGCTTTCCCGCTACAGCGATGAGACTGTTCCCGTAAGCGGCCGCGTTGTCACGCGGTCTGCGCTCCCGCGGTCGTTCTGGAAGCTTCTGGCCGTGGTGTTCGTGTTCTCGTGCATCGTGTCGTCGGTGTACGCATCGGTGGTGGCCGTGTCTCCCATCGGCACCACGCTGAACGGATCGCGCCTCGTCATGGTGGTGCGGATGCTCTTGGCCGCGGCCCTGGCATGCGTGGCCGTCGGCACCGAAGGCGATAAGCTCAACTTCGGCAAGGCCTATTCCATCGTGATGGTGGCCTCGGTGGCGCTCGTGGCCTGCCTGCCGCTCGTGTCGGTGCTGCACACGGTGCTCGCCCAGGTTGTGTCGCTGGCGAGTGTGGTATTCGAGCTGTTTTTGTGGTGCACGCTCGCCTTCATCGTGTATCAGCGGCGCATCTCCGCAGTGATCGTGTTCGGCTACGGCTACGGGGCCTATCTGCTCGGCAGCGGTTTGGGGTGGCTGTTCGGCGTGCAGGCGCTCGGCTCCCTGTTCGGGGCCATCGGCGAGTCATTCGCCTACATGATCATGGCGCTCGTGGTGCTCGCCTGTGCCTTCATCATCTTCTCGGAACGCGAGTTCGACCGGCTGTTCGCCCCGGCCGAGGAGGGCGCGCCCTCGCTCGGCGACTTGTTGCGTCAGGATCTGGCCGCCGGCGACGAGACCGACGGCTCTGCGGAGGGCGAGCCGGTGCGCAAGGGGCGCTTCGGCGTGGCCATCGACCAGCTGGCGACAGCCTACCAACTCTCGCCCCGCGAGACCGATGTGCTGCGCTGCCTGGCCATGGGCTACAACTCCTCCACCACCGCCAGCAAGCTCTCCATCTCGTGGAACACCGTGCGCACCCATACCCGCAACATCTACGGGAAGCTGGGGGTGCACTCCCATCAGGAGCTGATCCGCCTCGTGGACGAGGCGACGGCGGGGGAGTAGCGGCGCGGCCCGTCGGCGCTTGGCGGTTTATTCGCGCTTGTGTATAATGGCTTCCGAGAGACGAAGCAAGGGGGAGCCTTGAAAGATTCGCATGGGCGCGTGATCGATTATCTGCGCATCTCGCTGACGGATCGGTGCAATTTCCGCTGCGTGTACTGCATGCCCGCCGACGGCGTGTGCTCCATGGGCCACGACGAGATCCTGCGTATCGAGGAGATCGAGCGCTTGGTGCGGGTGGCCGCCGGCCTCGGCATCAGGAGCGTGCGCCTCACGGGCGGCGAGCCGCTCGTGCGCAAGGGCGTGGTCGATCTGGTGGACGCCATCACCGATATCCCCGGAATCGAGAACGTGTCCATGACCACTAACGGGGTGCTCCTACCGGCCATGATCGACGATTTGCGGGCCGCGGGCCTGTCGCGGGTGAACATCTCCCTGGACACGCTGGATCCCGACCAGTTCCGCACCATCACTCGGGTGGGACGGCTTGAGGATACGCTCGCCGGCATCGATGCCGCGCTCGCGGCCGGGCTCAACCCTGTGAAGGTGAACGCCGTGGCCGTGCGCAGCCTCGAACAGGACTTCCTCGCCTTCGCCAAGCTGTCCATCGACCGGCCCCTCCATGTGCGCTTCATCGAGTACATGCCCGTGGGAGACACGAGCGAGGATGCCGGGACCGGGTGGGGGAAGGGCGACGTCATTCCCTCTGAGGAGCTGTTCCAGGCCATCAACCGCCGGGCCGTGGCGGCGGGGCTGCCCTCGCTGCGGGCCGCCGGGGCCGCCAAGCCCCTTGGCTGGGGGCCGGCCCGCTACTTCGAGTTTCCCGGAGCCCGAGGCAGCGTGGGGTTCATCAGCCCCCTGTCGCGCCACTTCTGCAGCGAGTGCAACCGCCTGCGGGTGACTGCCGATGGCAAGGTGCGCCCCTGCCTGTTCTCCGATACGGAGTACGATGTGCGGGCCGCCCTGCGGGCCGGCGACGACGGGGCCGTGCGCGCCGTGCTTCTGCGCGCCCTGGGCGCCAAGCCCGACGAGCACCACGACAAGGTGGGCACTGACCGCAAGATGAGTCAAATAGGAGGATAAATGAGCGAGCTGACCCATATCGACGAGAACGGTGATGTGCGGATGGTGGACGTCTCGCAGAAGGCCGACACCGAGCGCGTGGCCGTGGCCGAGGGCTTCATCTCCATGAAGCCGGAAACGCTGGCGCTCATTGTGGAGGGCAGGGCGGCTAAGGGCGATGTACTGGCCTGCGCGCGCGTAGCCGGGGTGATGGCCGCGAAGAAGACGAGCGATCTCATCCCCATGTGCCATCCGCTGAACATCACGAAGGCCAAGGTGGAGTGCGCGCCGGTGCGCGAGGGCGAGCGCGCCGACGGCCGTGTGGGCATTCACGTGACGTGCACCTGCGGCGTGACCGGCAAGACCGGCATCGAGATGGAGGCGCTGACGGCTGCTTCCGTGGCCTGCCTCACTGTGTACGACATGTGCAAGGCGGTGGATCGCGGTATGGAGATCAGCGAGGTGCGCCTGCTGAAGAAGGACGGCGGCAAGACGGGCCTGTGGCTGCGGGAGGAGTAGGAGCACCAGATTCGCCGCATGCAACGAAGGCGACGATGCCCGGCCGGGAGCCGGGCATTCTTTTCGCAGACGAAAAGCCCCCGGCCGGGGAGGGAGCGGCCGGGGGCTTTATTGATGATCTGCGGCAGCCGGGAGGGAGAAGGCCCCGCAGCGGGAATGGCGTTTCAGATGGGTCGGAGCGCGGCCGATGTCGGCGGCGCTCCGACCTGCTGACATTACTAGCCGAGGAACTTCGCCACGGACTTGCCGCACTCGCGGCCGAGCACCAGCGCGAAAGCGAGCGAGCAGCCGGGAATGGGGGTCACGTATTCGGTGCCGAAGCGGCGGCCGCAGTCGTTGCCCGACACATACAGGCCGGGGATGGGCTCGTAGTTGGCGTCCAGCGCGTTCTGTTCGCCGTCGGTGATGATGCCGCCCATGGTGACCATGGTCTCGCCGAGCACCGGGTCGAAGGTGCAGGCGTAGAAGGGGCCGTCCTTCACCGGGAAGAGCACTTCCTTCGCACGGCCAAACTCCTCGTCCACGCCAGCGTCGCAGTAGCCGTTCCAACGCTCCATCTGAGCGACGAACTCGGTGACGGCGTCGCCAGAAAGGCCCATCTGGGACGCGAGGCCCTCGAGGGTGTCGTCGGCGATCCACTCCACTTGGGTCATGGGGCCGTGGCCGCCCGGGCCTTCTTCCTCGGTCTGCTCGGGCTCTTCGTAGGTGCCCTTGAACTTGGCATAGGCGGTGTCCAGGGACTCGCGCAGGGAGGAGATGTTCTCCTCGTTGGCGGTAAAGCCGGCGTGCTGGGGCAGGGTGTACTGGCGGTAGTCGGTGAAGTTGTTGTCCACCACGGCGTACTTGGTCTTGCGGCTCATGAACACCGTCTGATAGCCGCGCTGCTCGCTGGTAGGATAGTACTCGTTGGCGAAGCGCTTACCAGACTCATCGATCCATACGGCCTGGGGCAGGCAGTTCATCTTGCCGGGCACAGCCAGGCCCTTCATGTTCATGCCGGCCACCGGGGTCGTCTCCAGGTGCGCGCCGGCCCAGTAGGCCATCTGCACGCCGCGGCCGTCGTTGGCCGACATGGAGGTCAGCGCGTCGTTGCCGGCAAGGGCCTGGGCCATGTCGGGCATGAAGTAGGCCATCATCTCGGGACTGCCGCCCATGCCGCCGCAGGCGATGACGACGGCCTTGCTGTTCACCTTGATGTAGCCGCTGTCGTCCTTCGCCACGAGGCCCGCGACCGCGCCGTTCTCCATGATGACGTACTCGGCGGTAGTGCCAAAGTGGAACTCGGCGCCTTTGTCCTCGGCAGCGGCCTTGTTGGAAAGGATGATCTTGGTCTGGTTGCACTCCTGGCCGTAGAACGAGCAGACGCTGGCCCAGAACTTGATGCCGGAAAGCTCGCTCATCTGATGCTCGGTGGGCGGGAAGAACGCCGTGGTCATGGATGCGAAGTCATCGTCGGTCAGCTGATCGAGGTACCAGTTGGAGTTGGCCTCGGAGTTCTGGGCAAACTTCATGACCAAAGACGGGTTCGGCATATTCGAGGTGATCTTCATGAAGTTCTGGTAGAACTCCACCGGATCGATGTGCGGCACGCCGCGCTCCTTCAAGATAGCTGCGTTCAGCGAAGCGAACTCGTTGCCCACGGCGGCGAAGCTGTCCTCGGGCTGCTTTTCGATCATGACGACCTTCTTGCCCTGCTCGGCCAGCTCGCGGCATGCGCACATGCCGGCGTAGCCCATGCCCGCGACGACAACGTCGCAGTCGATTTCGGTGGCGAACTCGGTCACCTCGGCCGGGGGCGTCATCCAGCTGGTATCGGTGACGTTATGGATGTGCACATCGCTCGCGCCGGCTCCCTGGGCTGCCGGGTCAGTGCCGGCGGCATCGGTTGCGCTCGCGTTGCCGTTGGCGGCAGGCGCACAGCCGGCCAGGCCCGCCACGCCGGCCGCCGCGGCGGCCATGGCGCCCATGCCGATGAACGAGCGACGGGACATGCCCTTCAGGTTCTCCTTGCTCATTTCCCTTGTCCTCCCTTAGGTATCGGGGATGTTGCCTCGCGGCGCCTCTTGCCCCGCGATGGCCCCATGGTGGCATGGCGTCGGGGGCGCGAGAAATCGTTGAATCGGGGTATTTGGGGGGAAGCGGCTCTCGCGGAATTGGGGTAGATACAACTAAACACCAGGTCACAATTGATTTTGAAAAGATAGCGGAACGGTTACGTCCCCTATCGGAAACTTTGGGTATACTAGGCAGCGATCTGCTGCGACGTGAACCGGGGAGGGTTGTGCCGTTGCATCTCAGCTCGTCATTCAAATTGGAAACGCTCATGCTGGCGGCCTTCTTGGTCACCCTGCCCATATACGCGCCGAACCACCTGCTCTTCGAAGCGGGGGTCTACGATGCGGGCGCCTATATGGCCCCTTTCGCCAACACGCTGCTCGGCGGCTCTGTCGCGGGTGGTATGCTGGCCGCATGGCTCTCCTCCCGAGAGGGCGGCCGTGCGCGGCTGCTCGGAAGCCGGTGGGTGTATGCGGGGGCGGCGTGCTATCTTGCCGGCTACGGGCTGTTCATTCTGGCGGCTGCCGTTCCCGGTTTCGCGGCGTCGGGCCTGGCCGTGGCCGCTGGTGCGCTCCTTGCCGCGGGCACGGTGGAGCTTGCCGTGGCGTGGGGCGCCTACATGGCCCAGTACGATTTGCGTCAGGCGCTTCTATGGGTGGCGGTTATGGTGGGACTTTCGTCCCTTCTGGAGATGCTGCTAGCCTCGGTGACGTTTGCCGTGGGTCTGCTCGTGTTCTGTGTGCTGCTGCCCCTCAGCTGCTTTCTGCCCTGTTGGAAGGCGCGCCGAGGCGAATTGGGGGCGTCCCGCGGGGCCGTCGGGGAGGCGGCTGGCTGCAGCCTGGTTCGTGGATTCGCCATCATGGTCCGCCTTCTGGCCATGCCCTTTGCGGGGCTCATGGTGTTCGCCTTCCTCATGGGCGCGCGCAAGTTCATCTTGTTCGACGTGGTGCACATGGAGGTGCTCGGCTGCGTGCTGGGGGCGCTGGTGGTGGTGCCATTGTGCTTCGTGCGCTCGTCGCGGCCGCTTCTGCCCGTCATCTACCGGCTCGTGCTGCCGGCCTTCGCGCTGGCGCTCGTCTTTCTAAACAGCTTTCCCGCGGGCACGCCGCCTCTGTGGTTCGCGGCGTGGCTGACCTATGTGTTCTTTGGCATGCTTGCTATTCTGGCTCTGGCGAGCCTGGCGGCCCTTGCCCATGGGGGCGAGCTGCCCTGCGGTTTCGTCTACGGCGTGGCTGTGGCCGGCTTCGCCCTGTGCTCCATCGCCGGCGTGGCGGCGGCGTGGCTGCCTCCCTTCCAGGAGCAGGGCGGAGGTCCGGCGCTTCTGGTGGTGAGCACGCTGTTCTTCGTGGCGCTTATCGGCGATGCGCTGGCGGCGCTGTGGCGTGCATCGCGGGGTGCGACCTCGCATGACGCGGGGGAGGGAGAAGCCGACGACCTGCCCGGCCGCCCGCCCGCGCCAGTGCCGGCTGCGCGCGACGTGGCCGCCCGCTGCGCGCTGCTGGCCGATGGGGCGGCGCTCACCCCGCGCGAGCGGGAGATTCTGGGGTATCTGGGCCGCGGCCACGGCATCGCGTTCATTGCGGGAACGCTCGTCATCTCCGAGAGCACGGTGCGCACCCACGTGAAGGCTATCTACCGCAAGGTCGGCGTGAGCTCCCGCGAGGAGCTGCTGGAGCGGGTGGACGAGGGGTAGGAGCTGTGATACCATGAACCGCTGTTGTATTCGTGTTTTGAAGGGACGTATCCATGTCAGGGCATTCTAAGTGGGCAACCACCAAACATCGCAAGGCCGCGCAGGACGCTAAGCGCTCGGCTCTGTTCTCCAAGCTGGCTCGCAACATCACCGTGGCTGCCAAGGAGGGGGGCGACCCGAACCCCGACAACAACGCGTCGCTGGCCGCTGCCATCGAGAAGGCCAAGGGCTATTCCATGCCCAAGGACAAGATCAAGACCGCCATCGACAAGGCCTTCGGCTCCGGCAAGGACGCCGCCAGCTACGAGACCGTGGTCTACGAGGGCTACGGCCCGGCCGGCGTGGCCGTGCTCTGCGAGGCCCTGACCGATAACCGCAACCGCACCGCTGCCGACGTGCGCGCGGCGTTCTCCCATTCCGGCGGCAACCTGGGCACCTCGGGTTCGGTGGCGTTCCAGTTCGACCGCAAGGGCCAGATCATCGTGTCCAAGGAAGTGGAGACCGGCGACAAGAAGAACCCGGTGGGCCCCAACGGCGCTGCGGCCGACGAGGAGGAGTTCATGCTGGCCGTGGCCGAGGCCGGCGGCGACGACTACGAGGACGCCGACGAGGAGTGGATCGTCTACACCGCGCCGAGCGACCTCATGGCCGTGGTGAAGGAGCTGGAGGCCCAGGGCATCCAGGTGAAGGGCGCCGAGATGACCATGATCGCCGGCACTCCCACCGAGGTGAGCGTGGCCGACGCGAAGAAGGTCATGCGTCTCATCGACAAGCTAGAAGAACTGGAGGATCTGCAGGCGGTGTACCACACCATGGACATCACCGACGAGATCGCCGAGGCGCTCGACGAGTAATCGCGCAGCCTCGCATAGCGTGCACCTGCAAGGGGCGCCGAGCTCAGGCTCGGCGCCCCTTTTTGACGTGCGGGCGGTGGCGGCGCCTCTTCTCATGGGGGGCTGTCAGGGGCAGCTCCCTCGTCGTGGTGCCTTTCGGGGACGCAGACGCCCCGTGCAACATTCCGGAAACATCGGGGCGGGGAAATCTGGTAGGGTAAAGGCACGTAAACGCGCGGGAGACATGCTGCCAGGTGCGGTGCCCCGCCATTCGACAAGGGAGGCTCCATGGGTTTTCTCGAAGGTAAGACCGCCATCATCACCGGCGCCGGCTTCGCGGCACTGAAGGACGGGTCCGCCGGCTCCATCGGCTACGGCATCGCCACGGCCTATGCCAAGGAGGGCGCGAACCTGGTCATCACCGGCCGCAACGTGCAGAAGCTGGAGACGGCCAAGGAGAAGCTGGAGGCCGAGTTCGGCATCCAGGTGCTCTGCGTGGCCGCCGACGTGAACGCGGGCGCCGACAACGCGGCCGTGGTGCAGAACGTGGTGGATTTGGCCATCGAGAAGTTCGGCCGCATCGACGTGCTGGTGAACAACGCTCAGGCCTCCGCCTCCGGCGTTACCCTGGCCGACCACACCACCGACCAGTTCGACTTGGCCATCTACTCGGGTTTGTACGCCACTTTCTACTACATGCAGGCGTGCTACCCGCACTTGAAGGAGACGAAGGGCTCGGTCATCAACTTTGCTTCCGGCGCGGGGCTGTTCGGCAACTACGGCCAGTGCGCCTACGCGGCGGCCAAGGAGGGCATCCGCGGGCTTACGCGCGTGGCCGCCACCGAGTGGGGCCCCGACGGCATCAACGTGAACGTGGTGTGCCCGCTGGCCTGGACCGCCGCTCTGGAGAACTTCCAGGAGGCCTACCCCGACGCCTTCGAGGCCAACGTGCACATGCCTCCCATGGGCCACTACGGCAACGTGGAGACCGAGATCGGGCGCGTGGTGGTGCAGCTGGCGAACCCCGACTTCAAGTTCATGAGCGGCGAGACCCTCACCCTGGAAGGCGGCATGGGCCTGCGCCCGTAGGTGCCCGCGGGAAACTCGCAGCAGCGAACCGGCCCGGAAGGCGCGAGCCCCTTTCGGGCCGGTTGGCTTTGGGAGGGGCACGTTGCCGTTGTGCGGATGTCTCGAAGGTTCAGATACTCTTCGGGATAATTTCCCTTATTTCTTCCCTTATTCCCTTATTTCTTCCCTTATTCCCTTATTTCTTCCCTTATCTTGTATCTATGAAAAGAAAGGGGGAGTGGTGGAGCATTCTGTATTCGAGGACATTCTACGGCGAGGGGAATCTGCGACAATCGAGTTCAAGCGTTGCGGCTCAAGGCCGGAGCGGGATTCCCTTGAAACAATTTGCTCTTTTGCCAACAGAAACGGGGGCAGCCTCTTTCTGGGCGTGACGGATAGCGGGGAAATCCAAGGCATCCCCTACCAAAATCTACTTGAGATAGAGCGCAATCTCATCAACTGCACATGCAACCCCGACTTGTTCAACATGCCGCCTAGCTTGGAGTTCGAGCAGATAGAGTACGGAGGACAGTGGGTCTTGCGCGTTTGGGTGCCTCCTACCCAGGGAGTGTACCGCTTTAAAGGACGCGTATACGATAGGCTTGCCGATGCGGATATTGTCTTGAAGGCCGATACTCAGATCGCATCCCTCTATCTGAGGAAGTACTCCATTTTTACCGAGCAGCACATCTTTCCTCATCTGCGCATCGAGGATTTTGAGCCTGGCCTTATCGACAAGTGCCGGCAGATTGCCTCATCTCGAAGACCGGGTCATCCCTGGGCCGAAATGGATGACATGGAGCTGCTGCGAAGTGCGCAGCTCTACACGAGGGATATCGAGACGGGCGCCGAAGGCCTCAATCGAGCTGCGGCGCTGCTTCTCGGGCGCCGCGAAGTGGTACTGGCGGCTTGCCCGGCTTACAAGACGGATGCGGTGTTTCGCGAGCGGCAGGCTGATCGCTATGATGACCGGGAGATCGTGAGGGATAATCTTGTGACAGCCTACGGAACGTTGCGCGATTTCTGCGCGAAGCATCTTCCCGACCCGTTCTATCTTGAAGGCGACCGGAGGGTGAGCGTGCGCGATATCGTAGTGAGGGAAATGGTGTCCAACACGCTTATCCATCGTGAGTTCACGAGCCCCTTTCCCGCAAAACTCATTATTGACGAATCGGGGTTTCGGACCGAGAACGCGAGCCGTGCTCTCTTCGAGGGACGCTTGACGTTGTCGGACTTCAACCCCATGCCGAAAAATCCCATCATCGCCAGCTTCTTTACGCAAATCGGCTATGCCGAAGAACTGGGAAGCGGACTGAGGAACCTGGAGAAGTACTCGAAAGCGCTTCTCGGGGCCGATCCCGTGTTGAGCGAGGGGGATGTTTTCGTAGCGCAGATTCCGCGGAAGAAGGGCTTGGCCGAGGGAGATCGGGCTTCCGGTGCATTGAAAGAGAATACGCGACTTGCGGTTCTTGCTCTCCTGGAAGAAAGAGGGACGCTCTCGGCGGGTGATGTGGCCGCTGAGTTGCACATTACGTCGAAAACTGCAGCGAAGTACCTGAAGGGCCTCGCTTCGGATGGGCTTGCGGAGACTGATGGAAATGTGAGGACACGGCGATACTTCTGGGCCGGGTAGCTTGGCAACGCCGCAAGGGGGGGCTGGGAGAACTTCCAGGAGGCCTACCCCGACGCCTTCGAGGCTAACGTGCACATGCCTCCCATGGGTCACTACGGCAACGTGGAGACCGAGATCGGGCGCGTGGTGGTGCAGCTGGCGAACCCCGACTTCAAGTTCATGAGCGGCGAGACCCTCACCCTGGAAGGCGGCATGGGCCTGCGCCCGTAAGCGCGCCGCGGAGAACCTTGCGGCATCTTTCCGTGGAATGCTGCGACGGTTTTCGGAATTATCCTTGATTTCTCGCTTGTATTACAGCACACTAGCGTCATTCAAGGTGTTCCGCCACCGATAAGAGCGGCTGGTTTATGCAAGGTGTTCCGCCACCGATAAGAGCGGCTGGTTTATGCAAGGTGTTCCGCCACCGATAAGAGCGGCTGGTAAGCAGAGCGGTTCGGCTTCGGTCGGGCCGCTCGCTTGGTACAGGGGGAAGGGGCTGGCATGAAGGAGTTGAACTTCTATACGGTTGATCCGGACTACATCGAGGCGCTGCAGGCCGTCGATCCGAAAGTGCCGAACATCAAATACGAGACGCACGACAAGTTCGCCTGCGGCGTGCTCTTCGAAATTGCGGGCCATGAGTACTTCGCGCCCATATCTTCGTTTAAGCACCAGCAGAAGACGAACTTCATCATCAAGAATTCCAAGGGCAAGCCGGTGGGATGCGTGCGGTTTAGCTTCATGTTTCCCATCCCGAAGGATCTCCAGGTGATCAAGGACTTCTCGGCGGAAGATCCGAAACGCAAGCGACTGCTGATCGAAGAGTTAGCATACTGCAACAAGCATGCGCAACGGATTAAATCCAAGGCGCTCCACGTGTATCGCACCGCCACGTCTGGAGAGGATGCGCAGATGGCCGCGGTTTGCTGTGATTTCAAGGCCCTGGAGCGCTATGTGCGCGAGCAATACGGAGAGGATCGCGGCTAGCTGGTGGTGCAGCTGGCGAACCCCGATTTCAAGTTCATGAGCGGCGAGACCCTCACCCTGGAAGGCGGCATGGGCCCGCGCCTGTAAGTACGCTCCAGATTGGGAAATTGTTTTCTTGCGCCGCGGTGGCCGCTCGGGCCATCGGGCCGCTCTCGTGTTACACTGGCGGTGAGCATTTGGAGCGCGAGAGGAGGCGTGGTGGAAAACTCGGCAATACGGACGCCCGCTCACCCGGTGGGCATTTCCGATGGGCTGATAGAAGAGTTGGCCTCGGCCATTGCGGGCCGCGTGCCCGGTGTGCGCGAGCTTATTCTCTTCGGCTCTCGCGCCGACGGCACTTATTCTTCCGACAGCGACTTGGATCTTTTCGTACTCGTCGATGGGTACGAACGGGATCGTCTCCATACGACCATGGCATGCGCGGCGGCAGCTGCCGCACCGGCGCGACGCCGAGGGCTCAAGCGCGACGTGATCGCAGCGAGCGTCGGCGATTACCGACAGAGAAGAGCCATGGCGGGGTCGGTGGAGCAAGAAGTGTATCTTAAGGGCGTGACCATCTATGCAGCTTAGCAATGCGCAAGAGCTCGTAGCCGCTGCCGAACGTGATGCCCGCGCCTGTTCCGTTCTCATGAATTCCGATCCTGATTATCTCGGGGCCAGGCGTCTTTCCATGCGCAACAACGTGCCGAGAAATATGCCAAAGCAGTTGCCTTGGAGGTTCTGGGAAGCTATGGTCGCACCCATCAGATTGACGATCTTATCGAGGCTGTGGCTCAGGCGAAGGAAATTGAAGTTCCAGAGGAAATACTTGATCATGCTGCGCAGCTGTCAGCCTATGTCACCATGGCTCGTTATCCTGCGGGTTTCGAGATAAGCGCCGAGGACGCTCGCGAGGCTATCGCTTATTCCGACGAGGTGGTTGGTTTTCTCGTCGATATCGGATTCGGCAAGATTCTTGGCATGGAGGGCGAATAGCTTCAGAAGGCTTGCGGCTTGCTGGCGGCATTCGCCACTCGATGCGCGTTCTGCGTTCCTGTCAGCGGAAATCGTCGTGCGGTGTTGCCAACTTGTGATACACTTGCGCTCATGCTGTTAACCAAGCGCACATACACATGCCTGGGGGGGGGTCTCACCGTTAAATCGGCGTAGGCCGCCGCGCTTTAGGGCAGTAATTTCGCGGGGCAGGTTCCCGCAGCAATCACGGAGATACAACCGAATAGAGGGTAGCCACAAGACGTTTCTCGGCGCCTTGGCTCGTTGCGCGCTCAGAAGGGTGGTTTCTGGTGGATTCGATCGCTGAGTATATTCTAAACGGATTAGTTGATGTGGCTATCATTGTTGGAGCGGCCACGATAGCTGCCATCATGTTCGTTGGCGTTACTTGTGTCTTTCAAAAAACTGGCTTGATCGCGACACGGATGGGCGGAACGTGTCTCTACGGCGCGTACGTCATTGTTTTCTTCGCAATACTTCTAGTGTGCTTTTTGTGCACGGGATCGACGTTCCTTGAAGTAAGATCGCCAGCGATACCCGTTCTCATTCTTCTTACGGCACTCGTGCTTTTGTTTGCCCGCTCGGCTTTGGAGGAGCGGGGTTTTAGCCAAAACATCGACTGTGTCATGGGGCTGATGTTTAGTGTGCTGGCGCTCGTGGCGTTTTTTGTTCCTTATCCGAAAACATTGTGCGGAGAAGTATTCAGCTTGACGTTGGAGATAAGCGCTGTCGCTTGCGGAGGCTCCTTTCTTGTGAAGAAAGCCATATATCACTTTGCCAAAAAGAAGAGTAATGAGAAAGGTAGGTAAGTATGTTTTGTCCGAAGTGCGGGAACGAGGTTGCGGAAGGGTCGGCCTTCTGCGGGAAGTGCGGGGCGCCGGTGGGCGGCCCGGCGGCGGCCGCGGAGACGCCCGGTGCCGCGGCGGCCGGGCTGAAGCCCGCCCCCATGGGGGTGCCCGGGGTGCCGAGTCCGAAGAAGGGCGGCGCGAAGGTCGGCATCATTGCGGCTGCGGCCGTGGTCGTAGTGGTGCTCGTGGCTGGGTTCGCGACGAACTGGTTTGGGCTGGCGGGCGTGCAGCCGAAGGAGGCCGTGGACGTACCGGCGGCAAGCCAGAGCGCGAATGATGCGCCAGATGCCGACGGCCAGGACGCTGCGGGCGATCAGGGCGGCGAAGCCGCCACGGTGAAGTCGGCGGTGGAGGCCTACACGTGGGACGAGCTGGCGCAGATCTCCGATGAGATCGGCGCGGCCGGCGACGAGGCAGCGGCCATCGAGGTCGCGAAGAAGTACAACCTGTGTACGCCCGAGGGCAAGCTGGACGGCACCCAGGTGAAGCTGGTGACGCTTACCAACAACATGACAGTGCCCGTCCAGATCGTCGGCTTCGCCCACGACGACAAGACCGCCGGCGGCAAGGCCGGCATCACCTTCATGTTCGGCGATGCCATAGCCGAGGCCCCCATGAATCAGACCGACACCAACGCCGGCGGCTGGGAGGCCTCGCAGATGCGCGCCTACCTGAACGGCGACGGCATGGCGCTGCTCCCCGAGGATTTAAAGAAGGTCGTTGCTCCCGTGGACAAGCTCACCAACAACGTGGGCGAGACCCAGGACGTGTCAGCGGCGACGACCACCTCCGACTCGCTGTGGCTGTTCTCGGCCGCGGAGCTGTGTGGGAGCATCGACTGGCACAGCGATCCCTCTTACAACGCCGTGTTCAACGCCGAGGGCTTCGAGTATCAGCTCTTTCGCGACATGGCTGTCGATTCCTCTAATGCCAACGACATCCTCGTGAAGAACTACCAGAACTCGCCGTACGACTGGTGGGAGCGTTCTCCGATTCCGGACGGCTCGGACCGCTTCCAGTTCGTGAGCTCCGGCGGCCACCCGGGCTACATCGGCGGCGCCAGCTATTCCTACGGCGTGGTCCCCGGCTTCTGTCTATAAACCATCCTGCAATCTAAACCCCCATGCCTATATGGCATGGGGGGGGGACGGAAAGGGCTTGCGATGAGCAACGTACCCCCATCGAAGAGAGAACTTTCAAACGTCGAATACGTGTACAACGCAGCGCGGCTGTACAGTTTTACCCTGGACTGCGCTATGAAGTTGCCGAAGCGCTGGATGTTCCTGCTGACTGAGCGCACCGTGGATGCGGCGGCTCGGGTGCTCGAGCACGCCAAGGCCGCCAACAGCATCTACGTCACCTGCGCGGTAGATGCCGACCTGCGGCGGTTTCACCTGAACCAGGCCTACTGCTACGCTCAGGTGCTCGCCAGCTACGTAGATGAGATGTTCGAGCGCTTTCCCTCTCGCGAGGACGGCGGCGGCGCGTGTATCTCGCAGGCGAGCTACTTGCGCTGGGTGGAGTCCATCGATCGGGAGTTCAAGCTCGTGAAGGGCGTGATGGCCTCCGATAAAAAGCGCTTCGGAGGCTACTACGCCAAGGAGAGTACAGCGGCCGTGTCGGCCCAGCTGGGGCTCTTCGATACCTGATTTTTGGGAAATGCCGGCCCAGGCCGGTTTTCCGGGGTGCATCCTGATCGCCGAACAACTGGTGGGAGCGTTCTCCGAATCCGAACGACTCGGACAACTTCCAGAACGTGAGCTCCGACGGCAACCCGAACAACAACGACAACGCCAGCAATTCCAATGGCGTGGTTCCCGGATTCTGTTCATGGACGGCTCAGTAACCGCCTTGCGGCGAACACGGATGAACGGACAGAAGGAGGAGGCATCCCTTCCGCTGCGGCGGATAAACCATGGGTCCCGACGGCGGTGGGCGAACGCTGCTTGCATGGGGGCGCGGCCGTGCCCGAGCGCCCTTTCATGCCCAGCTGCCAGGGGCGGCCTGATACGGCAGGGCCTTCGGTGCCAGGGCTGCCTGCGGGGCCCTATGAGAACGCTGCCGCCTTCGGGCGGCCAGTCAGATCGAGAGGAGGCATGGCTTTGAGAAGCGAGGAACGCCGCGAGCGCCGTTACCGGCGGCGCCGGATGTCGCGCGAAGCGCGGAGGCGCGATGCCATTTTGGCGACGGGCGGCTTGGACGCCGCCTTGTCGCTGCGCTCGCTGGTGGATGCCTCGCATCATTGTCAGCGAGGGGTTGCCTGGAAGCGCAATGTGCAGGGATTCTGCCTGAACCGCGTGCTGCAGTGCGCCCGCCTGTACCAGATGTGGCTTTCCGGCGCCTATGCGCCCGGCGAGGCCAAGCGCTTCACGGTGAGCGAGCGAGGCAAAACGCGCTCGATCAGCGCAGTGCCCTTCCGCGACCGCGTGGTGCAGCGAGCGCTGTGCGATACGGTGCTGGTGCCGCTTGTGCGCCGGACGCTCATCTACGACAACGGCGCGAGCCTGAAGGGAAAGGGGACGTCGTTCTCGCTCGATAGGCTGGAACGGCACTTGCGGGAGCATTACCGGCGCCATGGCGCGGTCGGGGGTATTTTGCTGTTCGACTTCTCGAAGTTCTTCGAGTCCATAGACGTGAACAAGCTGGTGGCGATGATGGACGGCGCGTTGGGCTATCCGCCGCTGGTGCGGTTCGTGGAGCTGTTTCTGCGCAGCGAGGAACGCGGCTTGGGCCTGGGCAACCAAACCTCCCAGACCGGGGCTATTTTCTACCCCAGCGGCATAGACCATTGGGTGAAGGAGACGTGGCGCGTGCGCGGTTACGGCCGATACATGGACGACGGTTACGCTCTGTTCGCCGACTGGGATGAGATGAAGCGGTTCGCCATTGCGTTCCAGAAGCAATGCGCGGCGCTGGGTATTGCGGTGAACCCGCGCAAGTTCCGTATGGTGCCCGCGACAGCGCCATTCGTGTTTCTGAAGACGCGGTTCCAGCTGGACGAGCGGGGACGGGTGCACCGCCGAGTGTGCGCCGAGGGCCTCAAACGCGAAAAAAGACGACTGCGGAAGTTTCGGAGCATGATAGGCGAGGGACGCATCAGCTATGGGGATGCAGCGCGATCCTATGCCTCTTGGCGCGGCACCCTGGCCCGAGGCGATGCGGCGGGTTTTCTGCAATGCAAGATGGACCGTTACTTCTATGCGGTATTCGGTGTCCCCTGGCGGGAATGCCTGGCATGTCAGTGAGATAGATGCAAGGATCGAGTAAGGAAAGGATGACCATGGGATTTCTGGACAACGTGACCTCGGCGGTGAACCGGGGGACGGCGGCCGCGGGACGCGGCGCCGACAAGATCAAGCTGAACGCTCGCATCGGCGAGCTGAACCGCCAGCGACAGAACCTGGCGGCTCAGCTGGGGGCGAGCCTGTACGAGGCCACGCGGGGCGACGCGGCACTCACGGCCGGTCGCGAGGCGCTCTACGACGGCATCGCCCGCATCGACGCCGAGCGCGAGGAGTGCCAGCGGCAGATTGCGGCCATCGACGAGCAGGCCGCGGCTGCGGCGACCGCCGCCACGGGCTTTGCCTGTGCGGTGTGCGGGGCGCACATGACCGGCGCCGACCTGTTCTGCGCCGGCTGCGGCACCCCGGCCGAGAAAGCCCGGGCCCAGGCGCCCGCCGCGCCGACTCCCGCGCACGCGGCCGGACCTGCGTGCGCGAGCTGCGGGGCGCCGCTCGGCGCGGGTGATATGTTCTGCATGAGCTGCGGGGCCAAGGTGGCAGCGCCCGCGGTTGGCGCCGGCGCCGGAGTGGGTGACGGCGATCTGGCGGAGAATGCGGGCATCGGCGAGTCCGAGCTGGTGGAGGCGGGCGGCGACGGCGGCGCGACCGTGACGCCCGGCGGCGTGGGCGCCCCGAAGGGGGGCGAGTAGCCATGTTCTGTCCCCAGTGCGGCAACCAGCTGCCCGACGGCAGCGCCTTCTGCGGCAAGTGCGGCGCCCAGCTCGCGGCGGCGCCGGCCCCTGCCCCTGCTGCGAGCGTGAGGAGGCCCGCCGCGCCGGTTCCCGCGGCCCCCAAAGCCCCGTCGGCCGCTGGCACGTTCCCTCCTTTGCGCATCGCCGCCGTTGTGGCGGCCGCCGTCGCCCTGGTGTTCGCCCTTATGCCGTGGTTCACCACGAGTTCCGCGGCGGTGACGGCGAGCGGCTACGCCTCGGGCGGCGCCGACCTTCTCGCAGGGCTTACCGGCGCCGATGTGTCGCTGCCCGAGTTCGAGGAGAGTTACTCGGTGTTCCAGTTCGGCGAGCTGGCGGCCACGGCGACGACCTATCTGGACGCCGAGGCCCAGCTGGCCGACGCGGTGGAGGCTGCCGAGGCGGCGGCGTCGGGCCGCGCGCGGGCCATTAGCCTCGCCGAGCCCCAGGGGTCGCGTGAACCGGCCGAGGCGCTGCTCGGGGCGATGGTGCGCTGGGCTGCGTCCTGCCTCGTGGTCGTCGCCGGTGCCGTGTGCGCTCTGGTGACCCGCGGCCGCAACGGCCTGGTGCTGGGTATCGGCACCGGGCTTCTGGCGGCCGAGGCCCTCGCCTGGGCCTTCGTTTCCTACGGCGTTTTGGAGTCGGCGGGCCTGGCCGCCTCGGGCGGGGCGACGAACGCCATCGTGTGCGGCATGGCCTCTGTTGCCGCCATCGTGTGCGTGCTCATTTCCCGCCAGGCGAAGGCGTAAGGGGGGGGGTGCCCATGTTCTGTACCAAATGCGGCAACGAGATGCCGGATGGTTCCAAGTTCTGCACGAAGTGCGGCGCTGCCTTCGGGGGCGCCGCAACACCGGAGGCTCCGACGGGTGCTGCGGCGCTTAGTTCCGGCGCGCGGCTGTCTCCCCGCAAGGTGAAGATGGTCGCAGCCATCGCTGCGGCGGCGGTCGCGGTTGTGGGCGCGTCCTTCGCTATCTGGACGGTCTTCTTTGCTCCTTACGACATCGACGAGAGCCGCTTTCCCGATCCGGTCCTGAGGCAGGCGATCCTGGACCAGGTCGATCCCGATGGCGACGGCAAGGTGGCCCGCGACGAGGCGGCGGCCGTCGAGTCGCTCTCCGTGGACGGTGCTTCGAGCGTGGCAGGGCTGGGCATCTTCCCCAACCTGAAGGCCCTGGCGCTGTCGGGCGAGGCCCTGCGCTCGGTCGACGTCGCCGATTGCACGGCCCTGGAGTCGCTCTCAGCCGAAGGGTGCGTACAGCTGGCCGAGGTGATCTTGGGCGAAAAGCCCGCTCTGCGCGTCTTCTCAGCGCCAAATGCCGAGATTGCGAGCATCGATCTTTCCCGAGCGCCCGCTCTGGAGACCTTGGACCTGGAGGGAAGTCCCCTGACCGAGATCGCCTTGGGTGCATGCACCGGCCTGGCGTCGCTCAACGTGCGGGGAACCGCCCTGACGGCGATTGATTTGTCAGGTAACGGCGTCCTGTCCGAGCTGCTCGTCGACAATGCCGTGCGGTTGGATAACCTGGACGCAACGCCCCTGCACGAGCATTGGGCTGTCAGCTCGTTTACGCGAGCGGTTCCCGACCTGGGCGATATCGAGGGCTATGAAGTGCGCGCCGAGGGCGAGTTCGATGATGCCGGCAGGCTCATCGCCCTTTCCACGTACCAGTACGACCAGGAGGAGCGCTACGAGTACTCCTACGACGAGGCAGGGCGCCTTGTGGCCATGGAAGACAGCGGGACCAACGGCTCGCCGGCCGTCCACTGGGACGTCTCCCACGACGAGGCGGGGCGCCTGTCCCAGGCATCGTCCGATATGGGCGACAGGTACACGGTGGGCTACGGCGCCAACGGGCTGCCCGAGACGTGCCGGGCGGTGGTAGGCCAGGGAGGCGCGAGCACGCTCGTCTTCTCGTACGACACTGACGGCCGCCTTGCCTCGTGGAGCCACCGCTACGAGGGCGGCAATGATTCCGTGCTGGTCGTCGCTTACGGGGATGATGGGCGTATATCGTCGGTATCGAGCCCTGACGCCGGCTCCTTTGAAGCGAAGGCCTATGGCGTGGAGCGCAATGGCGACGGCGAGCCGGTTCGGGTGTCGTACCGCTGGGGGCACTACGGCTCCTATGCGCAGACGATGTCCTATGCCGACTCCGGTGCGCTGTCCGATGCGGTCCGCGATGTCGAGGCGAACACGGGCGTCATGCGCTGGAGCTTTCCGACCGTCTCCTCCACGTCGTTCGAGTACGACGACCGAGGCCGCTTGGTGAAGTGGCAGCCGCAATACGGGGACACGGCAAGCGACGGGGCTGCGAAGTCGGGGGAGTGCACGTTGTCCTACAAGCGGTTCGTCACCCTGGAGGAGGACTACGACGCGCCGCGTTTCGCGCAGATCGACAATATCCTGTCCGCCTGCCTCGATCCGTACTTCTGGAACCCCTTCCGCGCGTTCGCGGAGGATCGGGCCGACTCCCAGCTGATTTACGGCGGCGTCCCGGCTGCTTTCGAGGTTGCGGATGGGGGCGCGACGGCTGCAGCTGGCGAAACGTCGGCGAAGGGCCAGAGCGGCGCTTCTCCCGAGGCCGAGCGCGGCTCTTCCGAGGGCGGGCAGGCTGATGAGGTGGAGGCCCAGCCCGAGGCTGCGGTTCCCGAGGAGGCCGTCGAGCCCGTGGCCTTCAAGGGCATCGCATCGGCCGAGGCGAGCAGCGCGCTGCCTGTGGACGAGGTAAACACGAGCGGCTACGATGCGTCGAACGTTCTCGACGGCGACCTGAAGAGCGCTTGGGTCGAGGGCGTTTCCGGGCCGGGTCTGAACGAGTGGATTTCCCTCTCGGGCGGCGGCGAGCAGGGGTTCAGCGGCTTCACCATTTGGAGCGGGTATCAGAAGTCCGACCGCCACTACGAGATGAACGCGCGCCCGTCGCGTGTCGGCGTGTACGTCGATGGGGAGCTTGTGGGTCGCTTCGACCTTGAGGACGCCGGGCTGACCTCCCAGCGTATCGACTTCGGCAGCACCTATCCCGGCAGCGAACTGCGGATAGCGGTGGAGAGCGCGTATCCCGGCTCGAAGTACGAGGACTGCGCCATTTCCGAGATCGAAGTGTTCTAAGGAGATACTACATGTTCTGTACCAAATGCGGCAATGAGATGCCGGATGGTTCCAAGTTCTGCACGAAGTGCGGTGCTGCCTTCGGGAGCACCGCGACCCCGAAGACTCCGACGGGTGCCGCGACCGCTGATGGCGCGTCTGGCCAGGGTGTTCCTGCTGCCGGCGCGCCCGAGGCTGCGGTGACGCCCAAGAAGAAGCGCGGGGCGCTCGTAGCGGGCATAGCCGCGTCGGCGGTGGTGGCGCTGGCGGCGGTGGGCATCGCCGTGGCGAATCCCTTCGCGGCACCGGAACCCGCGCCTGAGCCCGCGTCCGCGCCGGTCGAGGAGCCAGCCGCCGAGCCCGAGGCGGCCGATCCCGAGCCCAAGGGGGCTGTCGACGCCGAGCCCGCAGCCGCGTCGGAGCCGGCGGTGCCGGCGCTTCCCGCGGTGTGGTTCGGCGCCCATGCTAGCGACGGCTTCTCCCTGGTGAACGAGTACGGCAACGTCACGGTGCCGGCGGTTTCCGATGCCGTGCTTAAGACGCCCTTCGCGGGTGGCTTCTCGCTGGGCACCTGGGAGACGAGCGAGTACGACGCCGAGTGGGACGCCGTGCACGACGAGCAGACCCATTACGCGCTCTTCGACAGCACCGGCGCGGCGGCGGTGGACCTCGATCCCGTTCTGGCGGCAGCCGGCATCACGGGGCAGTCCAGCGTGTCGGGCGACGTGATCTCCTATGCCGACGGCCGCCTCGTTTTAACGGTGATCGCCCAAGAGGCCGGCCAGAGCAACGTGTTCTTGGTGCTTAACGAACAGGGCGGCCTCGCGTTCGAGCTGGGGAAGGCGGCGGAGGGCCCGCTTTCGGGGTGGCCCGCGGCCGACGCCTTCCACGACGCGGTGCTGCTGGCCCGCGCGGGCCACGGCGAGGAGTACCTTCTGGATGGGAGCGGCAACGTGCTCGCTTCAAGCCAGGAGGCAGGCGCCCCGATCAGCTCTCTCGGCTACGGGTACTACCGCAAGGACGCCCCGGACGACCAGAAGGTCTACGGCTACGACGGTCGGCCGCTGTTCGACGCTGCCAGCGTGAACGAGGGCGACATCATTGGCGGGAAGCTGGACTACGACCAGCCCGGCGGCAGTGGCATCGTGCAGGTGTCTGCCGAGCGCCAGAACCCCTACGGCGGCGCCAACAAGTCTCTGGCCGGCCTGTACTCGGTGGGCGCCGGCGCGTGGATCGTGCCGCTGGGCGAGGGGCTGGACGCCTTCAGCGATGCAAACGACGGCATGCTGTGGGTGCGCACGGCGGGTCCGATCGGCTCTTCGGCGGCCCCGGATGGGGCGGATGCCGCAGCTGCGACCGGCGGGAATGTCGCGGCTGCGGCCAGCGAAGATGCCGCCGGCGCATCCGATGCCGACGCGACGCTTCGGTCGGCTATCGTGAGCGCTTCGGGAGAGGTGGTCTTCGACGCCTCCATGGCCGATGCCGCGCTGACCATCCCCGAGGACTTCCGCGCCTGCTACCTCCACGACGGCTGGTGGGGCATCTGCGACGATGCCAGCTCGGAGCCCTACGCGCTGGTGTGCATCCAGGACGGGAAGTTCCTCGGCGCCATCGACGCGCCTGCGAATCTGGCTGACTATCCCAACTCGGGCATGTACAACGTGTAGAGGTGCGATAGGCCGAATTCCAGCTTGCAATCAGCAAACATATGTTCTATGATAAGCCCCACCGATTTTGGAAAGTGGGGCTTATCTGTTGGCTGGCACGGCGCGCATCATACTGGGAATCGACCCGGGCCTGGCCCACACGGGCTGGGGCTTGAGGGGCCGGCCGGCGCCTTGGTACAATAATGCGTGGTTGCCGGTAGGATGAAGGAGGTGTCTTCGTGTCGAAGCGAGAGGTTGAATTCGTAACGTACTGCATCGGCAATTTGTCCGAGCGACTTGGGCGAAGTCAAACCGAGATTTACAATCTGCTGGCACGCAGCGGCATTCTCCAGGATTACATCGTTGCCTCTTACGATGTGCTGCACACCTTCGGCAAAGACTACCTCATGGAAGACCTCATCGGTTATATGCGTGAGAAGAAGCTGGTCGCATGAGGGTCTACCATGCATCCGACTGCGTGGTGAGCAGTCCCGACACCGAGCATTCCCGCGATAACCTCGATTTCGGGCGTGGCTTCTACGTCACGACTATTAAGGAGCAGGCGGTCAGTTACGCCCAGCGCTTCCTTCGCCGTGGCCGAAAGGCCTATGTGGGGGAGTACGGCCTTGATGAAGATGCGCTTGCATCCCTGGCCGTCCTCGAGTTCTCGGCCTACGATGAGCAATGGCTCGATTTCGTCATGGCATGCCGCGGGGGCGCTGACGACACCTCTTGGGACGTTGTTATGGGCGGCATTGCCAACGACCGTGTGTTCACCACGGTCGATTTGTACTTCGCGGGCGAGATAACCAAAGACGAGGCGTTGGGGCGATTGACCTACGTGAAGCCCAACGACCAGCTATGTTTCCGAACTCAGCGGGCAATCGATCGCGCGTTAAGATTTTGCGGGGCGGAGGAACTCTCGTGAGCAATGCAGGAAAGCAGACCGTATTGCAGATGAAGTACGCTCGCATTATTGATGCTATGGCCCGGCTCGGGCAGATGACGCCCGAGGAGGCGATGGACGTCTTCTATAACGCGCCTTTGATGCCGTTGATCCAGGAGGGTGTTGCCGATCTTCATTGCCGAAGCGATGAGTACTTGGCGAAGGAGATACTTCGGGATGCGGGGCTTCCTGCCTGTGATTCGCCGGGACCTTCCTCGCAATCCGTTGAGAGATAGCCGGCTTGCAATCAGCAAACATATGTTCTATGATAAGCCCCACCGATTTTGGAAAGTGGGGCTTATCTGTTGGCTGGCACGGCGCGCATCATACTGGGAATCGACCCGGGCCTGGCCCACACGGGCTGGGGCGTGGTGGAGCAGTGCGGCTCGCGGCTGGGATGCGTGGCCTACGGGTGCGTGGCCACGCCGGCCGATAGGCCCCTGGCCGAGCGGCTGCTGAAGATACACCATCAGGTGGGAGCCGTGATCGAGCGGTTCCGGCCCAGCTGCGTGGGCATCGAGACGGTGTGGTTCGGCAACAACGTGACGGCCGCCTTTGCTACGGGCCAGGCCCGCGGTGCGGCGCTGGTGGCCTGCGCCGAGATGGGGCTTGCCGTGGGCGAGTACTCGCCGAGCCAGATAAAGCTTGCCGTGGTGGGCGAAGGCACGGCCGAGAAGGAGCAGGTGCAGTACATGGTGCGCCATCTGCTGAAACTCGAGCGCGATCCGGCGCCCGACCACGCGGCCGACGCCCTGGCTGCGGCCATTTGCTATACGACCCACGAGACGGGGAGGTTCGCATGATAGCGTTTCTGAGCGGGGAAGTGGCGGCGGTGCTGCCGCCGAATACGGCCTACATCGATGTGGCCGGGGTGGGCTATGCCGTGTCCATGCCCCAGGGAGATTTGGGCAAGCTGGAAGTGGGCAAGTCGGCGCGCGTGCTCACCTACCTGTCGGTGAGCGACAACGGCCTGGGGCTCTACGGGTTCCTCTCCGACGAGGAGAAGGCCCTGTTCGAGAAGCTTATCGGCGTGTCAAAGGTGGGGCCGAAGATGGCCCTGGCGGCCCTTTCCACCTACACCCCCCGCGAGCTGGCCGACGCCATCGCCGCCCAGGACATCGCGCGGGTGTCCCACATTCCCGGTGTTGGCAAGAAGACGGCCGAGCGCATCATTCTGGAGTTGAAGGGCACGCTGGAGCGCGGTTTGGAAACGCTGTTCGACAGCGGTGCCGCGGACGGGGCCGCCTCGGCGGCCAGCGTGGCGCTGACCGGCGCCACCGAGGCGCTGCTCTCCATGGGCTTCACCTCCGCCGAGGCCGAGGTGGCCTTGAAGGGCGCTCCCGAGGGCGCTGGCGAGGGCGCGCTGCTACAATATGCGCTGAAACGTTTGGGAAACCGATAGCGATAGGCAGCCATGGCATTTGATCTGGACATAGAGGGCATCGGGTACGTGGCCGATGGCGGCGCGTCTTCGGGGCGCGCGACGGCCGAGGGCCGCGAGCGGGCCGTGGCCCCCACCTTCACCGAAGACGACCTGGAACTGGATTTCTCGCTGCGGCCGAAGCGGCTGGACGACTACCTGGGTCAGACCAAGGTGAAGGAATCGCTCGGCATTATGATCGACGCGGCCCGGGCCCGGGGCGATGTGGCCGACCACATTTTGTTCTCGGGGCCTCCGGGCCTGGGCAAGACCACGCTCGCCACGGTGGTGGCCAACGAGCTGGGCGCTTCCATCCGCACCACCTCGGGGCCGGCTATCGCCCGCACGGGGGACTTGGCCGCCATCCTCACGAACCTCGAAGAGGGCGACGTGCTGTTCATCGACGAGATCCACCGCCTGAACCGCATGGTGGAGGAGGTGCTGTACCCGGCGCTGGAAGATTTCGAGCTGGACATCGTGGTGGGCAAGGGGCCGGCGGCCCGCTCCATCCGCCTCGATCTGCCGCGCTTCACGCTCATCGGAGCCACCACACGCACGGGCCTGCTCACCGGCCCTTTGCGCGACCGCTTCGGCGTGGCCTTCCGCCTGCAGTACTACACGCCCGAGGAGCTGGCGCTCATCGTGTGCCGGTCGGCTGCTATCCTGAACGTGTCCATCGACGAGGAGGGCGCCCTGGAAATCGCGCGGCGCTCCCGCGGCACGCCCCGTCTGGCGAACCGCCTGCTGAAGCGCGTGCGCGACTGGGCCCAGGTACGCGGCGACGGCGCCATCACCGAGGACGTGGCAGCCGAGGCCCTCACGTTCTTCGAGGTGGACCACCTGGGGCTCGATGCGGTGGACAACCGCCTGCTGGAGGTGCTCTGCGTGCAGTTCTCGGGGCGCCCGGTGGGGCTGACCACTCTGGCGAGCGCCCTGGCGGAAGACCCCGATACGGTGGAAGACGTGTACGAGCCCTACCTCATGCAGCAGGGCTTGATGATGCGCACGCCCAAGGGTCGCCAGGCCACCCCCGGCGCCTGGGAGCACTTGGGCCTTATGGCGCCCGAGGGCTGTTAGCTCGGTCCGAGTCGATTTCGGCCGCCCCTCCCTGCGGGCGCTGACGTTGTCGGGCGGCCGGCCTGAAGGTCCGCCCCTACGAAGGCGCGAAAGAGGCTTGTTCCATTTGGAGGAGGAAGGCAGGCGCCCCGAAAGGCGCCCCTGCGGAGTTATTGGAGGAGCAACTGTGTTCGAGCAAGATTATCTGATGCGCATTATCGCCCAGCTCATGGGAGCTATTCGGCGGTCCATGGAGCGGGCGGCGGGAGAGGAGGATCCCGACGGGGCCGCGCGGATGCTGGATATGGCAGTGGGGGAGGCCACCGACCTGGACGGCGAGGCACTGCTTTCCCTGGCGCCGGACTCCATGGCTGCTATCCTGCAGGTGTCGGGGGTAGACCCGCACCTGACGGAGCACATCGCCCGCAGCCTCTTGCTCTCGTCCCGCTACTACGCCGAGGCGGCCAACGACGATATGGCCGCCTTGCGCTCGAGCCAGGCCCGGGCCCTGGCCGCCGCTTTTGGGCACGAACTGCCTTCGGAGGCGATGACCGATCAAGAACTTGAGGCTTTTCTTGAGGAGGCGGCAGAATAGCGGGAATTCCCCGCGAAAAACCGCGCAACTTAGCGTATAGTGATGGGGCGCTCCTAAATGGGGAGCTGGGGCCTCAGGGCCCGTGTTACTATCCCCTCTCGGAGGACGGGAGGGAGGAAAGAGGAAAGCATCATGGCGGAAGGCACTGTCAAGTGGTTCAACCCCGAGAAGGGCTACGGCTTCATTTCTCAGAACGACGGCGAGGATCTGTTCGTTCACTTCTCTGAGATCAAGATGTCGGGCTTCAAGACCCTCAACGAGGGCGACGCCGTTACCTTCGAGGTGACCGAGGGCCAGAACGGCAAGCTGCAGGCGAGCAACGTGGAACGTCTCTAAGCTTTAGATACTCCATCAACGCCGAAGGGCTCCGGATATTCCGGAGCCCTTCTTTTTTCTTTCGCATGGATCGCGGCGTGGAGGGCCCTCATGTTCGGTGCGCGGAAGGAGGGGGCTGCCTGTCCGGAACGCCCTTACGCGGTGCCGTCGGTGTTCCAGGCGAGGAAGGCCCAGGTGACGGTGCGGGGCTCGGCGAGGCGCCAGGCGCCTTGGGCCACGCCCTTGCAATCGGGTTCGCCAGCGTGCTCGTTGGGCACCAGGTTGACGGCGAGCCATTCGCGCAGGTTGGCGCGGGCGCGCTCCCGCTCGGCAGCAGAGGCCTGCACGGCCGAGGAATCGTCGATCATGGCGGCCAGCTTCTCGAAGGCGTCCTCAGGGGTTGCGAACGTGTCCTCGCGGGTGCTCGCGATGTAGCGTACTTCTGCCTTGATGCCCTCGGCCGCCAAGATGTTGAAGGCGTAGAGGTAGTCGCGCCCGATCAGGCAGGGCAGCCCCGCGGCGGCCAGGATGCGCTCGTCCACACGCGGGGAGGAGGCGGTGGCCAGGGTGATGCACACGCGCCGGCGCGCCACCTCGGAAAGCCGCAGCAGGGAGTCGCGCAGATCGACGGTGGCGATGGAGCGCGAGGCGATAGCCACGTCGGTCATGCCCGCGCGCACGCCGAAGGCAGGCCAATCGTCTTCCCAGCTCATGAGCTTGGGGAAGACCGTGCGCACGCCTGCGGCATCGAGCCGGACCTGCATCTGGTCGAGCATGCCCCGGGAGAAGTCGGCGGCCACCACCTTGTGCCCGGCCTCGCCGAGGGGCACGGCCAAAGCGCCGGTGCCGCAGCCCATATCGAACACTGTCTCGCCGGGGCGGATGGCGGCATAGGCCAGGAACTGCTCCACGTAGCGGTTCGGGGCGTCTTTGGTGGTGAAGGTGGCGGAGCGCTTGTCCCAGAACGAGGCGTCGTCGGCATGGCGCCGCAGCTTCTGGAGCTCTTTCCACTCCTCGTTCCAATCCGTTGAGCCGAGCAGGGGTGTAAATTCGTCGTGCATGGGGCCTCCCAGCCATATCGTCGGTCGTCCAGCCATTATACTTCTCCGGAATGAAAAGAATCGCTGATAGCGGCTCCCGAGCAAGGAGGAGTGCGGAGGAGGCGGCCGGTGTCCTGACCGAGCGAGTTCCGCAGCGACGAGAACAGCCCAGCGGGCTGTTCTCCTAAGCGAGGACTGTCTGAGCGAATCAGGATGCCGGCCGTCTCCGACAGGCGAAGACTCTCAGCGAACGACTTCAAGGAGAGCCTCATGCAGGTAGAGCTTCTGTACCATACGCCCGACCCCGAGCGCGCCATCGCCACGGCCGCGCGCCTGTGCTACGCGCCCGTGGGGGCGAGCGAGCTCATGGAGACCATGCCGCCTGAGCGGGTGCGGTCGGTGCTGTCCACCATCATGGGCTCGGGGCACTTCTCCACCTTGGAGCACGCGAGCTACACCTTCGCCGTGGACGGTGTGTCCCGGGCGCTCACCCACCAGCTGGTGCGCCACCGCATCGCCAGTTTCAACCAGCAGTCCCAGCGCTATGTGAAGTTCAAGGGCGAGATTCCCGTGGTGAAGCCGGCCAGTGTGGCCGCCGACCCCGAGACGGACGCCCTGTTCGACGAGGCCATCGCGAAGGTGACCGAGGCCTACCGCGTGTTGGTGGAGGCCGGTATTCCCGCCGAGGACGCGCGCTACCTTCTTCCCAACGCCGCTGAGACGAAGATCGTCATCACCATGAACGTGCGCGAGCTGCTGCACTTCTTCGAGCTGCGCTGCTGCAACCGCGCTCAGTGGGAGATTCGCGATCTGGCCTGGAAGATGCTGGAGCTGGCGCGTCCCACGGCTCCCTACATCTTCGCCGACGCCGGCGCGCCCTGCGTGCACGGCATTTGCCCCGAGGGGAAGATGACCTGCGGCAACCCGTTTGCGCGCGTGGATCGCGCGACGTTGGACCAGTAGGCGGTTCGGCGCCGCCCCGCTTGTCGGGGCGCGTCAAGCGAGGTATTCGAGAGCGAAAAGAGATACGAAGGACCCATGGCAAAGCAGAAGAGCGATCTGTCCCGCGCCTTTTCCGAGGACGGGGCCATTAAGACCCACGTGGGCGGCCAGGCCCTCATCGAGGGCGTGATGATGCGCGGCAAGTACAACTGGGCCGTGGCCGTGCGCGAGCCGAGCGGCGCCATCTATGTGGAAGAGCACGATCTGAAGAGCGGCCAGGACAAGAACGGCTGGATGTACTGGCCGCTCGTGCGCGGCTGCCGGGCGCTCGTGGAGTCGCTCATGCTGGGCTTCAAGGCCTTGGAGATCGCCGCGCTGCACGCCTTCGGCGACGAGGAGGGCGAGCAGAAAGCCGCTGCGGAGGCTTCGGCCGAGGCCGTGGACTACGAGACGACGCTGACCGAAGATGCCGAGACGCGCGAGGAAGAAGAGGAGTTCGGGCACCGCGAGATGATGATCTCCATGATCGTGGGGCTCGTGCTGGGTGTGGTGCTGTTCATCGTGGCGCCGGCGGCCGTGACGAACCTCATTGTGGGGGAGTACGACGACCACACCTTGGCCTGGAACATCGTGGACGGCCTTCTGCGTGTGGCGGTATTCGTGTTCTATATCTGGCTCATCGGGCGCATGGAGGACATCAAGCGCATGTTCATGTACCACGGCGCCGAGCACAAGGCCATCCACTGCTTCGAGCACGGGCTGCCCATGACGCCCGAGAACGCCCGGCAGTTCCCGCGCCTGCACGTGCGCTGCGGCACGGCCTTCCTCATCATGGTGATGGTCATCGCCATTCTGGTGTACACCATCTTCCCCCTGAACGCCATCATCGCCGGCTTCGGGGTGCCCGACGGCCTGCCCAAGCTGCTCTTGGTCATCGTGGCGCGCATCGTGCTCATGCCCGTGATCGCCGGCATCTCCTACGAGATCACGGTGAAGTGGGCGGGAAGCCATCCGGACAACCCGCTTGTGAAGGTGATTCTGTGGCCGGGCATGCAGATGCAGTACCTGACCACCCACGAGCCCGACGATGCCCAGATGGAGTGCGCCATCGCCGCCATGCAGACGGTGCTGGCCCGCGAGGACGCCGAGGCGGCCCGGGCAACTGATGCGACGGAGGCGATCGCCGCGTCGTGACAGCCTGTCAATGAGCCGTGAAAAAGCCGTTGCGGCGGCGAAACCACGACCTGCAAGCTGAACGTTACAATCCCACCAATCTATTCGGTGCAACCTGCCAGATAGGAGCGTGGGATGTGATGGAGCCTCTTATCTCCGCGAAAGATCTCAAGAAGAACTTCGGGCACGTGGAGGCCTTGAAAGGCGTGTCCCTCGATGTGGCCGAGGGCGAGAAGGTGGTCGTCATCGGGCCGTCAGGCTCGGGGAAAAGCGTGCTCATCCGTTGCATGAACGCGCTGGAGCGCCCCGATTCCGGCGAGCTTACCGTGGACGGGATGGATCTTATGGCCCGCAAGGTGAACAGCCGTGCCCTGGCAAGCCGGGTGGCCATGGTGTTCCAGGGCTACAACCTGTACCCGCACAAGACCGTGCTGGAAAACGTCACCTTCGCGCCCGAGAAGGTGCTGAAGGTGCCCGCCGCCGAGGCGAAGGCGCGGGCGCTGGAGTACTTAGAGCGCGTGGGCCTTACGAGCAAGCTGGACAAGTATCCCGACCAGCTCTCGGGCGGCCAGCAGCAGCGCGTGGCCATCGCCCGAGCGCTGAACATGCACCCGAAGATCATGCTGTTGGACGAGCCGACGAGCGCGCTGGACCCCGAGATGGTGAACGAGGTGCTCGACGTCATCAAGTCGCTTGCCGAGACGAACATGACCATCGTGATGGTAACCCACGAGATGGGCCTTGCCCGCGATGCCGCCGACAAGGTGGTGTTCATGGAAAACGGCCTCGTGGTAGATGCCGGCACGCCGGAGTACCTGTTCGGGCCCGACTCCAACGAGCGCGTGCAGGCCTTCCTCTCGAAGATACTGTAGGGGGGCTGTCATGGGAAAGCGACTTCTCACGCGCCGCGTCTTCGTTCGCACGGCAGCCGCGGCGGCCGGTGCGGTGGCCCTGGGCGCTGCGCTGCCTATGGCCGGCTGCGCGCCGGCCGGCGACGTGCTGCGGGTGGGCACCAAGGTAGACGTGCCCGGCTTCGGCTTCCAGAACCCCGAGACGGGCAACGTGGAGGGCCTGGAGGTGGATGTGGCCCGCGAGCTCGCCGCCCGCATCAAGGGCGATGCGAACGCGCTCGAGCTCACCGGGGTGAACGCCACCACCCGCGGCGCCATGCTGGACAACGGGGCGCTCGACGCGGCGCTGGCCACCTTCACCATCACCGAGGATCGCCGCCGCAGCTACGATTTCTCGCGGCCGTACTACATCGATACCATCGGCATTCTGGTGAAGAAGGACTCGGGTATTTCGGATTTGGCCGGCCTTGACGGCAAGACCGTGGGCGTGGCGCTGTCGGCCACCACGAAGGACAAGCTGCGCGAGGCGGCCGATGCGCTCGGCATCACGCTGAACTTCGCCGAGTACGCCACCTATCCCGAGATCAAGATCGCGCTCGTGGTGGGGCGGGTGGACGCCTTCTCGGTGGACCGCTCCATTCTGCTGGGCTACCAGGACGATACGACACAGCTGCTCGACACGCAGTTCGCGCCCCAGGAGTACGGCGTGGCCACGGCCAAGGGCAGCGAGCTGACAGGCCAGGTGGACGCCGCCATCGCGGCCATGGAGGCCGACGGCACGCTGGCCTCGCTGAAGGAACGCTGGGGGCTGTCGCTTGTGACCGAGGCCGTCGTGGAGGCGGAGCAGGCAGCCGGCAGCACGGGACTCGGCGCGGGGGATGCAGCCGACGATGCGCCGGTGCGCGGAGGAGGTGCGTGATGGGGGAGATCTTCGCGCCCTATAAGTGGGAGGCGCTCTTCGCGCGCTGGCCCGACATCCTCGCCGCCTTCGGCACCACCGTGGGCATCTCGGCCGGCGCCCTCGTGCTGGCGCTGGCGCTGGGGTTCGTCTTCAGCATGCTGTCGGTGTCGCGTTTCAAGCCCCTGCGCGCCGTGGCCCGCCTGTACGTGGAGGTGGTGCAGAACGTGCCGCTGCTTTTGCAGGTGTTCGTGCTGTACGCGGTGTTTCCGCTGCTGGGGCTCTCGCTCGCGTCGTTCTGGATCGGCGTGCTGGCCATCGGGGTGTACCACGGCGCCTACATGTCCGAAGTGGTGCGCAGCGGCATCGGGTCCATCCACCGCGGGCAGTTCGAGGCGGCAAAGAGCCAGGGCTTTACCTACCTGCAGACCATGATGCTCGTCATTCTGCCCCAGGCCATGCGCATCATCCTGCCTCCTTTGGCCGTGCAAGCGGCGAATTTGGTGAAGAACACGAGTGTGCTGGCCCTTATCGCCGGCGGCGAGCTCATGTACTTCTCCAACTCCTTCGCCGGCGACACGAGCTACTACGGGCCGGCCTATGTGGCGGCCGCGGTGCTGTACTTCGCCATCTGCTTCCCCCTGTCGCGGGCGGCGGTGTACCTGGAGCGCCGTATGCGCAGCCGCCGCCACGTGGTGACGGGCGATGCCACCGAGGTGTTGGAGGCCGACGGCGCCGAGGTGACCCCGGGCACCCACGACCTGACCGGGCGGGCGGCCGCGGCGGCTCTGGCCGGCGGCGTGACGACGATGATGGAGGGCACGACCTCGCTCGTGCCGCCGGTGAGCGACAAGGGCCGCTACCTCACCTACGTCGAGCTGTACGGGGTTGACCGCGGGGCCTGGCCCGACCCGGCCCACGGCAGCTGTCCGCGCCCCCGCAAGCCCCGCAAGGGCCACGCGAAGCGCTTCGCCTCGCGGGATCGGCGGCGTCAGGCCGGCGGCGCGCGTCGCGGGAGAGGAGGCCGGAAATGAGCGATATCATAGCGCTGCTCACCTGGACGAACCTGCGGTTCCTTCTGGAGGGCCTGGGGCTCACGCTCGTCATCTCGGCGCTGTCCATCGCCTGCTCGGTGGTGCTCGGCGCGGTCATCTCCATCATGCGCGGCTCGCGGCTGCGCGTGATGCGCGGCATCTCCATCGCCTACGTGGAGCTGTTCAAGAACACGCCGCTTTTGCTGTGGATCATGTTCACGTTCTTCGTGGCCCAGCTGCCGCCCCTGCCCGCAGCCGTGGTAGCGTTCACCCTGTTCACAGCGGCCTCGGTGGCCGAGATCGTGCGCGGGGGCTTGGCCAGCGTGCCCGCGGGCCAGTACGAGGCGGCCCGTTCCCAGGGCTTCTCGGCTCCGCAGATGTACGTGCTCATCATCCTGCCCCAGGCGCTGCGCAACATGGTGCCGGCGCTGCTGTCGCAGTTCGTGACCACCATCAAGGACACGTCGTATCTGTGGGGCGCCATGGCGCTGCAGGAACTGATGGGCCGCGGCATGATCCTCATGAACAGCTTCAACTCCACGGTGCAGATCTTCGCCATCTTCGGGCTTCTGGCGCTCATCTACTTCGCGGTGTGCTTCACCCTCTCTCAGTTCGTGCGCGCCTACCAGAAGCGCCTCAAGGGCGCGCGGTAGGGGTGTGCGGAAGCGCTACCCCAAGTATCCCAAAAACGGCAGGTAGTCCTGGGCGGAGTCGGGCACGGCGAGGGTGACGTCCTGCCCCATGGCGTTCACGGTGACCACCCCGGGGTCGTCATAGGTGGTGATGGTGGCGTCGGTGCCTCCGTAGCTGATGGAGGAGGTGCCGGTCTCGGTGGCGCCGTCAGGCAGGCTCGTTACCTCCCAGCTGTCGATGTCGAGCGCGGCGATGGCGGCGTCCACCTCCGCGTCGGACATGCCCGTGGCCGCAGCGATCTTGTCGCGGTTGCCTTCCAGAGCGGCCTTCGCCTTGCTCTTCAGGCCCGTGGCGTCCAGGGCGGCGTTGGCGGCGGCGTTCTTGCCTTGCTCGAACAGCCCCGCCAGGGGGTTCTGGAAATTTGCGAAAGGGGATTCCAGGCCCAATTGGGGCAGGATGCCGAAAATGCCCACCAGGGCGATGAATGCAAAGATGAGGCCGATGAGGGCCTTGATGATCTTGTCCATAGGGGCCTCCTCGCGCCAGCGGCTCTCGGGCCGCCTCCCCGCCATCCTCCATGGGTCCGCGCAGACCCACTCTCGTCAGCTCCCGACCAGAAGGGTCGGCGAAAGGCGCCGTCGGTGGTGCGTACCGTGGTCGGTTTCGGCGAATCTGTGCTGCAATTCGACGGTGCCGTGGGTCCATGGTACCTTGGGCGGCCCTTCCTTCATAAATACCCCGCAGCATCTTCAAAGGTTGGCGATGAGATGTCCAGGGAATGACCACGGCCGCTGATGGCGCTCCGCTGCCCGGGCCGGCTGGTCGCGGCCGGCGGAGGCGGATGCGGGCGGCCGTCGTATTCTTCTTGCGCCGCTGCCGAAATCGTGTATCCTTTAGCCCCACGTGGAAACGCGGCCCCGAGCGCCGTCCTTCGCGTTCCTGCAAAACCCCGCGCACGTAAAACTTGAATGGGGAATCGTGCGAATGTCATTGGCCCGCGCCCGAGCGCGGCCCTAGGGAGGAGATCGTATATGAAGCTGATCGTCACCGAGAAGAATGATGCGGCGGTCAAGATCGCCGATCTGCTGGGTGTCACGAAGCCCAAGGCCGACAAGGTGTTCAACACCCCGGTGTACCGATTCGATGTGGACGGCGAGGAGTGGGTGACCATCGGCCTGCGCGGTCACATCCTGGAGCCCGACTTCACCCCGTCCCTTATATATAAGAAGCGCGGCGGCTGGTCCGGCGTGACCGCGGAAGGCGAGGCCGTGCCCGCCGTGCTGCCGGCCGCCTTGCCGGTGCCCCCCTTCAAAAAGAAGAAGCCCTTCACTGCCGACGGCGTGGAGCTGAAGGGTTGGAAGATGGAGGCGCTGCCCTATCTCATCTACGCGCCCATCGAGAAGCTGCCCAAGGAGAAGGACATCATCCGCTCGCTGAAGAACCTGGCGAAGAAGGCCGACTCCATCGTGATCGCCACCGACTTCGACCGCGAGGGCGAGCTTATCGGCTCGGATGCTTTGGCCTGCTGCCGCGAGGTGAACGCTACGGCTCCGGTGTCCCGCGCCCGCTACTCGGCATTCACCAAGCCCGAGATCACCCATGCCTTCGCGAACCTGGTGCCCATGGACGACGATCTGGCCGCGGCCGGCGGGTCGCGCCGCGACATCGACCTTATCTGGGGTGCGGTGCTCACCCGCTACCTCACCCTGGTGAAGTTCGCCGGTTACGGCAACGTGCGCTCCTCGGGCCGCGTGCAGACGCCCACGCTCGCCATCATCGTCGAGCGCGAGCGCGAGCGCATGGCGTTTGTGCCCGAGGACTACTGGGTCATCCGCGGCGCCTTCGACGCCGGCGCGACGGCCGGTCCCACCCCGGGGGAGGGCCCCGAGGCCTTCGAAGCCCCGCACGCCACGGCCCGCTTCAAGGTGGAGGCTGAGGCCAGCGCGGCTATGGACCATGTCGCGGGTGCCACGAGCGCGCGCGTGGTGTCGGTGGAGAAGAAGAAGCGCACCGTAGCCCCGCCCGTGCCCTTCAACACCACCTCGCTCATGGCGGCCGCCTCGGCCGAGGGCATCAGCCCGGCCCGCTGCATGCGCATCGCCGAGAGCCTGTACATGGACGGCTACATCTCCTACCCCCGTGTGGACAACACGGTGTACCCCGACTCGCTCGATCTGGCCGAAGTGGTGAACGCCATCGCGGGCAACCCGGCCTATGGCCCCTACTGTCGCGAGCTTTTGGCGGCCGGGCCCCTGAAGGCCACCCGGGGCAAGACCGAGACCACCGACCACCCGCCCATCTATCCCACGGCGGCGGCCACGCCCGACGATCTGTCGGCGGCCGACTACAAGCTGTACAACCTGATCGCGCGCCGCTTTTTGGCCACGCTGTCGGGCCCGGCCACGGTGGAGGGCACGAAGGTGACCCTGGATGTGGCCGGCGAGCCCTTCGTGGCCAAGGGCGACGTGCTGGCGGTGCCCGGCTTCCGCGCCATCTACCCCTACGGCCTGAAGAAGGACGAGACGCTGCCCGCCATGGCCGAGGGCGCCACCATCGCCTTCAACGGTGCCACCTGCACGAAGAAGCAGACCGAGCCGCCCGCCCGCTACTCCCAGGGCAAGCTCGTCCAGGAGATGGAGAAGCTGGGGCTGGGCACGAAGTCGACCCGCGCCTCCATCATCGAGCGCCTCTACCAGGTGAAGTACGTGCAGAACGACCCCATCGAGCCCTCGCAGCTGGGCATCGCCGTCATCGAGGCCCTCGATAAGTTCGCCCCTCACATCACCCATGCCGAGATGACCGCCGAGCTGGAGCATTCCATGGACCGCATCGCCGAGGGCGCGGTGACCAAGGCCGAGGTGGTGGAGAAGTCGCGCCAGCTTCTGTCCGAGCAGCTGGCCACGTTGATGCCCCATTCCGAGGAAGTGGCCGAGGCCCTGTCGGACGCTGTGGCGGCCGATGCCTACGTGGGGCCGTGCCCGAAATGCGGCAAGGACCTCCAGCTGCGGGCGAGTCACAAGACTAAGTCGATGTTCATCGGCTGCGCCGGCTGGCCCGACTGCGACGTGACCTTCCCGCTTCCCAAGGGCAAGATCGAGGCGGTGCCCGAGAAGTGCCCCACCTGCGGCATGCCCCAGGTGAAGGTGACGGCGTTCCGCAGCAAGCCTCGCACTCAGTGCATCGACCCGAACTGCCCCACGAACCAGGAGCCCGAGGTGGTGGTGGGGAAGTGCCCCGCCTGCGCGGCCAAGGGTCTCGACAAGCAGCTCATCGCGCGGCGCAACCCGCGCACCCTGAAGCGTTCGGTCACCTGCGAGAACTTCGATGAATGCGCCACGCGCTACCCGCTGCCCCAGTACGGCGACATCGTCCCCACCGAGGAGGTGTGCGAGCACTGCGGCGCGCCTATGGTGGTGATCAAGACCGCCCGCGGCCCGTGGAAGCTGTGCCCGAACTTCGATTGCCCGGGGAAAGAGGAAGAAGAGAAGGCCAAGGCGGAGAAGAAGGGCGCCAAGGGCTCCGCGAAGAGGGGCTCCGCAGGGAGCGGCCGGGGGAAATAGATTCGGTGATGGGCGGTCGGCGGCCAGTCCATCTTTTCGGAAGAGGTGAGCTGTGGAAGAGGTTCTGAGCAAAGAGGCGGTGGCCCGGGCTGTGTACGGTGCCATCCGGGAATGCGCGGTGACGCTGCGTCCGGATTTCCGCGCTGCCGTTGAGCGGGCGCGGGAGGAGGCCTCATGCCAAGAGCGCGACGGCGGCGTTTCGACGGCTGATCCGCGTCCCGGCGGGGCGCCTTCCGCCTCAAGGGCGGCGGGGGTGCTCGACCGCATTCTGGAAAACGCCGCTATCGCCGCGGCCGACGGGGTGCCGCTGTGCCAGGACACGGGCAGCGTGTGGGTGTGCCTGGAGGTGGGCGAGGCGCTGACGGTGCCAGGGGATGTGCTCTCGGCCGTGAACGGCGCTGTGGCCCGGGCCTACGAGGACGGCCGCCTGCGCATGTCGCTCGTGCGCGACGCCCTGTTCGACCGCGCGAACACCGGGGACAACACGCCCGCCTTCTGCGAGGTGAGGTTCGTGCCCGGCGCCGATGCGACGCTGCACGTGCTGTTGAAGGGGGGCGGCTCCGACAATGCGTCGCGCGTGGTCATGCTGCCGCCCGGGGCCGGTGCGGCCGGCGTGCGGGAGGTGGTGCTCGACTGCGTGAGGGAAAAGGCCGCCAACGCCTGTCCGCCGCTCGTGATCGGACTCGGTGTGGGGGCCACTTTCGACAAGGTGGCGGGGCTGGCCAAGCACGCGCTTTTGCGCGAGGTGGGATCGCCTGCTGCCTCGGACGCTGCCGCGGCCTTCGAGGAGGAGCTGCTCGCCGAGGTGAATGCCTTGCGCATCGGTCCCGCCGCCCTGGGGGGACTGCCCACGGCCGTGGCCGTGCATGTGGAGACGGCCCCCTGCCATATCGCGGCGCTGCCCGTGGCGGTGAACATGGGCTGCTGCGCGATGCGCAGCGCGAGTGTTCCGCTGGTGAGAGACGGAAGGGCGGTGCACTGTGGGTAGAATCGTGTCGCTTTCCCTGCCGCTGTCCCGCGAGGATGTCGCGGAGCTTCGCGCTGGCGATGAGGTGCTGTTGTCGGGCCCGGTGTACACCATGCGGGACGCTGGACACGAGCGAGCGCTTCAATGCCTGGAAGAAACCGGGGAGCTGCCCTTCGGCCTGGCTGGTGCCACGCTGTTCTACGCGGGTCCCACGCCGCCGGCGGCCGGCCGGCCTTTGGGCTCGGTAGGGCCCACGACGGCCAGTCGCATGGACTTCGCCACGCCGCAGCTCTTCGCTGCGGGCATCGTGGCGGCCATCGGCAAGGGAAAGCGCTCGCCGGCAGTGGTGGAGGCGTGCCGCGAGACGGGCAGCGTGTACCTGTGCACCGTAGGCGGCGTCGCGGCTCTGTTGGCGAAGGCGGTCGTTGCCAGCGAGATGGTGGGCTGGGATGATTTGGGCACCGAGGCACTCCGGCGGCTCACGCTGGTGGACTTCCCCTGCTATGTGGCCGTCGATGCTTGCGGCCGCGATCTGTATCGTGAGATAGAGGCAGCGGCTTCGTCGATGGCGTGATCGCGGCGCAGTTGCCCGTGGAGCCGCGGTGCCCCTCGACTGCGCGGCTGCGGTGCTGCCGACGATGGGGGCTGGTGTCGCCCGCCGTGCGGCTGTGATGCTGTCGGCAGCGCGATCGCGCCGCGGTGCTGCGGGCAATGCGATTGCAGTCGTGGCACTGCCGACGACGCGATTGCGATGTTGCGGTACTGCCGACGATGCGATTGCGATGTTGCCGGTGGTAGTCTGCGTTGCTGTGACGCGATCGCGCCAGCGCCGTTCTGCCCGCCCGAAAGTGCGATGTGCTCAGGTAGCTCGTGCATTCGGGGCGCAAGTCGGCCCGCCGAGGCCTTGCTGCGGTGTCTTTCTGCCCCGAAAGTGCGATGCGCTCAGGTGAATCGTGCATTCGGGGCGGAAAAAAGAGGATAGGGCGCCCTTCGGACATATGGATATGTCCCAAATGTGCGATCCGCCCGGGCACATTGCACTTTCGGGGCAGAAAGAGAGGGGTCGCGGGCGATTTTGCTCTGTTTGGCGGCGCGAAATCGCGATCCGCCCGGGTGCATCGTGCATTTGGGGCGGGAGGGATCGCAGCGCGGCTTTTTCGTGGCTTATGGGCTGGTGCGGCCCTCGTCCGTCGCTATGGGTTACAATAAGCAGGTTAAAAGAACCTGTTCAAAGGATGCGAAACCATGGACATTGCTGAGGAGGCCCTGGCGGCTCACGCCGACTGGAAGGGCAAGCTGGCCTTTGACCCGAAGATGGACATTGCCACCCGCCACGATCTGGCCGTGGCCTACACGCCTGGCGTGGCCGAGCCCTGCAAGGTGATCGCCGAGAACCCGGAGGCGGCCTACGAGTACACCATCAAGGGCAACACCGTGGCCGTTGTCTCCGACGGCAGCGCGGTGCTGGGCCTGGGCAACATCGGCCCCGCGGCGGCCATGCCGGTCATGGAGGGCAAGGCCGTGCTGTTCAAGCGCTTCGGCGACGTGGACGCCTTCCCCATCTGCCTGGACACCCAGGACACCGAGGAGATCATCGAGACGGTCATCCGCATCGCCCCGGCCTTCGGCGGCATCAACTTGGAGGACATCGCGGCGCCCCGCTGCTTCGAGATCGAGGCGCGCCTGAACGACGCCCTGGACATTCCCGTATTCCACGACGATCAGCACGGGACGGCCATCGTGGTGCTGTCGGGCATCATCAACGCCCTGCGTCTGACCGGTAAGGACACTACGGCCCGCGTGGTGGTCAACGGCGCCGGGTCGGCCGGCATCGCCATTGCGAAGCTGCTGCTGAGCTACGGCTTCGAAAACGTCACCATGTGCGACATCCGCGGTATTCTGAGCAGCGCCTACGAGGGCATGAACGATGCCCAGCGCGCTATGCTGGCGGTGACGAATCTGGATGACGCCCAGGGCACCCTGGTCGATGCTATGGCCGGGGCCGATATTGTCATCGGCGTATCGGCGCCCGGGGCCATCACCGGCGAGATGGTGGCCTCCATGGCCGATGACGCCATCGTATTCGCCATGGCCAACCCCACTCCTGAAATTTTCCCCGACGAGGCGAAGGCCGCCGGGGCCCGCGTCGTGGGCACGGGACGCTCGGACTTTCCGAATCAGGTGAACAACGTCGTGGCCTTCCCGGGCATCTTCAAGGGCGCCCTCCAGGCCCGGGCCGAGCGCATCACCGAGCCCATGAAGCTGGCCGCCGCCCGGGCCCTGGCCGCCTTGGTGTCCGACGAGGAGCTGTGCGAGGATTTCATCATGCCCGACCCCTTCGATCCGCGAGCTGCCGACGCTGTGGCCGCCGCCGTGCGCGCCGAGGCCTAGCTGTGGCTGAATCTCGGCGACAGGACGGCTGCGGACTGCTCATCACCTTCGAGGGCGGTGACGGGGCGGGGAAATCGACCCAGATCCGCTTTCTGGCCCGGCTGTTGGAAGGGGCCGGCCGCGAGGTGGTATGTCTGCGCGAGCCTGGCGGTACAGCCGTTGGGGAGGCCCTGCGGCGCGTGGTGCTGGATCCGGCCCACGGCACCATGAGCGACCGGGCCGAGCTGCTCATTTACGAGGCGGCTCGGGCCCAGATCGTCGACGAGGTGATCGCGCCGGCTCTGGCGTGGGGCGCCGTGGTGCTGTGCGACCGCTTCTTCGACTCCACCGTGGCCTACCAGGGGGCGGGCCGGGGGCTGGACGGCGCCTTCATCGCGGCGGCGAACCGCTTCGCCTGCGACGGCCTGGTACCCGATGCCACCATTCTGCTTGTGGCTCCCGAGGAGGCCGTGCGCTCGCGCATGGGTCGCCGCGGCGGCGCCGACCGCCTGGAGCGGGCCGGAGACGCCTTCCACAGTCGTGTGGCCGAGGGCTTCGCGGCCCTGGCCGCCGCCGAGCCCGAGCGGGTGCGCATCGTGAGCTCCCAGCTGCACCGCACCGACACCTTCCGCGCCGTGCTGGCCGAGTTGGCGCCGCTGCTGCCCGAGGCCGCCGCGGCCCTGGCCGCCGACGGTGATGACCCGGCGGCCCTGACGGAGCTCGTGGCCGCCGTCATGGAGGAAAAGCGCCGCGAGCGGGAGCGCGAGAGGAAGCGGGCCGTCCAGCGCGACCGTCGCCGCGCTTCGGGGCGCGGCCGCCAGGGGGGCGCGCCCGCGCCCAAGGGCGGCCGGCACCCGCAGGGCACCCGCGGCAAGAGCGCGAAGGGCGGCAAGGCCCCCCGGGACTCTCAGAAAGCGAAGGGTCCCACGGGCGGTAAGGCCCCCCGGGACCCTCAAAAGGCAGAGGGACCCAAGGGGCCCCGGAACGCCCCGGGCGGCGCGGCGTCCCGCGACGGCCGCCGCGCTTCGGGCGCCCCAGCCCCCGCGAGCAGCCGCGGCGACGGGGCGGGGAAGGGAGGCCGCCGTGGCTGACGCCTTCGAGAACATCCTGGGCCAGCCGAAGGTGCGCGAGTTCCTGCGCGCCTCGGTGGTGTCCGAGCGCGTGACCCAGGCCTACCTGTTCGTGGGACCGGCCGGCTCCAACAAGACTCTGGCGGCCTACGCGCTCGCCCAGGCGCTCATGTGCCCCAAGGGCCCTCACGGCCCCCGGGGAGGCATGTGCGGCGACTGCAACCGCTGCGACAAGGTCATGCGGCGCAAGCACCCCGATGTGCGCTATTTCGCCCCAGCCGGCGCCAACGGCTATCTGGTGGAGCAGGTGCGCGAGATCGTGGCCGACACAGCCATGGCCCCCATTCAGGCCGACCGGAAGATCTACATCCTCGACCGGGTGGATCAACTGGGGGCCAGCGCCGCCAACGCCTTCCTGAAGACGCTGGAGGAGCCCGAGGACGACGTGGTGCTCATCCTGCTCGGACGCACCCGCGCCTCGGTGCTGCCCACCATCGTCTCCCGCTGTCAGGTGGTGCCCTTCCGCCACATCCCTGCTTCCGAGGCGGCCGGCATCGTGGCCCAAAACACCGGGGCGGCGCTCCCTCAGGCCCGTATGGCCATCGAGGCCTGTGGCGGCTCCATCACCGCGGCGGTGGCCTTTCTCCAAGCGCCGGGCAACGAGCGGCTCGCCTTCCGCAGCCGGCTCTTCGCGGCCCTGGCTCGCCTGGCCCGGGCCGACGACTGGGACATCGTGGAGATGGCCCGGGAGCTGTTGGAGGCCTCCAAGGCCCCCCTCGATGTGGTGCGGGCCTCTCAGGAGACGGAGCTGGCCGAGAATGCCGACTTCCTCGCGAAGTCGGCTATCCGCCAGATCGAGGCGCGCAACAAGCGCTCGCTGTCGGCCAAGACCACCGAGTACTTGCGCCAGACCACGTCGCTCGTGCGCTCGTGGCTGCGGGACGGCATGATGGTGGCCGCCGGCACCCCCGATCTGATCATCAACACCGACGTGCGCGAGGTGCTCGTCGATCTGTTCTCGACGGCCGATGCGGGCCGCTTGGCCGCGGCCGCCGCCAAGGTGGACGACTGCGAGCGGGCCCTTGCCTATAATGTATCCCCAGAAACGTGCATCGACGCGTTGCTGTTCGACGTAAGAGAGGTTCTCAATGATTCGGGTCGCACCGATTAACCTGACCTTCAATCCCAAGACGCTGTGGTTCGACCCCGGCGACCTGGAGATTAAGAAAGACGATCCCGTAGTGGTGCGCACCGCCCGCGGCACCGAGTTCGGCATTGCCGCTAGCGAGGTGATCGAGGTGGGCGAAGAGCAGGTGCGCGCCTTGAAGAGCGCCCTGCGCCCCGTGGAGCGCGTGGCCACGGAAGAGGATGTGCAGCGTGCTGCTGAGATGGAGGAGAAGTCCCGCGAGGCGCTGCCCATCTTCAAGGAGATGGCCCGGGAGGCCCACGAGGACATGCACCCGGTGTCGGTGGAGTTTTTGCTGGACGGCGACAAGGCCGTGTTCTACTTCGAGGCCGAGGAGCGCATCGATTTTCGCGAGCTGGTGCGCAAGCTGGCCAGCCGCTTCCATGTGCGCATCGACATGCGCCAGATCGGCGTGCGCGACGAGGCCCGCATGGTGGGCGGCGTGGGCCACTGCGGCCAGGAGTTGTGCTGCAAGCGCCTCGGCGGCGAGTTCTGCCCTGTGTCCATCCGCATGGCCAAGGAGCAGGGGCTCTCGCTGAACCCCCAGAAGATCTCGGGGCTGTGCGGGCGCCTCATGTGCTGCCTGCGCTACGAGTTCGACGCCTACAAGGATTTCAAGGGCCGCGCCCCCAAGCTGAACGCCACGGTGTCCACGCCGGCCGGTCCGGCCAAGGTGGTAGACCACGACGTGCCCCGGGAGATCATCTCCCTGAAGGTTGAGGGGGAGAAGCCCGTGAAGGTGCCCCTGGCCGACTTCGACCCGGCGCCCGAGGGGGCCAACCGCCCCAATGCCGTGGGAGAGGAGGCCTGGGAGGAGGCCACGAGCGAGCGCGGCACGGGGCTCGGCGAAGCGCTCATCTTCTCGACGAGCCAGTTCACCGGCTCCGATAAGCTGGCCGAGGGGGCGAAGGTGCGCCACACCGGCGGTGGCGGCTCGCGCCGGGGCTCCTCGTCGCCCCGCAGCCGGGCCGAGGGCTCCGCACCGGGCCGTTCCCGCGGCAAGCGCTCGGGCCGTGGCGACAATGCCGCCCCCGCTGCCGCACCGGCCCCCCGCAAGCGCCGTCGGTCCACGAAGCTGGCGGCGGCCGAGGACGGCCATGCCTTAGAGCGTGTGTCCACCTCCCGGGAAGAGAAGGACGCCGCCGCCCCCAAGCCCCGCCGCTCCCGTCGCCCCAAGGACGGCGGCCGTGCCTCGGGCGAGGGCCGCAGCGCCCAGCAGGGCCGCGGCGGCCAGGGCTCGTCCTGCACCAAGGGCCCCGGCGCCTCCGAGCGCGGCAACGGCTCCAAGCAGCGCAATGGCGCCCGGCCGGGCCAGAGGTCCTCGGGCCTGGCGGCGAGCCGCCCCGACCGCGGCAACCGCGCCGAGAGCGCTCCGCGCGGCGAGGGGGATGTCGCCCCCAAGCCGCGCCGCCGCCGACGCAGCCGCCGTCCCAAGGGAGAGGGCGGCGCGGCGGGCGCCGGCGCCTCCGACAAGGGAGGGAACGCCTAGATGAACGTGGACTATGCCCTCCTGACCGATCTGTACCAGATCACCATGGCCCAGGGCTACTGGGACGCGGGCAAGACCGAGGAGGAAGCCTGCTTCACCATGTATTTCCGCGATTACCCCTTCAAGGGGGGCTATGCGGTGGCCTGCGGCATGGCCCAGCTGGCCGATATGGTGGAGAACTTCCGCTTCAGCGAGGAGGACATCGCCTACTTGGCCAGCCTGGAAGCGCCGGGTGGCGGCCCGCTGTTCAGTGGAGACTTCCTTGCCTACCTGGCCGATCTGCGCCTGACCGTGGACGTTGACGCGGTGCCCGAGGGCACCATCGTGTTCCCCCACGAGCCCATCGTGCGGGTCACGGGCCCCATTATGCAGTGCCAGCTCATGGAGACGGCCCTGCTGAACATGGTGAACTTCCAAACGCTCATCGCCACCAAGGCCGCCCGGGTCGTGCGGGCCGCCCGGGGTCGGGCCGTGGCCGAGTTCGGCCTGCGCCGGGCCCAGGGGCTCGGAGGCGTGTGGGCGAGCCGGGCCGCCGTGGTGGGCGGCTGCGCCTCCACCTCCGACGTGCTGGCCGGGCGCCTGTTCGACATTCCCGTGTCAGGCACTCACGCCCATTCCTGGGTCATGTCCTTCGACGACGAGCTGACGGCCTTCCGGGAGTACGCCCGCGTTTTCCCGCGCAACTGCATCCTGCTCGTGGACACCTACGATGTGGAGCAGGGCATCGAGCACGCTATCACCGTGGGGCTGGAGATGCGCGAGCGCGGCGAGCGCCTGGCGGGCATCCGCATCGACTCGGGCGACCTGTCGTGGCTCTCGAAGATGGCCCGGCGCATGCTGGATGGGGCGGGGCTGACCGACTGCGGTATCGTGCTCTCCAATGACTTGGACGAGTACACCATCCAGTCCATCCTGGACGAGGGGGCCGACGTCATGTCCTTCGGCGTGGGTACGAAGCTGGCGAGCGCCTACGACCAGCCCACCCTGGGCGGCGTCTACAAGCTGGCTGCCGTGCGGCCCGGCCCCGGCGCGCCCTGGGAGGATCGCCTCAAGATATCGGAATCGGCGGCGAAGCTGACGACGCCGGGCGTGCTGGACGTGCGCCGCTACTACCACGGCAACGGTACCGTGGCCGGGGATATGGTCTTCGACGTGAACCGGCCGCCCGCCGGCCGCGAGGTCATCGTGGATCCCCTGGACGACTTGCGCCAGAAGAACCTGGCGGGCCTTTCTTTCGAGACGCTGCTGGCGCCTTTGGCCCGTGGGGGCCGGGTGGTGCTCGCGCCTCAGTTCCGCAACGCCTGCGCCGCCCGGGAGCGGGCCGCGGCCGGCCTTGATAGGCTGGACGAGACCCAGCTGCGCATGCTGAACCCCCATACGTACCCCGTGGGGCTAGAGGCGGGTCTGAGCGATCGGCGCCGGGGGCTTGTGGCCGAGCTGCGCCACATTCTATAGGTTGAAGCGGCGCAGGGGCCCGACCCGAGCGGTCGGAGCCCGCGCCGATGCGAGAGAGGCGGCTCCGTGGGGTCGCCGGGAAGGGGCGTTCATGGCGAACTGCCATCTCATTATCGACTCCTGCTGCGACCTGCCGCCGCAGGTGGTGAAGCGCGAGGACGTCACCCTCATGGGCTTTCCCTACATGATGGACGGAGGCACGTTCACCGACGATTTGTTCGAGTCCTCCACGGCCCAGGAGTTCTACGATGCCATGCGCAAAGGCTCCGAGCCCTCCACGGCCCAGGTGGCCCTCTCGACGCTGACCGACACCTTCACGGCGGCCGCCCAGGAGGGAACGCCCTGCGTGTACCTGGCGTTCTCAAGCGGGCTGTCGGCTACCTACGATGCTGCCTGCGTGGTGGCCGATCAGGTGCGGGCGCAGTATCCCGACTTCGAGCTGCACCTGGTGGACACCCATCTGGCCTCCGTGGCCGAGGGGCTGCTCATCTACGAGGCCCTCGTGCAGCACGAGAAGGGCATGACCGCCGCCGAGCTGGCCGCCTGGGCCGAGGAGGCCCGCTGCTTCGTGAACGAGGAGTTCATGGTGGACGACCTGGGGGCTTTGCGCCGGGGCGGTCGCATCCCGGCCTCGGTGGCCGTTGCCGGCGCCGCCCTGGATGTGAAGCCGCTGCTCGTTATCGGGGAGGACGGCAAGCTGGCCCTCACGGGCGTGGCCCGCGGCCGTAAGAAGGGCATCAAGCAGCTGGCGGAGTTCTACAAGAAGAACGTGGATGCCTCGGGGCCGAGCCATGTGGCCCTCATCGGCCACGCCGACTGCCCCAAGGACGCTGGCCGCCTGCGGGAGCTGCTGCTGAAAGAGGACCCGAACCTGTTCGTGCTGGAGTGCAGCATCGGGCCAGTCATCGGCAGCCATGTGGGGCCCGAGATGCTGGCCGTGGTGTTCTGGGGCGCTGACAAGCGCGACAACATGTCCGTGGCCGACCGCATCGCCCGCAAGGTGAAGGGGGAGAGGTAACATGGCCGCATCCTATGCCTACGTGGGCGCGCCCACATTCATCAAGGCCGTTCAGGGCCGCCTTGCCGATGCCGGGCTCGTCCGTGCGGATGACACGGCCTCGGCCGATATCGTCGTCACTTTCTGCACGACCGCCTCGGCCCTGGAGGATCTCTATTTCGGCGACGACGGCCTGGTGGGCAGCGCTGGGCCGGGCACCGTGCTCGTGGATCTGTCGGCCACCACGCCGAACTTCGCCCGAGAGATCAACGCTGTGGCGACGGTGAACGACCTGGTCATGGTGGAAGCGCCCCTCACGGTGCGCTCGCTCGTGGCCGAGGATGCCTTCGCCCGGGAGAACCTGCTAGGGCCCGTGGCCTCGGAAAGCGAGCTGTCCGAGGAAGTGCGCACGCTCCTGGAGGCCATCTTCGGGGAAGTAGTGGAAGTGGGCGCTCCCGGGCGCGCCCAGCTCATGCGCAGCACGCACACCCTGCCCCTCGCGGCCAACCTGGCTTCGGCTATCGAGGCCGTGGCCCTCGACGATGCGGCCGCCCGCTCGGTGGGGGCCCTCGATGCCGATCAGGTGCCGCTGTTCTGCACGGTGAGCACCGACCCGGTGGTGCGGGCCGTGCAGCAGCGGCGCTTCGCCGGAGACTACACGGCCGAGATGCTGCTGGCCGAGCTGTCGGCCGCTCTCATGGCCGCCGACGATGCCGAGGTGATCCTGCCCGGCGTGGAGGCGACTATGCATCTGCTGGAGCTTCTGGCCGTGATCGGCGGGGCGGACATGGCCCCGGCGGCCCTGGCCCTGGTGTACCGCGACGAGGCCGCCGGCGCCGCGGCGGGGCTCGACTGGACCCGTGCCGAGCAGGCCTACGGACGTGGCAGTGACCATAGTCGGGACGAGGACGAGGACTGGAGCGACTATGACGACCCGGACTGGGCCGACGACTCCGATTACGACGACTTCGACTACACCGCAAACTAGGGCACTTCCGCGCGCTTTGGCGGCGCGCGGACTGCTCGACGCTGCGGACTGTCGCCGGTGTCGGGGATGGGGGATGCCTTGATTCGTCGTTTTGTTTCCGTCGACCGTCGTTTCGCGCAGTAATCGCCGCGAAATAGACTGCGCCGCGCGAGGGGTCTCGCAAAAAGTTTTCCATGGAAAACCATGAACAGGTGTTATAGCGCCTGCTACGGATAGATTTGCCTCATAGTGAGAGATTGGAATTTGGAAAGATCTATCTCGCGGCGTTTGCTGCGCAGATTGAGGGGTTTGAGATGCGAGAACTGAAGTCGGTCGGTCAAGGTGGCCCGCGCCCCCTCTGCGCAGCGCCATCGTCGTGCGATCTGTGCCCCCGCGCCTGCGGGGCGAATCGGGCGGCGGGGAAGCGCGGGGTGTGCGGGGCCGACGGGCGCCTGCTCGTGGCCCGCGCGGCGCTGCATTTCTGGGAGGAGCCGCCTATTTCTGGAGAAGGCGGTTCCGGCACGATCTTCTTCGCGGGCTGTCCCCTGCGCTGCGTCTACTGTCAGAACGCCGAGATCGCGCTGGCCGAGCATGCCCGAGAGATCACCGTGGAGCGGTTGGCGGCCATCATGGGCGAGCTGGAGGCGGCGGGCGCCCTGAACATCAACTGCGTGACGCCCACGCACTACGCGCCGCAGATTCGCGCGGCGGTGGGACTCGCGCGGGCGGCGGGGATGCGTCTGCCGGTGCTGTGGAACACGAGCGGGTACGAGACCGTGGCCGCCGTGGAGGCGAACGCGGGGTGCGTGGACGCCTATCTCACCGACTTCAAGTACGCCGACGGCGATATGGCCCGGCGCTATTCGTCGGCAGCGGATTACCCCGAGGTGGCCCTGGCCGCCCTTGAGGCTATGGTGCGGGCGGTGGGGCCCTGCGCCTACGATGAGTACCGCGGCCAAGAGCGCTTGACCGGCGGCGTGGTGGTGCGCCACCTGATGCTGCCCGGGGCCCTGGAGAACTCGAAGGCCGTGGTGCGCCTTCTGCACGAGCGTTTCGGCGACGCCGTCCGCCTCTCGCTCATGAACCAGTACACGCCGGTGCTCGCCCGCGCGGCCGAAGCGGGCAGCGCCCGGGCCGCCTCGGCGCTGGCGGCATGCCCCGAGCTGGCCGAAACTGTGCCCGATGAGGAGTACGAGGCGCTGCTGGACTTCGCCGACGAGCTGGGGGTGTCGGACTACTTCTGGCAGGAGGGTGGCGCGGCCGAGGAGAGCTTCATCCCCGCCTTCGACTTCACAGGGCTGTAAACTTCCCTCGCTGTGGCGGGCGGCTCGGGCCCAATGGTGTAGGATGAAGAGGTGAAAGCGCGCGGGCCCCGTAGGGGCGCGCATCGGCCCGTATCTTCGAAAGGAGACCCCCGTGATCAAGATCGTCACCGATTCTGTGGCCTCGATTCCCGCCGATGTGGTGCGCGAGCGCGGTATCGAAGTGGTGTCGCTGTACGTGAACCGCGATGGTCGCGAGTACCGCGAGACCGACATGGACGTGGATGCGTTCTACGAGGATATCTATGACATGATCGAGCAACCGCCGACCTCGAGCCAGCCGTCGCTGCACGCGCTGGAGGCGATCTTCGATCGGGCGGCCGAGGCACGCGATGAAGTGCTGGGCATCTTCCTGTCGTCGAAGATGTCGGGTACCTTCGAGAGCGCCGTGCGCAGCGCCCGGGCCTGCAAGGAACGCTATGAGCAGTTCCGCTGCACGCTGATCGATTCCACGTCGAACTGCGGCGATGAGATGTTCGCGGTGCTGGATGCCGCCGATGCCCGCGATGGCGGTGCCGATTTGGAGGGCTGCGCGGCGGCGGCCACCGATGCCGTGGCGGCATCGCGGTTCATCTTTGCTCCCGAGAGCCTGGCGTTCCTGAAGGCGGGCGGTCGCATCGGGGGCGCTTCGGCCCTGCTCGGCGGCTTGCTGCAGATCTCCCCGGTGCTGACCGTGGCCGATTGGGAGACTACCACCCTGGCCAAGGTGCGCACGTGGAAGAAGACGCTGGCGCGCATGGTGGACGTGTTCAAGGAGGACATTGGGGCCTGTGGCCTCAAGCGCGTGGTGGTGCACTATATCGGATCGGCTGCGCCGGCGGTGACGTGGGCTCGCGAAGCTATCGAGCCGGTGGTGGGGCGGGCCGTGGACGTGCTGCCCGTGAGTCCCGTGATCGGCGTGCACGTGGGGCCGGCCGTGGGACTGGCCTACGAGTGCGAGCGCCCGGTGCCCGGTAAGCTGACGGCTCCGGCGAGCGAGCTGCTGTTCAGCCTGTAGAGGGGCGTGCGCGAAACGAGGGCCGCCCTGCGGGGCGCGTCGGTTCCAGGGAAGACGAGCGGGGGCGCCCAGGAGGTGTCCCCGCTTTGCGTGCGGGGCTAAGATCGGGCCGTGCGCAGGGTAGCGGGGCTCTCCTGAAGCTCGGTGAGGTTCTTCCAGAAGCGCTTGGGCATGAACTGTCGGCGCAGCTCGGGATGGTAGCGGGCATCCACCGATACCGAACGGTAGAAGGTGCGCCAGGCCTCGCTGAAGAGGGCCTCGTCGGCCGTGGGATCGGGGAGGGCCCGGGCGAGATCGCCTTGGCCGGCGGTGGCCACGAGGTGCCAGTCGCCTCCGTCGTAGACGCCGGCCAACTCGTGCACCTCGTCGTAGATGATGAAGGGCTGCACGCCGAGCCGCTCCACGAAGTGGTCCATGACCAGTGGTACCACCGAGGCTTTGGGGTTCACCCGGGCGAACCACACTTCGGTGCCGGTGTCGTCGCCCACGCTCTCGCCCTGCAGGTGTTGGAAACGGACGAACTGGCGCAGGTGCTCGCATTCCTGACTGATGGAGCGGGAGATGCGGAAGAGCCGTTCCACGGCCGGATGGGTGATGTCTGAGAGGGCGCGGCCCCGCATCTTGGGGCAGAGGCCCGCACCGCTGCGCCCAGGGCAGGACGATCGCTTGCGGCAGCGCTCGCAGTTGCGGTGCTTCTGCTCGTCCATGGCGTAGCGCACGAAGCGGTAGGCAGCCGTGCCCGCATCGGGCTCGTCGGAGCAGCTGGCCTGCTTCACGGCATGGGCCGCCCGCCAGCCGCAGGCTCGCTTCACGCCGCGCAGCACCCGGGCCGCATGGCTCATGTTCGTGGGGATGGCCGCTACCCGCTGGCCCAGGCGGGGCTGCAGCCGACTTTCGGGCACTACGTCGGTCGGGTTCTCATGGCGCTCGTAGGCGGCGAAGATGGCCGAGAGCAGTCCTTCCAAGGTGCCGTCGTAGGCGTAGGCTACCTCGTCGTAGATGTCGTCAGGGGCGGCTGATGGGACGGCTGCGAGGGGAAGGTGGTGGGGGCTGCCTGCCGCGGAGGGGGACGCGTCCGCTCCGGCCGGATATGCGCCGACCAGGGCGGGGCTTGCGGGCGCGGTAGCGTTTGCGCGGTGCACGACGCTCTCCTAGGCTACGGAGAGCAGTGGCTCGCGGGCATCGTCATCGTGCGGGGCGTTCTCGTGCAGCGGGCTTTCATCTCTGGTGCGGGGCGCTTCTGCGTCGAGGGTCGTCCGCCGCTCGCCCCCAGCGCCGTCGGCCATCGCTCGGGCCAGCGCCCCCTGGGCCAGGGCGCGGCGCTGGGCCTCGAAGGCGACATCGAGGGCGGCGCGGTTGGCGGGGCTCGCCTCGGGGAGCACCGGCGGCGCGTCCACCGCCTCGAAGAGGCTCATCTGGCCCTGCACGGCCCGGTTGGCCCGCCGTCCGTGGCGGCCGCCCTCGATGGGGGCGGAGAGGCGCGCGTGCAGCGCATCGCGGGAGAAGTCGATGCCGGAGCCTCCGTAGGCGCCGTTCATGGTGATGAAGTAGCGGGCGCGCTTGTAGGCGATGCCGAGGCGGCGCAGCTCCGCCTCGCCCAGGGTGGATTGGCGCCGGGCCCGCAGGATGAGCCGCGCCCCGCGCACGCCGATGCCGGGCACGCGCAGCAGCGCCTCGAGGGGTGCGGTGTTCACCTCCACGGGGAAGAAATCCAGGTGGTTTAAGGCCCAGTTGGCCTTCGGATCCACATCGGGGGCGAGGAAGGGGTTCTCCTCGTCGATGATCTCGCTCACGTTGAAACCGTAGTAGCGCAGAAGCCAATCGGCCTGGTACAGGCGGTGCTCGCGGTTCAGCTGCACGGCATCGGTGGCGGGCAGGAGCGGGTCGGCCACCACGGGCAGATAGGCGCTGAAGAACACGCGCTTCAAGGACAGCTGGGTGTAGAGCGCCGCCGACAGGTTCAGGATCTGGTAGTCGCTTTCCGGGGTGGCGCCGATGATCATCTGGGTGGACTGGCCCGCCGGGGCGAAGGCCCGCGTCTTGCGGGCCATTCTCTTCTCCCGGTACACCGTGGTGCGGCGCTGGGCGAGGGCGCGGGATTCCTTGTCTTCGGCCACCGACTCGAAGATGTGGCGCATGGGGGTTAGGATGGAGTGGCGCGACTTGTTGGGGGCCAGAAGCCCCAGGCTCTGCTTGCTCGGCAGTTCCAGGTTCACCGAGAGGCGGTCGGACAGGCGGCCCAGCTCGTCGATGAGTTCCAGGGACGTGCCGGGGATGGTCTTGGTGTGGATGTAGCCGCGAAAGCCGTATTCTTCCCGCAGGATGCGCAGGGCCTGCACCATGAGCTCGGTAGTGCGGTCGGGGCAGCCGGCCACCCCCGACGACAGGAAGAGCCCCTCGATGTAGTTGCGGCGGTAGAACCCGATGGTAAGGTCGGCCAGTTCCCGCGGGGTGAAGGCCGTGCGCGGGACCATGGCGTTGCTGGCACGGTTCACGCAGTAGGCGCAGTCGTAGACACAAGCGTTGGTCATGAGCACCTTCAGCAGCGTGACGCAGCGCCCGTCGGGCGTGAAGGAATGGCAGCAGCCCGCCTGGTGCGCCGCGCCCAGCTGCCCTTTCTTCCCCGAACGCTGCACGCCGGAGGAAGTGCAGGCCACATCGTACTTCGCCGCATCGGCCAGCACTTCCAGCTTCTCGATAACGTTCACGGCCCGGCCTCCTTCCCTGAGAACGCTTCTAAACAAGCACACCTGTTCGCCCGAATGGATGTACGCTATAATAACCGAATATATGTTCGGGTGTCAACTAACCGCTAACCTGTCGCCGCGCGGTCGCACCCTCTGCTGAATCGGGTATCATGGTGTCCATGGAAAATGAGAGGGTCCCTGGAGCGAAAGGATGGCCATGGAGGCTTACAAGCGCGAGTTCATCGAGTTCATGGTGGAAAGCGACGTGCTGAAGTTCGGCGACTTCACGTTGAAGAGTGGGCGCAAGTCGCCGTTCTTCATGAACGCGGGCGCCTATGTGACTGGCGAGCAGCTGCACCGTCTGGGCCTGTACTACGCCCAGGCCATCAACGACAACTTCGGGCTCGACTTCGACGTGGTGTTCGGGCCGGCCTACAAGGGCATCCCCCTGGCCGTGGTCACCGCCATGGCGTTGCAGGAGCTCTACGGCAAGGAAGTGAAGTACTGCTGCAACCGCAAGGAAGTGAAGGACCACGGGGCCGATGCGGGCAACCTGCTCGGCGCCGAGCTCGCCGATGGCGATCGCGTCATCATGGTGGAGGACGTGACCACCTCGGGCAAGTCCATCGATGAGACCTATCCCATCCTGAAGGCCGCCGCCGACGTGGACGTGCGCGGGCTCATCGTGTCTCTGAACCGCATGGAAGTGGGGAAGGGCGGCGTGACCACGGCCCAGAAGGAGATCGAGGCGAAGTACGGCTTCCCGGTGGCTTCCATCGTGTCCATGGCCGAGGTGAAGGAGTGCCTGCACAACCACGAGGTGGCCGGGCGCATCGTGATCGACGACGATATCGCGGCCGCCATCGACGCCTACTACGAGCAGTGGGGCGCCAAGGAGTAGGGAATCTGCGGTTGCAACTTCCCTAAATCGGAGCGTTGTCGTACAATAAGCGGATGCGGCGTCATCTTCGGGGAGGGAGAGGTGCCGCATGCACGGCGCCGGTGTGGCTCAACGGTAGAGCAACTGATTTGTAATCAGTGGGTTGCGGGTTCGATTCCTGTCACCGGCTCCATAACAATGAGCAGGCCATCGTTGGTTTTCCAGCGGTGGCCTGTTTGGCTTTCAAGGCGGGGCCTCCGTCGTGCTAGAATGGCCCCTGAACCACAGAGACGGAAGGACCGCCCGTTTATGCAGACCTATGTTGCCCACTACCAGTCACCCAAGGGATCCCACGACCGCGAGCGCGGCCTCTTCGAATTCCAAAGCGAGGCGCGGGCCGGCACCAAGGCCAACGCCCACGACGCGCGGCTGAAGATGCTGGAGCTGTTCGGGGCCGGCGCGGTGTCCTGGACCATCGAGAAGGTGGAGCGCAAGGCCGCAGCCCCGGCGGAGAAGCAGGAGAAGATCACCGACGGCCAGCTGGCGCTCGATTTCCGGCCCCCCAAGCCCGAGCGCAAGCGGAAGCACTCGAAGGGGTACTGGTAGGTGGCCGACCGCGCTTCCGTTGCCCGGCAGCATTGCGGCCCTCGCCCTGGGGCGGGGAAACAGATTGGAGCATCGTTTATGAAGAAGAAGCAGATCAAGTTTTTGAAGCAGCTGGTGGAAACCCCCTCGCCGACCGGGTTCGAGGAGCCGGTCGCCGCCCTGGTGCGCGAGCGGCTGGGGACTGTGGCCGACGAGGTGTCCACCGACACCATGGGCTCGGTGAGCGCGGTGCTTTCCGGCACCGACGAGGCCGCGCCCTCGCTCATGCTGGCGGCCCACATGGACGAGATCGGCCTTATGGTCACCTACATCTCCCCGGAGGGCTTCCTGTCGGTGGCCTCCCTCGGCGGTGTGGACGCGGCCATTCTGCCTGGCATGCGCGTGGACGTGCACACGGCCGCAGGCCCGCTGCGCGGTATCGTGGGCCGCAAGCCCATCCACCTCATCGAGCCTGACGAGCGCAAGGCGGTGACGCCGCTTTCGGGGCTCGTGATCGATCTGGGCCTGAAGCCCAAGCGCGTGAAGAAGCTCGTGTCCGTGGGAGATCCCATTACCTTCGCCGTGGGCTTCGAGCGCTTCGGGGACGGCATGGCCGTGTCCAAGTGCTTCGACGACAAGTGCGGCGTGTGGGTGGCCTGCCGCGTCATGGAGAAGCTGGCCGCGGCCGGCCGCGCGGCGGGCGACTTCATCGCCGTGGCCACGACCCAGGAGGAGATCGGCACCCGCGGCGCCATGACGAGCGCCCATGCCGTGAACCCCGATGTGGCCCTGGCCTTCGACGTGACCCATGCCACCGACTACCCGGGCATCGACGCCGCCAAGTACGGCAAGATCGTCTGCGGCGCGGGCCCGGTCATCGCCCGCGGCCCGAACATCAACCCGGTGGTCTTCGAGCGCTTGGTGGCCGCGGCCAAGGCCGAGGGCATTCCCTATCAGCTGGAGGCCGAGCCGAGCGTGACCGGCACCGACGCCCGGGCCATCCAGGTGGCCCGCGACGGCATTCCCACGGGCCTCATCTCGGTGCCGCTGCGCTACATGCACACCCCCACCGAGGTGGTATGTCTGGCCGATTTGGACGCCACGGTGCGCCTCATCACGCGCTTCGCCCGCGATCTCGGCCCTCAGGTCAGCTTCGTGCCGGGCATGGGCGCCGTGACCGCCGATGACGCGGGTGTCGGCGGCGAGGCGGACACCGAGGCAGTGGGGGAGGAGTAGCACCGTGCCCAAGCGCGACGAGAAGACCATCGCGAAGAACCGCCGGGCCTTCCACGACTACGAGATCCTGGAGACCTACGAGGCGGGCATCGAGCTGACGGGCACCGAGGTGCGCTCTCTGCGCGAGAATAACTGCCAGCTCACCGATTGCTTCGCCCTGATCCGCAACGGCGAGGTGTGGCTGAACAACGTGCACATCCCTCCCTACGCCAACGGGTCCATCTTCAACCCCGACCCCGATCGCAAGCGGCGTCTCTTGCTGCACAAGAAGCAGATTCGCTATCTGGACGGGAAGGTGGCCGAGAAGGGCCTGGCCATCGTGCCCTTGAAGATGTACTTCAACACCGATGGCCGGGTGAAGGTGGAACTGGCTCTGGCTCGGGGCAAGAAGCTCTACGACAAGCGGGCGAGCATGAAGGAGCGGGACGCCAAGCGCGAGATCGACCGCGCCATGAAAGAGCGTTCACGTTAGGGAAACGAAACCGCGCTCCGTGCCGGGGCACTGCGGCGGGATGGCATCATGGGAACGTGGTCGCCGAGGCGGCCCTGTAGGACGGACACGAAAAAGGAGCACCATCATGGGTCTGGACGAAGAGCTGGAGAGCATGGAAGAGCCCGGCGAGACCGACGCCGAATGGATCGACCAGGAAACCGAGCTTCAGGACGTGGAGGGCGACGAGGACGAGATCTTCGGGGCCGACGCGGCGGAAAGCGACGTGGAGCACGCCTATGACAGCTTCATGACCGACAACGAGGCCGACTACGACGGCTGGGATGAGGGCGACGTGGATGAGGCCCTGGCCGCCGAGGAGGAGGCCGACGTTTTGAACTCCGAGGGCTACCATATCGAAGAGGAGCCCGAAGAGGAGAGCGAGATCATCGAGATGGAGATCGAGGACGGTGACGTGCACGCGGTCATCGTGGACGAGTTCGACAACGAGATCGGCTTTATCCTGCTGGACGAGGACGGCAACGAGGTGGAGTACTACTACGTTGACGAGGACAATGACGACGACGGTGTGCGCGTGGAGCGCACCTCCGACGGCGACGAGTTCGATCTGGGCATTAGCCGCGAGGGCGTGGCGGCGGCCACCAAGGACGTGAACGCCATCTACAAGGACGGCGTCGCCGTGGCCGCGGAGCTGAAGGGCACTTTCGATGAGATCGCCGACTCTCTGAGCTTCCTCAAGAAGAAAAAGTAACGGCGACGCCGCGCTGTCAAAACGGCAACCAAGGGACCGCCCGCCCGCCCAGGGCGCAGCGGGGCCCTACTATGGATGGGAGCGATCGGGTCGGTCGCTCCCGTTTCGTCGTTAGGAGACTATCATGTGCACGGGCGTTCGCTTCGCTGACAGCAAGGGCAATCTGTACTTCGGCCGCAACCTGGATTGGTGCGAGCACTATGGGGAGGGCGTGGTCATCACCCCCCGTGTCGCCCGCATCCCCTCGCCGTTTCTGGGCACCATCGAGCCGAAGCACGCCTGCATCGGCATGGCCATCATCGAGGCCGGGGCGCCTTTGTACTTCGACTGCGCCAACGAGACGGGCCTGGCCGTGGCGGGCCTGAACTTCCCCGGCTATGCCGTGTTCGCCCCCGAGCCCGTGGAAGGTACGGTGAACCTGGCCGCCTACGAGGTGCCCCTGTGGATCGCCTCGCAGTTCTCCACCGTGGCCGAGGTGCGTGCGGCTCTGGACAACGTCACCATCGTGAACAAGGCCGTGAACGACCTGTGGGCCGTGTCTCCCCTGCACTGGATCGTGGGCGACGGGACCGAGTCCCTCGTCATCGAGTGCGAGGCTGACGGCATGCACGTCTACGACAACGGTTTGGACGTGCTGACCAACCAGCCGCCCTTCCCCTGGCACGCCGAGAACGTGCGCAACTATATGCACGTGAGCTGCGAGCATCCCGAGCCGGTCACCTGGACCCGCGACACCTTGAAGGCCTTCGGCACCGGTGCCGGCATGGTGGGCTTCCCCGGCGGCTACGACCCGGCCAGCCGGTTTGTGCGGGCCGCCTTCCTGAACGCGAACTATCCGGCAGAGGAAGGGGAGGCCGCCAACGTGACGCGCCTGTTCCGCACGTTGGAGGGCGCCTCCATGTGCAAGGGCGGCGCGAAGATGACCGACGGCCGCTACGAGTACACCCTGTTCTCCGATGGCTTCTCGGCGGCGACGCGCACCTACTACTGGTGCACCTACGAGGAGCCGGCGCGGCGCAGCGCGTGCATGGACGACTACGACCTGGACGGTGCCGAGCTGCTGCGCGTGGCTGCGGCCTAGAGTTGCGGAACCGCGCCCTTGACAGCGGAGCATGCGGCTCTGCGCCGCCGTCTGCTCGCGCTCCTCTCGTCGGCAGGAGCCTCGCCCGCGGGCGCGCGACATCGCCGACGCCCTTGACAGCGGAGCCGGGGCGGCTACAATAAACCGATACCCTTTATTGGGGGCGACTGGTTTCGACATGGTAAGTCCGAAACGAGGAGCAGGTCGTGGTCTCCTCGCCACGTTAAACAGGGGTAACGTCAAGTTAATTGGCAAAAACACTGCTAAGACCGGCTACTACATGCCGGCCGCCATGGCTGCCTAACAGCAACCTGGTGATCGCCGAAGCCGGTGTTTCCCCGAACCGGCCAAGGCGTCAACTTCAGGGGAATGCTCCCGGGCACGTAGCCGGTATGGCCCGGGAAAAGAGAGAACCGACTAGGAGCGGCCACGTTGGTTGGCGAACCGATCCGCTCCGAATCCCGATCGCCAACTAAGCTTGTAGAGCCTCGTGGACGATTTAGTATGGACCGGAGTTCGATTCTCCGCGCCTCCACCAACGGAAATCGGCCCCTCTGACTGGTAACCTGCCTGGTCAGAGGGGCTTTTTCTTCGCTGAATCGCAGTGTGATCGCCGGAGGGGCACCTCCCTTGTCGCCGGCGGGTGACCAGGGGTTCTCTCGTCTCCCTTCCGACTTTAACCAAAAAATAACCGATGGCTTGGCTGAAAACAGGACGGCGGTGGATATTCGCGAACCTTAAGAAAAGCAGTCATATTCAGGGGAAACGTCTGAATCTCGCGTAAGTCTTGTGAACGGGTCGCGGAGAATGGCCCCTGTACGGGCCGTGAGGGGCCCTCCTGTGTGAAAGTGGCACCATGGCCGCGGGCGCGGAGCCGAACGGGCGGGGAGTGTCGTATAATAGGGCGAAACTCGCTGAGATCGGAGCGCCGGGCAGGCGGCCCTCCGTTGACGAACGACATCCATGGAAGCGCGATATGGCTCAGAATAAACAGGGACATCACGGTAAGAAGGACGGTGCGGCCAAGCCCAAGCGCGGCCGCGGGTTCCGCATCCCCTCGGGGGCGCCCCGGGCTGCCGGCTCCACGGGCGCCATGCCCCCCGTCGGGAGCACGCCCTCGGCAACGGGGGCCATGGCACCGCTGCGCGAGAGCGGCCCCGCATCCACCGGCGCCCACGCCCCGGTCGCCCCGGGCCCCGCTGGTGCCCATGGCCCGGCGCCTTCCGCCCCTGCGACCTCGACCGTCCCGGTATCCCCCGTGCGCTCCGGCTCCACGGGCGCCATGGCGCCGCTGCGCCCTGCGTCCACCGGATCGATGCCGCCTGTGCCCCCTCGGGGGCCCGAGCAGGCCGCCTCCTTCGCCGGGGGCTACGTGCCCAGCTACCAGGCGAGCCCGGTGCCGCCGGAGGAGAAGCGCCATCGCGGTCTTAAGATCTTCGGCATCACCGTGGGCATCATCCTCGGTGTGCTCGCCGTCGTGTACCTCGCGGGCGTCTTTATCTTCATGGGCCGCTTCTTCCCCAACAGCTCCATCATCGACATGGACATCTCAGGCAAGACCCCCGAGGAAGTGCACCAGATGCTCGACGGGGTGCTCGGTGACTACACCTTCAAGGTGGAAGGCCACGGCCTGAGCCTCACCCTGTCCGCCGCCGACATGGGCATGTCCCTGGACAGCCAGTCTATAGCCGACGGCCTCCTGTCCGAGATGAATCCCTGGGCCTGGCCCTACGAGGTGTTCCAGAGCCACGACGACACCGATGACTTGGTATCCACCTTCGAGGAGACCAAGCTCGCCGACACTATCCACGGCGCCGTGGAGGAGGCAAACGCCCGCGGCACGGCCCCCAAGAACGCCATGGTGGCCTACGACGCCGCCGAGCACGCCTTCGTCGTGGTGCCCGAGGAGGAGGGCAACACCCTGCTCGCCGACAAGGTCATGGACGAGGTGGCCCGCGGCACGGTGAACTTCGCCCCGAAGGTGACCTTGAGCGACGCGGTGCTCGCCCGGCCCGAGGTGCTCTCGAGCGACCCGGCCCTGGCCGCCGCTCGCGACGAGGCCAACAAGTACGTCTCGGCCCCCGTGAGCGTGACCATGGAGGGCGTCGAGCGGCTGGCCATCGACGCCGATGCCATCGCTGCCCACATCACCATCGGCGACGACCTGTCCGTCGCCTACGATCCCGAGCCTTTGGTAGCCATGGTGAAGGAGCAGGTGAACGCCATGGACACCACGGGCGCCGAGCGCGCCTACGCGCGGCCCGATGGCAAGCAGGTCGTGGTGAAGGGCGGCGACTACGGTTGGATCACCGACAGCGAGGCCACGGCCGAGGCGGTGCGCGAGGCGCTCGTGAACGCTGAGGGCGGCCCCATCGAGATCACCATGAAGCAGCGGGCGGCCCAGGCCCCGGACCAGTACGGCCGCGATTTCGGCGCCCGCTATATCGACGTGGACCTGACCGAGCAGTACGCGCGCTTCTACGACGGCGACGGCTCCATCCTGTGGGAGAGCGACATCGTCTCGGGCAAGCCGGCCGACGGCCGGGCCACTCCCGAGGGCACTTACTACATCAAGACCAACGACGGGAAGTCGGTGCTGCGCGGCTACAAGCCGGACGGCACGAAGGATTACGAGACCGAGGTGGCCTACTGGATGCCCTTCAAGGATAACTCCATCGGCTTCCACGATGCCGGCTGGCAGGCCCAGTTCGGCGGCGATTGGTACCTGGAGCACGGCAGCCACGGCTGCATCAACCTGCCCCCCGAGAAGGCCGAGGAGCTTCACGGACTCCTCTCCGTCGGCGACGTCGTCGTTGTCCACAGCTAGGGCACCCGTGCTTTCCGCCCAGGACCGCCCCCTCGTGGGCGAAGGCTACGACAACCGCCCCATCGGTGTATTCGATTCCGGCTACGGAGGCCTGACCGTGGCCCGGGAGCTCCAGCGGCGCCTGCCCGAGGAGAGCATCGTCTACTTCGGCGACTCGGCTCGGTGCCCCTACGGGCCGCGGGACCAGGCGGAAGTGGACCGCTTTGTCCAGCAGATCTGCACCTGGCTTCTGGGCCAGGACGTGAAGATGATCGTCATCGCCTGCAACACCGCCACCGCCGCCGGGCTCTCCCATGCCCAGCGGGTCTTCGACGTGCCCGTGGTTGGCGTGGTGGAGCCGGGGGCGCGGGCCGCGGCCCACACCACCATAAACCGTCGGGTGGGGGTCATCGCCACCAAGGGCACCGTGGACTCCAACGCCTACTCCGAGGCCATCCGCCACATCGACGCCGGCATCACGGTGTTTTCCACGGCCACGCCGCGCTTCGTGGAGATAGCCGAGATGGGCCTGAAACTGGCCGACGGCCCCATCGAGGACTACCTGTCCGGGGCCGCGAAGGTCTACATCCGCCCCGAGTTCGAGGAGATCGCCCGGGAGTACCTAGAGCCCCTGCGCCGCTGCGAGATCGACACCCTCGTGCTCGGGTGCACCCACTACCCGCTGCTGAAGGCCCTCATCGGCGGGGTCGTGGGCCGGCCGGTCACCCTGGTGTCCTCGGCCGAGGAGACGGCCCGGGATGTGGCCCACATCCTGCGCCGCCGCCGCAGCTTCGCCGAGCCGGGCAACGTGCCCGCGGCCGCCTTCTTCACCACGGGCGCTGACACCGCGGAGTTCCGCCGCTTTGGCGGCCGGGTGCTCTCGCGCCCCATGGACGTGGTGGAGCATGTCGATCTGCCCGAGCTGGTTGTTTCGTAGCAGTGGCTTGAGGCCCTTCGGGGCGTGGCGGAGGAGGGGCTCCGTGCGGTATACTTTGTCGAGCGCATTGAGAAGAGCCCCCGAGAGGAATCCCTATGAAGACCGTCGTCATCGCCACCAACAACGCCCACAAGGTATCCGAGATCCGCTCGGCCCTGAATTTCGAGGGCTGGGAGTTCAAGACCCTGGCCGAGGCCGGTTTGGCCTCCGATCCGGTGGAGGACGCCGACAGCTTCGAGGGCAACGCCCGCATCAAGGCCCGGGCCGCGGCCGAGGCGGTGCGCGCCGCCGGTCTGACTGCGGCCGTGCTCGCCGACGACTCGGGCCTGGCTGTGGATGCCCTGGACGGGGCCCCGGGGGTGTACTCGTCCCGCTATGCCGGCGCCGACGGCGACGACGGGGCCAACAACGCCAAGCTTTTGGCCGAGCTGGCCGCTGTTCCCGATGGAGAGCGCACGGCCCGCTTCGTGTGCACCCTCGTGTTCATGGATGAGGATGGCACCGAGACCGTGGCCCGGGGCACCATCGAGGGGGCCATCGGCCGCGAAGCGCGGGGGAGCGAGGGCTTCGGCTACGACCCGCTGTTCATCCCCGACGCCTTCGGGGGCACTCTCACTCTGGCCGAGGTGCCCCAGGCCCGCAAGAACGCCGTTTCCCACCGCGGCAACGCGCTGCGGGCCCTGCGTGACTCCCTGGCATCGGACCGCTAGTCCGTCGGCACTGCGCGGTCCCGGTACGTTCCCTTTGCCGGCTGCGACGCGCCGTTCCGGAGTCTGGGAGAGTCGGGGGTGCGCGGCGCCAGTGCCCCTGCGCGAGCGTTCGCGGAAATCTGGCAAAGCGCTCTTGACTTGTAGTCTACTCCATATGGTCTAATTGACGTGTAGTCTGTACGGGACGACTGGTGCAGCCCCGCTCGAAAGGGACCGAATGAAGATCGCGGAAGTCAGCAAGCGCTACGGTGTCTCCACCGATACGCTGCGCTATTACGAGCGCATCGGCCTGTTGCGCCACGTTCCGCGCAATAGGAGCGGTATCCGCGACTACGACGAGGCCAGCTGCAACGCCGTGGAGTTCGTCAAGTGCATGCGCGATGCCGGCATGTCCATCGAGTCCCTCGTCGAGTACATGGAGCTCATCGAGCAGGGAGACGAGACCCGGGCCGCCCGCAAGGAGCTGCTCGCTCGCCAGAGCATCGCCATCCGCGAGCGCATCGCCGATCTGGAGCGGGCCCTCGAGCGCCTGGAGTACAAGATCGATCACTACGACGATATCATGGCCGACAGCGAGCGGGCCCTTCGTCCCGAAGAGTAGCCGCCGGCCATCCCTCGCTTTCCCGAAGGCCCTTGCGAATCTTCCGTGGGCCTTTTTCTTTTCGCGATCCATGGAGCCAACTCCAAGATTTATCATGCAGAGAACGAAAACCGACCGAGGGAGGGCCCGTGGGCTGCGACCATCATGAGAGAGGGGAGGGGCTGAGCGCTTTCGCCCGCCCCGATTACAGCCGGGCCTCCCGCCAGGGGGCCGGCGAGGTGATCTACGGGGAAGGAAAGACCGCTGAGCAGATCGTCGCCATCGCCGCAGCCCTGCTGGAGGCGGGGCAGCCCCGGGTGCTGGCCACCCGGGTCGGCGACGGGAAGGCCGGCGCCGTCGAGGTCCTGTGGGCCGAGCGTGGCAGCGCGGCCGCGGTGACCGGTGCGGGCGCCACCCTCGCGGCCACTCTGCGCGCCCGCCCAGTGTCCCTGACCTTCCACCGTGAGGCTCGCCTGCTCGTGTTCGGCGAGCTGGGCGCCCCTGACGGCGATGGGGTGGTGGCTGTGGTGGCAGCGGGCACGAGCGATCTGCCCGTGGCCGAGGAGGCGGCGCTGACCGCTGAGTTCCTCGGCAACGAGGTGATGCGCTGTTACGACGTGGGGGTGGCGGGACTGCATCGGCTGTTGGATGTGGCCGACGATCTGCGCCGGGCCCGGGCCATCGTGGCCGTGGCCGGCCTGGAGGGGGCCCTGGCCAGTGTGGTGGGGGGTTTGGTGGACTGCCCGGTCATCGCCGTGCCCACCTCCGTGGGCTATGGGGCTTCCTTCGGCGGCATCGCGGCCCTGCTCGCTATGCTGAACTCCTGCGCAAGCGGAGTGTCGGTGGTGAACATCGACAACGGCTTCGGCGCCGCCTTCCAGGCGAGCGCCATCAATCACTTGAACGGCCGCGGCGCGGCTGTGGAGAGGTAGGACGCGATGACACGACTCCTATATTTAGAGTGCACGGCGGGCATCAGCGGCGATATGGCCGCGGCGGCGCTGCTGGATGCCGGCGCCAGCGAGGAAGTCGTGCGCCGGGCCCTCGACAGTCTGGACGTGGAGGGCTTCGCCGTGGAGATCAGCCGGGTGGTGAAGTCGGGCCTGGATGTGTGCGATTTTGCCGTGGTGCTGGACGCGGCCCACGAGAACCACGACCACGACATGGCCTACCTCCATGGCCGCGAACGCGAGGATGGGCGCGAGCGCGAAGAAGGCGGGGATCGGGAGGGCTCCTGCGTCGGTGGCGACGGCTACGGCTACGGGCTCGACGGCGAGCGGGAGTGCGGTGGCGGCCGCGGCCACGGCCATGACGGCGCCGAGGGGACCGGCCATCACCGGGGTCCGCGGGAGATCGAGGCCATCATTGATGGAGCGACCATGACCGGGGAGGCCAAGGCGACGGCGCGCCGTATCTTCGAATTAGTGGCCCAAGCTGAGGCGAGGGCCCATGGCGTGCCTCTGGGCGATGTGCACTTCCACGAAGTGGGCGCGGTGGACTCCATCGCCGATATCGTGGCTATTGCCGCCGCTGTCGACGATCTGAATGTGGACGGGGTGGTTGTGACCGATCTGCCGTGCGGGCGCGGCACCGTGCGATGCCAGCACGGCCTCATTCCCGTGCCAGCTCCGGCGACCGCCTTCATCGCCGAGGCGTGCGGGCTGCCGCTGACACCCTCGACGGTGGAGGGGGAGCTTGTGACTCCCACGGGTGCCGCCGTTGCCGGTGCGCTGCGCACTCAAGGGGCGCTTCCCGAGCGCTTCACCATCCAGCGCATCGGCATGGGCGCCGGCAAGCGCGCCTATGACACTTCGGGCATCTTGCGGGCCATGATCGTCGAGCCCCTCGTCTAAGGGCCTCCGATCTTTCGGCGCCAAGCCACGACGGCGATTCTGCGGCGCATCCGCAAGATCGGCCGTACGGGTCGCATGCGCGTGCAGTTCGCTCCACGGCCATCGCCCTGCGGGACGTGGCCCGTGCAAGCGGACGAGGCCGTCTCGTCAGAATATGGGAGTTATTAGGGTTCGCTAGTCGTTGACGTGCGGAAAAAACTCTCTTTTGAGGATGGACCGGTACGTTTTTCCTGGTAGAGATGGTCGGATAGGGTGGCTTGATCTTCGAGATACTCTAAAAACTCCCATATTCTGACGAACTCTGCTCGGTAGCTTGCATTCCGCTCGCCGAACGCCTTCTTCTTCCTTGGAAATCAGCTGATACTTTATCACTCTACTGTGATAAAGTATAGACAATCGCAGGATCGCTCGTTGCAAATGGCGCTGGAAGCTGGATCGAGCCGGAGACAGGATCAGGCTGGGGGCTGGATCGAGCCGGGGGCTGGACGGTGTTCGCTGCGGGCATCGCGCTGGCCTCAGGGTGGACACGGCGATGATCGCAGGGTGGCATCGCGCCAGCTTGGGCCGGTTGGCCTGGGTCTGGAACCCCGGCGCCTGAGCCTGGAACCCCGGTGCCCGAGCCTGGGCCTGGAGCCCCGGCATCCGAATCGGGGGTCGGCCGTCGGTGTGGCGTCCTGCGGGGGATATGTCGCCTTTTGGCTGTGGCTGCTCCCATGCTGTGGCATGCAGGCGCATAATATGAGTGTTTCCGTAAGAAACGGGTACGAGGAAGGTTCGCTTGTGAACGCAGTCACCCCATCGGGATTCCGTGACGTGCTGGCCGAGGAGGCCCGGGCCCGCGAGGTCATCACCCGCGCCGTGGCCGACCTGTTCGCCGAGCGCGGTTATGCTCCCATCGAGACGCCTACCCTGGAGGTAATGGACGTCGTGCGGGCCGGCGGCCGCATGCCCGCATCCCCCTTCAAGTTCTTCGACTCCCATGACGACCTGCTGGCCATGCGCCCCGATGTGACTCTCCAGATCGCCCGTATGTGCGCCACGCGCCTGGCCGACGAGCCCGGCCCTCTGCGCTTCCGCTACACCCAGCGGGTGTTCCGCGAGGCCGAGGCCGACAACCAGGCCCAGGCCCGTGAGCTCACCCAGTGCGGCGTGGAGTGCATCGGCCCCACGGGCCCGGCCGCCGACGCGGAGATCGTGGCCCTGTTCGTCGAGGCGCTCACCTTGGCCGGCGCCGGCACCTTCGTGCTGGGTCTGGCCACCGTGGGGGTGCTGCGGGCCCTGCTCGAGCGCTCCGGCGCCTCCGAGCCGTGGAAGGCCGCCGTGCTCGACGCCTACCATGACTCCGACTTCGTGGCCCTCGATCGCCTGTGCGCCGCCGGCGCCCCGGGCGCCGTGCTGGCCGCCGACGGGGACGCGGCGCCCGACCCGGGTTGCGTGGCCCCGGCCTACGCCGCCGCCATCGGACGGCTGGCCCGCATCCGCGGGGCCCAGGATGCCATCGACGAGGTGCGGGCCCTGGCCGCCCCCCTCGGCTGCATCGCCGACCTCGACGACTTCCAGGCCACCTACGACCGGCTCGCCGATGCCGGCCTGGCCGAGCGCATCCTCGTGGACTTCTCGGTGGTGAGCTCCTTCAACTACTACACGGGCATCGTTTTCGAGGCCTACGCCCCGGCCGTGGGCTCGCCCTTGGGCTCCGGCGGCCGCTACGACCGCACCCTCGGCGCCTACGGCCCCGACCGTCCCGCCGCCGGCTTCGCCTTCTACCTGGAGCAAGCCATGGCCGCCGCGGCCACGGCCGGTGCCGAGGGGGTGGCGCGGCCCCTGCGCATCGCCGTGCCCAAGGGCTCGCTCAACGGTGAGGCCATCGCCTGCCTGGAAGAGGCGGGGCTCGATGTGACCGGGCTCGCGAGCCCGGGCCGCTCGCTCGTCATCTCCAACCCGGGGGTCGACTACATCATCGTGCGCCCCTCCGACGCGCCGGTGTTCGTGGCCCTGGGAGCGGCCGACTGCGGCATCTGCGGCAAGGACTCGCTTCTGGAAGTGGGGGCCGACGTCGTGGAGCTGGTGGACCTGCGCTTCGGCGGCTGCCGCTTCGTCGTGGCTGAGGCCGCCGGCACTACGGCCGCCATCGAGGAGCGCTACCGCAAGCTCGGCGCCATGCGCGTGGCCACGAAGTACCCCTCCATTACCCGGTCCCACTTCGCCCGCCGCGGCACCCAGGTGGAGATCGTCTACCTCCACGGCAATGTGGAGCTGGCCCCCATGGTGGGCCTGGCCGACCGCATCGTGGACATCACGGCCACGGGAACCACCCTGGCCGAGAACAACCTGGAGATCGTCGACGAGGTGCTGGCCTCCACGGCCCGCTTCTTCGCCAACGGCTGCGCCCTGCGCACCGACGACCGTATCGTGGGCCTGGCCCGCACCCTGGCCGCCTGTGCCCCCGCGCACACCTACGCGCCCATCGCCGGCGCATCGAACCCCGCCTGACCGCCCCGATTCCAAGGAGAAGACCCATGACCATGCGACGCGTTGACCTTCAGCCCACCGAGCCCTTCACCGCCGACTTTATCGACCGGGCGGGGGCCTTCAACCCCGGAGCCCTGGAGGCGGCCACGGCCATCATCGAGGAGGTGCGCGCGAAGGGCGACGCGGCCCTGCGGGCCTACACCGAGAAGTTCGACGGCGTGGCCATCGACGACTTCCGTGTGCCCGAGAGCGCCATCGAGGAGGCCCTGGCCGCAGTTGACCCCGACACCATCGACGCCCTGAACCAGGCCGCGGCCCAGATCCGCGACTTCCACGAGCGCCAGCGCCAGCAGAGCTGGTTCTTCGCGCGTCAGGACGGGGCCATCGTGGGGTCGAAGGTGACGCCGCTCGATTCCGTGGGCATCTACGTGCCGGGAGGGCGGGCCCTGTACCCCTCCACGGTGCTCATGAACGCCCTGCCGGCCCAGGTGGCCGGCGTGGAGCGCATCGTGTGCGTAACGCCGCCGACCAAGGACGGCACGCTCGACCCCACGGTGCTGGCCGCCTGCAAGATCGCCGGCGTTACCGAGATCTACACTGTGGGCGGCGCCCAGGCCGTGGCGGCGCTCGCCTACGGCACCGAGACCATCCGCCCCGTGGCCAAGATCACCGGCCCGGGCAACGCCTTTGTGGCCGCGGCGAAGAAGCTCGTCTCGGGGGATGTGGGCATCGATATGATCGCCGGCCCTTCGGAGGTGTGCGTCGTGGCCGACGAGACCGCCGATCCGTCCATGGTGGCCATCGATCTCATGGCCCAGGCCGAGCACGACCCTCTGGCCGCCTGCTACCTGGTCACCTTCTCGGATGCCTACGCCGATGCCGTGGAGGCGGCCATCGCCGACCACATGGAGCGCTCCACCCGCGCCGACATCACCCGCGCTTCCCTGGACGACCACGGCCTCATCGTGGTGTGCCCCACTATGGAGCAGGCCCTGGAAGCGGTGAACGTCATCGCGCCGGAGCACTTGGAGATGCACGTGGCGAACGCCATGGAGTACCTTGGTGCCATCCGCAACGCCGGCGCCATCTTCTTGGGCGAGTGGACCCCCGAGGCCGTGGGCGATTATGTGGCCGGTCCCAACCACACCCTGCCCACGGGCGGCACGGCCCGCTACTCCTCGCCCCTTTCGGTGGACGACTTCGTGAAGAAGTCCTCCGTCATCCAGTACACGGCGGCCGCCCTGAGAAACGATGCCCGCTCCGTGGTGCAGATCGCCACCCACGAGGGGCTGTGGGCCCATGCCCAGTCCGTGGCCCTGCGCCTCCAGAGCCTGCTCGCCGCCGAGCAGACAAGCGTGGCCGGCGGCAGCGCGGCGGCCGGGGTGGATGCCGGCGCGGGCGCGACGGCGGCGGGCTCGGCCGATGAATAGGGTGCGCGCGGCGGCCCCGTCGTTGGCGGGCCTTGTTCCCTACGATCCGAAGTACCTGCCGGCCGAGGCGTTCCTCTCGGCCAACGAGAACCCGCGGGACGTGGACGACGAGCTGCGGGCCCTCGTGGCTGAGCGCATCGCCCGCGTGCCCTTCAACCGCTACCCGGATCCGCTCGCGGGCGGCCTGCGCGACCTTATCGCCGAGGCCAACGGCCTGGAGCGGGAATGCGTGCTCATCGGCAACGGCGGCGACGAGCTTCTGTTCGATTTGGCGCTCGCCTGGGGCGGCCCGGGGCGCACCTGCCTGAACTTCCCGCCCACCTTCTCGGTGTACGCGGCCAACGCCCGGCTCACGAACACCACGGTGGTGGACATCGCCCGCCGCGATGACTTCTCCATCGACGAGGGGGCCACCTTCGAGCGTTTGGCCGTCGGCGACATCGACTACGTCATTGTGGCGAGCCCCAACAACCCCACGGGCCTGCGGGCCCCGGCCGACTTCCTCGAGCGGCTGCTGGACGCCACCGACGCCCTGGTCATGGTGGACGAGGCCTACTTCGAGTTCTCGCGCCAGACCGTGCGCCCCCTGCTCGCGACCCACCAGAACCTCGTCATCCTGCGCACATTCTCCAAGGCGTTCTCCCTGGCCGGCGTGCGCCTCGGCTACATCCTGGCGAACCCGGCGGTCATCCGCGAGTTCATCAAGGTGCGCCAGCCCTATTCGGTGGATGCGGTGTCCCAGGTCGTCGGCGAGGTGGTCTTCGAGCACCGGGCCCGGTTCGAGCCGGGCATCCGCGAGATCATCGAGGAGCGGGGCCGGGTCGCAGAGGCGCTGCGGGCAACTCCCGGCATCGTGCCGTTCCCATCGGATTCCAACTGGATCCTGCTGCGCATGGAAGACGCCGGCGATGCCTGGGAGTACCTCTACGAGCACGGGGTGCTCGTGCGCGACTTCTCGGCAACACCGCTTTTGGAGGGCTGCCTGCGCGTGACCATGGGCACGCCGGAGCAGAACGATCGGTTCATCAGCCTGCTGAGGGCCTTCGTGGCCGAGCGGGGGAGCCGCCGCGCCCAAGCGGCGCGGGACTAAAGGAGGAGCATCATGGCGAGAGAGGCGACCATCACCCGCACGACGGCCGAGACCGCTATCACGGTCACGGTGAATCTGGACGGCACGGGACGGGCCGATCTGTCCACGGGCATCGGGTTCTTCGACCACATGCTGAGTGCCTTCGCGCGCCACAGCCGCATGGATCTGGCGGTGTCCGTGGCGGGCGACCTGGAGGTGGACGGCCACCATTCTGTGGAAGATGCCGGCATCGTGCTGGGCCAGGCCTTAGGTGCGGCCCTGGGCGACAAAGCGGGCATCGCGCGCTTCGGCAGCGCCTTTGTGCCCATGGACGAGGCCCTGGTGCTGGCGGCTCTTGACATATCCGGGCGCGGGCAGCTGCACTGGGCCGTGGAGGTGCCCTTCGGCATGGTGGGCGATTTCGACACCCAGCTGGCCCGGGAGTTCTTCATCGCCCTGGCCGCCAACGCCGGCATCACCCTGCACGTGCGCCAGCTGGCCGGCGACAACGTGCACCATATCTTCGAGGCCGCCTTCAAGGCCTGCGGCCGCGCCCTGCGCCAGGCCGTGGCCATCGATGGGGCCCTGGCCGGCGAGGTGCCGTCCACAAAGGGCGTGCTGTAGCCGGCCGCGCGTCGTGGACGGCCCGGCGTTGTTGACCGTAGCGGTGAGGGGAGTTGCGAAGTTGATCGTTGTCGTTGATTACCATAAGGGAAACCTGCTCTCGGTGGAGCGGGGGCTGCGCGGCGCGGGCGCCGAAGTCGTCGTCTCCGACGATCCGGCCCAGGTGCGCGCGGCCGACGCCGTGGTGCTCCCTGGCGTGGGCGCCTTCGCCGATGCCGCCGCGTCTTTGGAAGAGCTCGGCCTGGGCGCGGCTGTGGCCGATGCCGTGGCGGCCGGCGCGCCCTTTCTCGGTATCTGCCTGGGTATGCACCTCATGTTCGAGCACGGCACCGAGCACGCGCCCGAGGCGGGGCCCCTGCCCGCGGGCCTGGGGCTCGTTTCCGGCACGGTGGGCCTCATGCCCAAGACCGACGAGGCGGGCGCGGCCTATAAGATTCCCCACGTGGGGTGGAACTCCGTGGAATGGGACGAGGCCGACCCGTTGTTCGACGGCCTGGAAAGCGGGGAGTACTTCTATTTCACCCACTCCTTCGCCGCCCCCGAGAGCGCCGCGACCATCGGGCGCACTACCCACTCGGTCACGTTCCCCTCCGCCGTGCGGGTGCCCGGGCACCCCGTGTGGGGCGTGCAGTTCCACCCCGAGAAGAGCTCGGATGCCGGCGCGCGCCTGCTCGCCAACTTCGTAACCGTTGCCCGCGCTGCGGCCGGTCGCCGCGGCGCGGCCGCTACCATGGCGGAAGATACCGTCTTGTCAAAGGAGTAGCCATGTACCTGTTGCCCGCCATCGATATCCTGGACGGCCGCGCCGTGCGCCTGGCCCGGGGCGATTATGCCGCCGTCACCGTGTACCACGATGACCCGGCCACCCAGGCCCAGCTCTTCGAGGAGGACGGCGCCACCTGGCTGCACGTGGTGGACCTGGACGGCGCGAAGTCCGGCAACCCCGACAACATCGAGGTGGTGCGCCGCATTCTGGCCCGCACGAAGCTGAAGGTGGAAGTGGGCGGCGGCGTGCGGTCGCTGGAGGTGGCCGACCGTTTGCTGGACGCCGGGGCCACCCGGGTCATCCTGGGCACCGCCCTTGTGCGCGACCCCGATTTCGCCCGGGCCGCCATGGAGAAGTTCGGTCCCGACGCGCTCGTGGCCGGCGTCGACGCCAAGGCCGGCGAGGCCGCTGTGGCCGGCTGGATCGAAGGATCCGGCGTGGCCGCCACCGATCTGGCCGCCCGCATGGCCGCCCAGGGCTTCGAGCACATCGTCTACACCGACATCGCCCGCGACGGCATGCAGACCGGCGTGGACAATGGCGCCTACGCCCGTATGGCCGCAGCCTTCGGCAACCCGGTCATCGTGTCGGGCGGCATCTCCTCGGCCGCCGATATCGCGGCGCTTGGGCCCATCGCCGATGCCGTGGAGGGCGTCATCGCCGGCCGCGCCATCTACGAGGGAACGCTCTCGGTGGCCGACGGCGTGGCTGCCTGCGTGGGCACCTATCGGGTAAGCGACCAGCTGGAGGCGGAGGAGAAGCCCCTGACCATCGAGGATTTGGAAGCCTAGCGGGGAAGGAAGAGCAGCCCGCGCGATGGCTGATGCCTCGACCGAGCGAGTTTTGCAGACCATTGGGCGCAAGAGGGCGAGTAAGGAAACGTAGTCAGTGAGACAGACGGTGTTGCGACCGAGCGAGTTCCGCAGCGACCGAAACAGCCCGGTGGGCTGTTTCGCAAAGCGAGGACTGTCTGAGCGAATCGCAATACCGGCTGGCTCGCCGACGGACAGGTTGGAAAGACTATGCTGACGAAACGAGTAATACCCTGCCTGGACGTGAAGGACGGCCGCGTCGTGAAGGGCGTGAACTTCGTGGGCCTGCGCGATGCGGGCGACCCCATCGAGCTGGCCCGGGCCTATGACGAGCAGAGGGCCGACGAGGTGATCTTCCTCGACATCACGGCCACGAGCGACGATAGGGCCACCACGGTAGAGCTGGCCAGCCATGCCTCGGCCGAGCTGCACCTGCCCTATTGCGTGGGCGGCGGCTTCCGCAGCGTGGCCGACATTCGGACGATGATCGCCGCCGGGGCCGACAAGGTATCGGTGAACTCGGCGGCCGTGGCGAACCCCGACCTCATCACCCAAGCGGCCCGGGCCTTCGGTACCCAGGCCATCCTCGTGGCCATCGACGCGAAGGCAGTGCCTGGCAACCCCAACAAGTGGGAGGTGTACGTGGCCGGCGGCCGCAAGAACACCGGCATCGACGCCGTGGAGTGGGCGCGCGAGGCGGCCCGGCGCGGGGCGGGGGAGATTCTGCTCACCAGTATGGACCGCGACGGCAGCCGCGACGGCTTCGACTGCCACCTCACGCGCACCGTGGCCCGGGCCGTGGATATTCCCGTTATCGCCAGCGGCGGCGTGGGCAAGCTGGAGCACTTCGCCGAGGGCATCATCGACGGCGAGGCCGATGCGGTGCTGGCCGCCAGCGTCTTCCACTTCGGTGAGCTGACCGTGCGCCAGGTGAAGGAATCCATGCGCGCCGCTGGCATCCCCGTGCGCCTGTAGGAGGCCGTGATGAATATTTGCGAGTTGAAGTACAACGAGGCGGGGCTCGTTCCCTGCATCGTGCAGGATGCCGATACGGGCGAGGTACTCATGATGGCGTGGATGAGCGCGGAATCGCTGGCGCTCACCCTGGAGCGGGGCGAGACGGTGTTCTGGAGCCGCAGCCGCCAGGAGCTGTGGCACAAGGGCGCCACGAGCGGCAATACCCAGAAGCTCGTGGACCTGCGCTACGACTGTGACGGCGACACGTTGCTGGCAATGGTGCACCCGGTCGGCCCCGCCTGCCACACGGGCGCGCGTACCTGCTTCTACCGCTCGATGCTGGAAGCGTAGGCGGGGGAGGGTCGGTGCTTCCTTAGGACGCTGAGGGGGCGCCTCTCCGTGGGCGCTTGCGGTATGTCCTTGTGCGCACCGGGTTGTTGCGCTACTATGATTCCAGTTCTAAATCTTCAGCGCGAAGCAGCGCCTTTCCCCCTTTCATTTCCGCATCGCCCTCTCAACGTTCTCGCGGTCTGGGTCTCACGGTGCGCGCAGCTCACGATTTGGACGAGATTCCCCTATGTCTGTAAACCTCAAGAAGGAGGATAACGTGAAGTTCTTTCTGGACACGGCCGACCTCGCCGAAATCGAGGAGGCTGCCAGCTGGGGCGCCCTGGCCGGCGTGACCACCAACCCCACGCTGTACGCCCGCATCGGCGGCAAGCTGGACGACTTCCACAACCATATCAAGCGCATCTGCGACATCGTGGGGCCTGCCTGCCCGGTGTCCGCCGAGTCGGTGGCCATGACCCGCGACGAGATCGTGCGCGACGGCCGCGAGCTGGCCAAGATCGCCCCCAACGTCGTGGTGAAGATCCCCACTATGGTGGAGGGCCTGGCCGCCACCCGCGTGCTGGCCGACGAGGGCATCCCGGTGAACATGACCCTGTGCTTCACCGTGCCCCAGGCTATTCTGGCCGCCCGCGCCGGCGCTCGCTACATCTCGCCCTTCGTGGGCCGCTTCGACGACATCTCCGAGGACGGCCTGGCCCAGCTGGACGACGTGGTGCGCGCCATCGGCAACTACGACTTTACCGCCGACACGGTGGGCGGCGAGCAGATCGAGATCATCGCCGCTTCCATCCGCAGCGCCAACCACGTGACCCAGGCGGCCCTCATGGGCGCCGACATCGCCACGGTGCCCTTCGGCATCCTGAAGAAGTGCGTGTCCCATCCGCTGACCGACCGCGGCCTGGAATCGTTCCTTAAGGACTGGGAGAAGGTTCAGAACGCATGAGTGAGGCCGACGAGAACCAGATGACCATCGCCGACGCCCTGGAGGCGGCCCCTGAGAAGCCCAAGCGCGGCCGTCCGCGCAAGAAGGCCGTCGACGCCCCGGCGGCCGAGGGGGCTGCGGCGGCCGGCGAGGCCCCGGCCAAGAAGCCGGTGCGGCGCCGCGCGGCCAAGGTCGCTGCGGGCGAGGCCGCCCCGGAGGCGGCTCCCGAGGCCGCCCCGGCCAAGCCCCGCCGCTCGCGCACGGCCAAGGCCGCCGCAGCCGACGGGGCCGACGGCGCCCCGGCCGAGATGGCCGAGACGGCCGAGGGCGCGACCCCGGCCGAAGCGGCCCCCAAGGCGCGCCGGGCCCGCAAGAAGGTCGAGTCCTCCGAAGCCGAGGCGGCCGGCGCCCCCGAGGCGCCCGCTGCGGGCGAGGGGGAGGCCGACGGTGCCAAGGAGGCCGACCGCAAGGCCACGGTGGTGCGCAAGCACGGCCGCGGCGAGCGCCCCGACGACCGGGGGGAGCGCCGTCAGAGCGGTGGCCAGAGCAGCGCGGGCAAGCAGAACGGGCAGGGGCAGAACGGCAAGAAGGGCCACGACCGCAACAACCGCCGCCAGCGCCACGAGAACCGCAATCGCGAGCCCCAGCCCTCGGTGACCCGGGAGGAGCTGGCCGAGCTCAAGGTGGCCGAGCTGCGCGCGAAGGCCGCCGAGCTCGGCGTGGAGGGGGCGGCCCTCAAGAAGGCCGAGCTCGTGGAGGCCATCTATGAGGCCACCTGCAAGGCCGAGGGCTTCACCGAGGTCACGGGCGTGTTGGACATCATGGGCGACGGCTACGGCTTTCTGCGCACCTCCGGCTACCTGCCCGGCGAGAACGACATCTACGTGGGACTTGCCACCATCCGCAAGAACAACCTGCGCAAGGGCGACATGGTCACTGGCACCACGCGCCCGGCCCGTCCCAACGATAAGTTCGCCGCCCTGCAGAAGGTGAGCCTCGTGAACGGCATGGCCCCCGAGGTCATGGCCCTGCGCCCGAAGTTCTCCGAGCTCACGCCCATCTTCCCCGATGAGCGCCTGTGGATGGAGCACGGCAAGACCACCACGACGGCCCGGGTCATCGACCTGACGGCCCCTATCGGCAAGGGCCAGCGCGGCCTCATCGTCTCGCCGCCCAAGGCCGGCAAGACCACGGTGCTCAAGGACATCGCGGCGGCCATCTCGGCCAACAATCCCGAGGTGCACCTCATGTACCTCGGCATCGACGAGCGCCCCGAGGAGGCCACGGACATGGAGCGCTCTATCCGCGGCGAAGTGGTATCCTCCACCTTCGACATGCCCGCCGACAACCACATCCAGGTGGCCGAACTGGTCATCGAGCGCGCCAAGCGCCTCGTGGAGCAGGGCAAGGACGTGGTCATTCTCCTGGATTCCATCACCCGTCTGGCCCGCGCCTACAACCTGGCCCAGCCGGCCAGCGGCCGCATCCTCTCGGGCGGCGTGGACTCCACGGCCCTCTACCCGCCCAAGCGCTTCCTCGGCGCCGCCCGCAACATCGAGCACGGCGGCAGCCTCACTATCTTGGCCTCGGCCCTCATCGACACGGGGTCGAAGATGGACGAGGTGATCTTCGAGGAGTTCAAGGGCACCGGCAACATGGAGTTGAAGCTGGATCGCAACCTGGCGGATCGCCGTATCTTCCCGGCCATCGACCCCATCTCCTCGGGCACCCGCAAGGAGGAGCTGCTGCTGGAGCCCCAGGAGGCGCCGCTCATCTGGGCCGTGCGCCGCATCCTGTCGAACACCAATTCCACGGAGCGGGCCATGGACATGCTCATCAAGTCGCTCAAGCAGACGGGCTCCAATCAGGAGTTTCTCATCCGCACGGCGAAGAAGGCCCAGACCCAGCAAGGGCGCTCCGACGACAACTTCGAACTGTAGAAGGCACGGGATCTCGCCATGACCGATCAGAACCATTGGCCCAACGCCGCCTGGGGCACCCCAGGCGGCCAGCCCGCACCGGTCCAGGCCGCACCGCAGCCCGCGCCGGCTGCGCAGGCCGTTCCGGCTCCCGGCGCCCAGCCGGGCACCTACGGGACCGGCACCGCCGCCCCTGGCCCGGGGTGGAGTGCTTCCGCCTACGGGGCGCCGCCCGCGCCGGCCGCCGCACCCAAGCGCCGCGGCTGGATCGTGGGCCTGGCCGCCGTGCTCTCCTTTTTCATTCTGGGGCTTTTCTCCATCGGGTCGTGCACCGCGGTGATGACCGCCCCCATGGGGGCCCTTTCCTACGATTCGCCCTCGTGGGCCGATACGGTCACGGGCGATACCGTGGGCATCATCAGCATCGACGGCACCATCCAGTACGACGGCTCCACGTCGAGCCCCGAGGGACTGAAGGCCCAGCTGGACGCCGCCGAGCAGAACCCGCACATCAAGGCGGTGGTGCTGCGGGTGAACTCCGGGGGAGGGGTGGCCACGGCCGGCGAGGAAATGGCCCGCTACGTGCGCGATTTCTCCAAGCCGGTGGTGGTGTCCTGCGCCTCGCTTGATGCCAGCGCCGCCTACATGATCTCCTCCCAGGCCGACTACATCTACACGGCCGAGACCTCGGCGGTGGGCTCCATCGGCGTCATCATGTCGGTGACCGACCTGTCGGGCCTCTACGAGAAGCTGGGCATCTCCGTGGACAACATCACCTCGGCCGACGCCAAGGACGCCGGGGGCGGGGATCGGCCCCTCACCGAGGAGGAGCGCGCCTGGTACCAGGCCCAGGTCGACCAGATCAACGACGTGTTCATCGCCACCGTAGCCGAGGGCCGCTCTATGACCGAGGACGAGGTGCGCGCCCTGGCCACGGGACTCACCTTCACGGGCATCGATGCCGTGGGCAACGGCTTAGCCGACGAGATCGGCACCTTGGAGATGGCCGTGGAGAAAGCGGCGTCCCTCGCCGGCGTGGCCGACGCAGATACCGTGTACTTGCAGGATTCCTCGAGCGACCTGGGGCGGCTGCTCGATATCATGGGCACCGAGGACGAGGCCACCGTGACCGATATGCTGAAGGAGTTGGAAGACCGTGTCGGACTTGAGTAGCAGAACCCGCGTGAAATGGCCGGCCCGGGCCGTGGTGACGGCCGGCATGCCCTACGGCAACAAGCCCCTGCACTTCGGGCACATCGGCGGCGTCTTCGTGCCCGCCGACGCCTTCGCCCGCTTCCTGCGCGACCGCATCGGCGCCGAGAACGTGCGCTTCGTATCGGGTACCGACTGCTTCGGCAGCCCCATCAACGAGGGCTACCGCAAGCTCGTGGAGGCCGGGGAGTTCTCGGGCACCATCGCCGACTATGTACTGGCCAACCATGAGCGCCAGGCCTCTACCTTGGAGGCCTTCCAGGTGAGCCTGGACATCTACGACGGCAGCGGCATCGGGCATGCCGCCGACGTGCACCAGATGATCACGAACCAGTTCATCGAGCGCCTGCACGGCTGCGGTCACCTGAAGCTCGATTCCACGCTTCAGTTCTACGATGCCGAGGCCGGCACCTTTCTGAACGGACGCCAGGTCCAGGGGCGCTGCCCCGTGCAGGGCTGCAAGTCCGAGCACGGCTACGCCGACGAGTGCGACCTGGGCCATCAGTACGCGCCGGCAGACCTCATCGCGCCGGTGTCCACGCTCACGGGCACCACGCCCGAGATGCGCCCGGTGGAGAACTGGTACTTCGACCTGCCCGACTTCGACGGCTTTCTGAAGGAGCGGGTGGAGGCCCTGCGCGCCGATTCCGAGGTGCGCCCGGTGGTGCCCCAGACCATCGCCGAGTTTCTGGCGCCCCCGGTCATCTTCGTGAAGAACGAGCACCTGGACGAGTACCGGGCCCTGGCCGACCGTCTGCCGCCTCACCAGTTCCGCGCGGCCGAGGGGGGCAAATCCTCCTTCGAGATCGAGTTTTCCGATATCGCGGCCCGTGATGCGGCCCGCGCAGTGCTGGCTCCCGCCGGCATCCGCTTCCGCACCTCGAAGACCCTCGTGCCCTTCCGCATTACGGGCAACATCGAATGGGGCGTGGCGGCGCCGGTCATCGACGGGGTGGAGGGGCTCACCGTGTGGTGCTGGCCCGAATCGCTGTGGGCGCCCATCTCGTTCACCATCGCCGCCAACGACGAGCAGGGCCTGCCGCGCGGAAGCTGGCGCGACTTCTGGTGCTCCGACGAGGCCCGGGTCTACCAGTTCATCGGCCAGGACAACCTGTACTTCTACGGCGTGGCCCAGCCGGCCCTGTGGGAGGCTCTGGGCGAGGGCGGCCTGTTCGACGACGGCGAGGACTCCCGCCTGCGCCAGACGACGCTCGTGGCCAACCACCACATGCTCTTCGGGAAGAAGAAGGCGTCCTCCTCGGGCGCGGTGAAGCCGCCCACGGGCGAGCAGTTGCTCGCGCACTACACCGCCGAGCAGCTGCGGGCCCACTTCCTGGCCCTCGGCCTCGACCAGAAATCCGTGGGATTTTCGCCGAAGCCCTTCGATCCGGACGAGGCCAAGCGCACCGACCCGCGCTATGCCGACCCGGCCCTGAAGGAGGGGGCGCTGCTCACCAACGTGTTCAACCGCCTGGCCCGCAGCTGCTTCTACGAGGCGGGCAAGAACTTCGATGGCTGCATGCCCCTGGGCCGTGTGACGAGCGAGGTACGCACCCGCGCCTTCACGGCCCTCGTCGATTACGAGGAGCGCATGCACCGGGTGGAGCTGCACCGGGTGATGTCGGTGTGCGACGAGTTCATCCGCTGGTCGAACAAGTGGTGGGCCGATGGCATCAAGGCCGCCGAGGAGAGCGGGGACGAACAGGCCCGTCGCCAGGTGCTCGTGGACTCGTTCTACCTGCTGCGGGTGGCCACCCTGCTCATGCACCCCATCGTGCCGGCCGGCTGCGAGAAGATCTGCGACTACCTGAGCTTTGGCTTCGACGAGTTCTTCAGCTGGAACTACGACTTCGACTCCAACGAGGAGCTGTGCCCGGCCATGGAGATCGATGCCGGCGTCCACCGCATCCACGAGCTGCCGCCGCGCTTCGACTTCTTCCGCAAGCACGAGAGCCAGTACAAGTAGGGCCTCGTTTACAGCGTCCCAGCATCTTCTAAGGTGCGGCCGTCCCCAGGACGCCGCACCTTTTTTTGCGTTGGGGGAGTGAGCGTCGTGGTGGCCATTGCGGCCGTGCGCGCAGTGCGGCGGACGGGCAGGGCGCTGGGCGTTGCGGTGGTGCGCGGAGGGCTTTCGGGGCGGGGCTGAAAGCGGCGGAAAATGCCGATCTGCACGGTCGGATCGTCGCTTACCGCCAGGAAAGCGGGCCACCGCGCCGAGGTGGCAGCCGTTTCTGCCCCGAATGTGCGGTGTGCACGGGCACATCGACGTTTTCTGCTAGAAAAGGGCACGGTTGGGTTCTTTCTGCGGGGAATCGCGTCCCAGAATGCCGGTGCGCACAGGCGCATCGTCGTTTTGTGTCGGAAAAGGGCGCGATCGGGGCTTTCTGGGAGGGAATCACGTCCCGAATCAACGATCCGACCGTGCAGATCGGCATTTTCTGCCAGAAATGGTCAGCCGAAAGCGGCCGATGGGGAGAGACTGCATTTCCGGGAATGCGGCGGCTCCTGCGAGCGGCGCTGGCCGTTCGGCCATCTTGCGTTTGGCTGGGCGGGATGCGGCGGTGCCGCGACCTTCTCCGCCGGTCCGAACGAGAGGGGCCCGGACGACGAACGGTCGACCGGGCCCCTTTTGCGTGGAGAGGCGAGGAGGGGGCGCCTACCCGGGTTCGGAGCCGGCCCATGGCGCCGACTCCCGGCGGCCCAATGGCCCCGCGCGGCCGTTGCGTCCCTCAGGCGAAGGGGGGGGGTGGGACCGGCCCCGTCGCGCAGGGCGGCGACCGATACCTCCACCACATCGAGGAGCTCTTGCTGGGTATGGACGCCCAGCTTGGCCTAGATGCTCGAGACGTGGCTCTTCACGGTCTCCTCGGAGACGACCAGCTCCTCGCTGATGTAGCGGCGGTTGCGGCCCCGAGCAAGCAGGGCCAGGGTGGTCGTCCGGGCCAGCGCATCCGGCTGTTGGACGAGGGCCGCCGCCGCGCCGCCGCCGATGAGCTGTCCCGCCATGAGGCAGCAGGTGGGCCAGGCCACCACCCAGGGAGCCGGCAGGGCGAAGGACTTGGTGAGGTAGGAGCACAGGCCCCACATGATGAGGTGCACGTAGCAGAAGCCCACGAACTGGACGAACTCCCCGGGGGCCGGGGCGGCGGGGCGAGCGCGATGAGAAGGGCCCCGGTGGCCATGATGCTGAAGCCGACCTGGTAGATGAGGCGGTTGAAGTCCATCTTCACGAAAAGGGCCGTGAGGAGCAGCAGCACGGCGGCCGCGATGAAGCTCAGGGCATTGAGGAGCACCGTTCCCGCGTCCCCGGCCCGCAGCACGGCGCTGCCGAGCAGCGCGCCGAGGGCCAGGCCGTGGAGACTCGCCGTCACGAGGAACTTGTAGGGCGTGCGCAGTACGGCGTTCATGCCGTGGTCGAGCCGGGTCTCCCGGCTTTCCGCCCGCATTCGTTCCGCTTTCCCGATTTCTTCGCGCAATCCCTTGCATTAGCGGGGGATTGTGCTATTTTAGACAGGCTGTGTCCGTCCACGGGACGGAACACGGCGGCAACTATCACACATGCTCGGGCGACCTGCCTCCGCGAGTGGCCACCGGAAAAGGCTGCGGCAGACGGGGAAGACCTCGGGCAGAGGACTAACGAATGGAGCGATCATGACGAAAGTCAGCATCACCACGCTGCTCGATGCCGGTGCGCATTTCGGGCATCAGACCCGCCGCTGGAACCCGAAGATGAAGCCCTATATCTTCGGCAATCGCGGCGACATCTACATCATTGACCTCAAGCAGACCCTCTACGGCCTGGATGCGGCCTACACCTTCGTGAGCAACCTCACCCGCAAGGGCGGTACCGTGCTGTTCGTCGGCACCAAGAAACAGGCCCAGGAGGCCGTGTCCGAGGCTGCCAACCGCTGCGGCATGCCCTATGTGAACGCCCGCTGGCTCGGCGGCATGCTCACCAACTTCACCACCATCCGCACTCGCGTGCGCCGCATGGAAGAGCTGGAGGCCATGGACGCCGACGGCCGCATGGCCCTGCTGCCGAAGAAGGAGCAGATCCTGCTGCACAAGGAGCTGGCCAAGCTCCAGACCAACCTCAACGGCATCCGCAACATGAAGAAGGTGCCCGACGCCATCTTCGTGATCGACACCAACCGCGAGGGCATCGCCATCCATGAGGCCCATCGCCTGCAGATTCCCGTGGTGGGCACCCTGGACACCAACTGCGATCCCGACGACGTGGATTACGGCATCCCGGCCAACGACGATGCCATCCGCTCCGTGCGCCTGCTCGCCGACTTCATGGCCGACGCCGTCATCGCCGGCACCGGCGCTGACGTGACCGCCGCTGAGATGGCCGGCGAGGCCGCTGCCGCCGAGGTCGCCACCGAGGCTGCCGCCGACGTGGCCGAGGGCGCTGCCGCCGAGGTCGTCGCCGACGTGGCCGCCGACGCCGCCGAGTAACTACCGATCCTGTTCCCCGAAGGAGGAATTCATGGCTAACATCACCGCCGCTATGGTGAAGGAGCTCCGCGAGATGACCGGCGCGGGCATGATGGAGTGCAAGAAGGCCCTGGCTGAGGCCGAGGGCGAGATGGAGAAGGCCGTCGACGTGCTGCGCACCCGCGGCCTGGCCGCCGTGGCCAAGAAGGCTGGGCGCGCCACCAACGAGGGCACCGTCATGGCGCTGGTCTCCGACGATTGCGCCACCGGTGCCGTGGTCGAGCTGAACTGCGAGACCGACTTCGTGGGCATGAACGAGAAGTTCAAGGCCTACGCTGAGAAGATCGCCCAGGCTGCCCTGGCCGCCAAGCCGGCCGACGTGGACGCTCTGGCCGCTGCCACCATCGACGGCGAGACCGTCGAGGAGGTTGTGACCGACTGCATCCACGTGATGGGCGAGAACACCCAGCTGGCCCGCGTGGCCGTGGTGGAGGCCCCGGCTGTGGCCGCCTACATCCACGGCGGTGGCAAGATCGGCGTGCTGGTGACCTTCGAGGTGGAGGGCATCGATCCGGCCGCCGAGGACTTCCAGAAGTGCGGTCGCGACATCGCCATGCAGGTGGCCGCCCTGAACCCGGTGGCCGCCACCCGCGCCGATGTGCCCGCCGATGTGGCCGCCCACGAGTTCGAGATCTACAAGGCCCAGGCCGCCGAGTCCGGCAAGCCCGAGAACATCCAGGAGAAGATGGCCGAGGGCCGCATGGACAAGTTCTACAAGGAGAACTGCCTTGCCGAGCAGGCCTTCGTGAAGAACCCGGACCTGACCGTGGCCGCCTACGCCGACGAGTGCGCCAAGGAGCTGGGCGGTTCCATCAAGATCACCGGCTTCGTCCGCTTCGCCCTGGGCGAGTAGCTGTCGCTGGAGTTTTTATTCCGATGGGAGAAAGGCCGCCTTACGGGGCGGCCTTTTTTCTATAATAATGGGACGTATGAACCCATGATGGACTACCGGGCGTTTCGGCGCCCGTACAAAGGACTAGAAATGAACCAGGAAGTCATCATCGTTCGGGGAAACCATGTCCTTTCCGGCGACGTGACCGTGGCCGGCGCCAAGAACTCGGCGCTCAAGCTCATGGCCGCCTCGTTGCTCGGCCAGGGCGTCTCCACTATTCGCAACGTGCCCGTCATCTCCGATATCGAGATCATGGGCGAGGTGCTCGATCGCCTTGGGGCCGCGGTCGCGCGCGAGGGGCACACCCTTACCATCGATACCGCATCCGTCGACTCGTGCGAGACTCCCTACGAGCTCGTCTCGAAGATGCGCGCGTCCATTTCCGTGCTCGGCCCGCTTATCGGGCGATTCGGCGAGGCGCGGGTGGCCATGCCCGGCGGCTGCCAGATCGGTGCCCGCAAGATCGACATGCACCTGGTGGGCCTGGAGGCTCTGGGCGTGCACTTCGACGTGGATCACGGGGTGCTGCATGCCTTCACGCCCGACGGGCTGCACGGCGCCCACGTCTACCTGGAGTTTCCTTCGGTGGGGGCCACCGAGAATATGCTCATGGCCGCCGTGACCGCCGAGGGTCACACGGCCATCGAGAACGCCGCCTGCGAGCCGGAGATCGAGGATCTGGCGAACATGCTGAATGCCATGGGCGCGAAGGTGTCCGGCGCGGGCACCTCGCTCATCGAGGTCGAGGGCGTGGCCCTAGAGGCTCTGCACCCCTGCGATCACACCTGCGTGGGCGACCGCATCGAGGCGGGCACGTTCCTCGTGGGCGGGGCGCTCACGGGCGGTCCGGTCACCGTGCACGGTATCGATCCGGCCTTCTTGCGCATGGCCATCATGAAGCTGCGGGCCATGGGCTGTGCGGTGGAGTGCGGTCCTGACTGGGTGCGCGTTACGCGCAGCGAGCCTTTGCGCTCGGTGGATATCCAGACGCTGCCGCATCCCGGTTTCCCCACTGATCTTCAGGCTCAGTTCATGCTGCTGGCGGCTCTGGCCGACGATGTGTCGGTTATCACCGAGAACGTTTTCGAGAACCGCTTCATGTTCGCCGCCGAGCTCATGCGCATGGGGGCCGATATCACCTTGGACGACCATCATGCGATCGTGCGCGGGGTGGCCGAGCTGGAAGGCGCCCCGGTATCCTCCACCGACCTGCGGGCCGGGGCGGCCCTCGTGCTCGCGGGCATCGTGGCCGACGGGGAGACGAGCGTCCACCATTTGGAGCATATCGATCGGGGCTATGAGGATTACGCGGGCAAGCTCGCCTCCCTCGGCGCCGATATCTGCCGCGTGCCCGTCTCCAGCCGGGGATAGGCGGTCGATTCCATGGCGATGCACAGCAAGAAGGGGCTCTCGGCCTCCCAGACCCGTCGCACGTCCCGCCGGGTGAACGATTCCGTGATCGGCTCCCACGTGGCCCGTCCTGCCGGCCGCCGCGGCCGCCGCGAGGACGATAGCCCCGTGGGCACCACCCGGGTTGACTTCTCCGACAGCCGTCGTTCCCGCCGTGCGACCCGCGGTATGGTGGAGCAGGTGGATGTTCAGGCCACAAGCGGGGAAAGCGATGCCGACTACGCTCGCCGCCGGGGCCGGCGCGGCTATGTGGAGGAGATCCAGGTCCGTTCCCGTCGGCGCCGCATCGCGGTTCTGACCGTTGCGGCCCTCGCGGTCGTGGCCGTGGCCGTGTTCGCGGGGGTGTCGGCCTTCTTCGCCCTGTCCGACTCCCAGCTGTCCCTGGGCGATTCCAACGCCACCGAGGCGCTGGTTGCCCCCGCCGAGGGGGAGCCCTACTTCGCCCTGTGCACCGCCCATCTGGGCTCGGCCACCCCGGCCGGTGCGGCCGAGGGCGACGCCTATCTGGCTGTGCGCATCGACGAGGCCGCTCACACCCTCACCTTCATATCGGTGCCGGCCACGGTGTCGGTGGAATTGTCCGACGGCGCGCGCCACCCCCTGTCCGAGGCCACCTCCGTCGGGGGCGACGCCGAGCTCATCCGGGCGGTGGCGTCCCTGCTGGGCGTGGACATCGCGCACTTCGCCGCCACCGATGCCGCGGGCATCGAGCGGCTCGTGGATATCGTGGGCGGCGTGGCCGTGGAACTGGATCAGGAGGTGGACGACCCCCGGGCCGGCATCCAGGTGCTGCAGGCGGGCCCCGTGACCCTGGACGGCCCCTCGGCCGTCACGCTTCTGCGGGCGTCGAACTATGCCGACTCTTATGCCACTCAGGCGAAGATGCGTGCTCTGTTCACGGTGAACCTCGCCGAGCGGGCGAACTCCGGCGAGGGCCTGAGTTTCCCGACCGTGGTGGCGGACGGCGCCTCGGCCGTGAGCACCGACTGGTCGAGCGGCCAGATCATCGCCCTGGGCGAGGTGCTGCGGCCCCTGTCGGAGGTGACGGTGTACGCCGCCGTGGTGCCCGGTCGTGCCGTGGAGGGCGAGGGCGGCGCGCGCACCTACGAGGTGTCCGACGACGAGCTGGCCACCATGATGGAGGCCGTGCGCGCCGGCAATGCCCCGGAGAGCGCCGCGGGCAACGTGGCCAATGTGGATCGCAGCCTGCTCACCGTGGAGGTGCGCAACGGCTCCGGCATCCAGGGGGCGGCCGCCCGCTGCGGCGAGCTTTTGGAGTCCGACGGCTACCAGGTGGAGGCGGTGGGCAACGTGGACGACGGCACGGCCTATCCCGAGACCATGGTGATCTACAAGGATGCCGCCTTCGAGATAGCGGCCAAGGCCGTGGTGAGCGACCTATCCGCCGGTCGTGTGGTGAACGGCGGCGACTTCTACCAGTTCGATACCGACCTGCTCGTCATCATCGGCCAGGACTGGATCGGCTAGGGACTGCGCCCTGGCCGGTGCCGTTGTGGTGTTCGCGGCCCTGCGCGCCCGCCGCCGCGGCGCTGTGCTATGATGGCTTGCGAACGGAAGAACCTCTTTGAAAGGGAGTGCCTTATGGTTGAGAAGTCCGATGTGGCTGCCGTGCTCGAGCTGATCCGTCCGAGCCTCCAGGCCGACGGCGGCGACGTGTCGTTGGTGGACGTGTCCGAGGACGGCGTGGTCACCGTGGAGCTCCAGGGTGCCTGCAAGGGCTGCCCCATGTCCCAGATGACCCTGGCCAACGGCGTGGAGCGCATCCTGAAGGAGCGCGTCCCCGGCGTGACCAGCGTGGTGCCGGCCGCCTAAGGGCCCGGAACAATCCATGAGCCGAGCGGGCCCTTTGGGGCCCGCTTTCACGAGAGAGGGAAGGGAATGGAAGGCTGCTGGAGCCGTCGCGGCTGCGATGACGAGATGCAAGGGCGCTGCCCGCACAACGTGCCGGGTGAGCCGTGCCCGGCCGACTGCCACTACGCGGCGTGCTATCGGCCGACCCACGTGGTCTGCGACGACTTCGACGTGCTGCTGAACCCCAAGCGCGACTACGAGGCCGCCATCAAGCAGGTCTGCCGTTTCTGCGAGCACTTTCTCGTCCATGGCCCGGAGGTGGATCCCGAGGCCCCAAGCAGCCGCGACAAGTTCAGCGGCCGCAACCGCTTCATTCTTTAGGCACCCTCTCTGGCGCCTCGAGTCCGGGAAGGAGTCGGGTCGTTGCTCTCGTTGACGGCCGTCGGCGACGGCCTCTGCTACAATGGGGGTCTGAAGCGGACTCCAAAATGGAAAGGCGGTGGCGCTCCATGGGGGCTATGGTAACGTGCCCGGCGTGCGGGGCGGGCGATCTGGATGTGCGCACCTTCGAATCCATGATGGTGCTGCGCCCGAACCTGGCGCTGTTCTCCTTGGCGTGCCCCCATTGCGCGGCGACCGTCTCGGCCATCCAGCCCATTCCTTCCTCCCTGCGCGAGGAGGTTCAGTTCGCTGCTATCGAGCTGGGCGCCGGCATGGGTGCCCATGAGGGGAACCTATAATGTTGAACGATATTTACCAGAACCTCGATCCTGTCGCCTTGAGCCTGGGGCCCTTGGTCGTGCGCTGGTACGGCCTGGCCTACGTGGCCGGTTTCGCCCTGGCGGCCTTCATTATCTATCGCATCGCCCGTCGCTGGCGACTCGGTCTGACCATGGACGACCTGCTCACGCTCATGATCTGCGCCATCATCGGCGTGGTGGTGGGGGGTCGTCTCGGTTACGTGCTCTTCTACGGCGACGGCTACTACTTCGCCCATCCGCTCGAGATCCTCGCCTTCAATCAGGGGGGCATGAGCTTCCACGGGGGGCTCGTGGGCCTGCTCGCCGGCGGCGCTGTGGCGGCACGCCTGACTCGCGTACCCTATCTGACCTTAGCCGATTTGGGGGCCATTGCCGCCCCGCTGGGGCTCTTCTTCGGCCGCTGCGCCAACTTCGTGAACGGCGAATTGTGGGGCGCGCCCACCGATGGGCCCTGGGGCGTGGTGTTCGGCGGGGCTGCCGGCATGATGCCGCGTCATCCGAGCCAGCTCTACGAGGCGGTGCTCGAGGGGCTGGTCATCTTCTGCGTGCTGTTCGCCCTCTCGCGCCGGCTGCCCCCGCGCCCCCGCGGCACCTTCGTCGGTGCGTTCCTCGTGCTCTACGGCATCTTCCGCTTCCTCATCGAATTCGTGCGCGAGCCCGATGTGCAGCTGGGCTACTTATGGGGCGGCTGGCTGACCATGGGCCAGCTGCTCTCGGCCCCCCTCGTGGTGGCCGGCGTCGCCCTGCTGGTATATGCGGCCCGGCGCAAGCTGTCCCAGGAGGGCCCCCAGCGGCCTTCGGCGCCCGAGGCGGGGGATACGGCCTGCTAGAGGGTGCGCATCGGTGATGCGGCCTCATCGGCGCCTCTGCTGCCGATGCGCGCGGGTACCCCGGGCCCCGGCCGCTGACCAAGGCGATAGCCGCGCGCCCGCCTGGGGCCGGCTTCGATAACGACGCGGTGTCGATTGTGCGCTCTTCCGGCAGTGTCGTTCTACTTCCCCTACAATAGGGAGCGGTCGAAACTGCGCCATCGCGCGGACGGCCGCTGTCAATGAAAACGACTCAAGAGATACGAGGTGCAAGATGGACGTGAAGTTCTTCAAGTGCATGCACTGCGGCAACATCGCCGTGAAGGTGTTCGACGCCGGCGTGCCGCTGGTGTGCTGCGGTGAGAAGATGGTGGAGCTCGTGGCCGATTCCCAGGACGCTGCCCTGGAGAAGCACGTGCCCGCCGTCGAGGTGGCCGGCGACAAGGTGATCGTGAACGTGGGATCAGTGGATCATCCCATGACCGAGGAGCACTGGATCCAGTTCATCTGCCTGGTGACCGACAAGGGCTATCAGATCAAGCCCCTGACTCCGGCCGATGCCCCCCACGCCGAGTTCACGGTGCCCGCCGGCGAGACCCCGGTGAAGGTGTACGAGCACTGCAACCTCCACGGGCTGTGGGTGACCGAGCTGTAGAACGCCACCGTTCCCCGGCAATTCTTGAAAGACCCGTGCAGCACGGGTCTTTTTTCTTGCATTGGGGCGAATCGGTGCTAATATAAACAAGCTTGTCTCGGGCTTGGTCGGAAACCAAGCCTTATTCGGAACCCTTGGTCGGAAACCAAGGGAAGATAGGAGAACCCATGAAGCAAGGAATTCATCCGGAGTACGTGGACTGCGTTGTGAAGTGCAGCTGCGGCAACACCTTCACCACCCGCTCGACCAAGCCGGAGCTGAAGATCGACATCTGCAATGCCTGCCATCCGTTCTACACCGGCACCCAGAAGCTGATCGACACCGGTGGACGCGTGCAGCGCTTCGCCGATCGCTTCGGCGCCGCTAAGGACGTCGTTGCCGAGCGCGAGGCCGCCAAGAAGGCCGAGCGCGCCGCTCAGATCGCCGAGCGCGAGGCTGCCAAGAAGGCCGAGCGCGAGGCCAAGGCCGCCGCTAAGGCCGAGCGTGCCGCTGCCTTCGCCGCCAAGGCCGCTGAGGCTGCTGCTCGCGCCGAGGCCGAGGAAGAGGTTCAGAACATGGAGGATGCCGCCGCCGAGGCCACGACCGAGGAGGCTCCCGGCGTGGAGCTGACCGAGGCCGAGGTTGAGGCCGCCGAGTAGTTCCGCTGCTTCTCGCACCTTTGAGACCCGTCGCGCACCGCGGCGGGTCTTTTCTTTTGCAGTCCGGTAAATTCCCCCAAGGGCTCTTCTGGCTGCGAACTATAATGGGACAGATCAAGAACGCGACGGCCGAACGGAGCAGAGACGTGGTGGTAACCCCCGAGCAAGATTTCGTGCTGAAGACTATTGAGAGCCGTGATGTGCATTTCGTGCGCTTCTGGTTCACCGACGTACTGGGGAATATGAAGTCCTTCGCTGTGGTGCCCGGTGAGTTGGAGAGCGCCTTCGACGACGGCATGGGATTCGATGCCAGCTGCATCGAGGGCTTCTCGGAGAGGCGGGAATCCGATATGCTGGCCTTCCCCGACCCCTCTACCTTCCAGGTGCTGCCCTGGCGCCCCACATCCAATGCCGTGGCCCGCATGATCTGCAACATCCGCACTCCCGAGGGCAAGCCCTACGAGGGCGATTCGCGCCAGGTCCTCAAGAGCATGGTGCGCAAGGCCTCCGAGGCCGGATACTCGTTCATCGTGGGGCCGGAGCTGGAGTACTTCTACTTCAAGGACGCCGAGGGCACCGAGGTGCTCGACCGCGGCAGCTACTTCGACCTTACCTCTCTCGATTCCGCCTCCGACCTGCGGCGCGACACGGTGCTCACCCTGGAGAAGATGGGCATTCCCGTGGAGTACTCCCATCATGAGAAGGGTCCCTCCCAGCACGAGATCGACCTGCGCTACGCCGATGCCCTGTCCATGGCCGACGCGGTGATGACCTACAAGCAGGTGGTGAAGGAGATCGCCATGAAGCACGGGGTGTACGCCTCGTTCATGCCCAAGCCCCTGACCGGGGCGCCGGGCAGCGGCATGCACGTGCACCAGAGCCTCATGGACCGGGCCGGCAACAACGTCTTCTTCGACGAGAGCGACCCGTCCGGCTACAACCTGTCGGCCACGGCGAAGGCCTACATTGCCGGCCTTCTGAAGTACGCGCCGGAATTCACCTTGGTCACGAACCAGTACGTGAACTCCTACAAGCGCCTGCAACCGGGCGGGGAGGCCCCCACCTGCATCAGCTGGGGCGCCCGCAACCGCTCCACCCTCGTGCGTATCCCGGGGTACCGGCCGCGCAGCGAATCGGCCTGCCGCGTGGAGCTGCGCAGCCCCGATCCGGCGGCGAACCCCTACCTGGCCTTCGCGGTCATGCTGGCCGCCGGCCTGGCGGGCATCGAGGAGGGCCTGGAGCTCATGGCCCCTGCCGACGAGGCCGCGCCCCTCGGGTGCAGCCGTCGGGAGCACCGCGAGCGCGGAGTGACGCCGTTGCCCGAGAGCCTGGGGGAGGCCGTGGAGCTGTTCGCCCAGAGCTCGCTCATGCGCGAGACGCTGGGGGAGCACATTCACGATTACCTCGTGCGGGCCAAGCGGGCAGAATGGGATGCCTACCAGGCCGTGGTGACCCCTTGGGAGCTCGAGCGCAATCTGGCGGTGCTGTAGCATGCAGCGCAAGACCGTCATCTTCATTGCCGACAGCCTTGACAACGCCCATAAGTTCCAGCAGGTGCTCTCGAAGCTGGACGTGGACGTGGCGGCCGGCTCCTCGGCCCAGTTCAAGAAGCTGCTGGCCGCCCATCCCTCCCGCGATCTGGTGATCTACGAGGCCCGCGGCGAGCGCCTGGCATCCCTGGCCTCGGCCGAGGCGGCCTTGGCCGAGGAGGGCTCGGTGGCCATGCTCGTCATCGTGAACGAGGCCGATCTGGCCCAGTTCCGCCTGCCGGTGTCCTGCAAGGCCGACTTCGTAGTCCACGGGGCCGGCGCTGCCGAGTGCGCCACCCGCATCCGCCAGCTGCTGTGGCCTGGCAACGAGACCTCCTCGGCCGATTACATAGTCGTAGACAACATGACCGTGAATCTGGCCACCTACCAGGTGAAGGTGGGCGGCGAGCCGGTGGACCTCACCTATCTGGAGTACGCGCTGCTGGCCTTCCTCGTGACCCATCCCGGGCGCACCTATTCCCGCGATGCCCTGCTGCGCCGCGTGTGGGGCTTCGACTACTACGGCGGCAGCCGCACCGTGGACGTGCATGTGCGCCGGGTTCGCGCGAAGCTCGGCCCTGAGCTGGCCCAGCGCCTGGAAACGGTGCGCGGCGTCGGCTATTTGTGGAATGCGTAAGGCCGAGCGCATGAAAGGCATATCGAAAATGTAAGGGTGTAGAGGAAACGGCGGGTGTTCCAACCGAGCGAGTTCCGCAGCGACGAGAACAGCCCGGTGGGCTGTTCTCCAAAGCGAGGACTGTCTGAGCGAATTGGAATACCCGGCGGTTCCGACCGGCGATGAGCCGCTCGTTCGCTTGCGATTGACGCAAAGGAGTCAGAATGTCGAAGAAGATCGCCGTCATCGATGGCAACTCGCTGATGCACCGTGCCTACCATGCGGTGCAGACGCCCATGACCGCCAAGGACGGCACCCCCACCAACGCCGTGTTCGGCTTCCTCTCCATGTTGTGCAAGTTCATCGAGATCGCCGAGCCCGATGCCGTGGTGTGCGCCTTCGATGCCGGCAAGCCGGTGCACCGCATTAAGGCCCTCGAGCAGTACAAGGCCCAGCGGCCCCCCATGGACGAGGAGCTGCGCGTGCAGTTCCCCGTGATGGAGGAACTGCTGGCGGCCATGGCCATTCCCGTGGTGAAGGTGCCGGGCTGGGAGGGTGACGACATCTTGGGCACCATCGCCGCCCGGGACGAGGCCTTGGGCTTCGAGACGCTGCTCGTGACCGGCGACAAGGACGCCTACCAGCTGGCCGGCGAGCTCACCCGCATCGTCACCACGAAGAAGGGCATCACCGACATCACCGTGAACGGCCCGGCTGAGGTGGAGGAGCGCTACGGCGTGACTCCGGCCCAGTTCATCGATTACCTGGGACTGATGGGAGATTCCTCCGACAATATCCCCGGCGTGCCCGGCATCGGCCCGAAGACAGCCACGAAGCTTTTGCAGGCCTACGGCTCCATGGAGGGCATCTACGAGCATATCGGCGAGCTGAAGGGCAAGCAGAAGGAGAACCTGGAGAACAATCGCGACATGGCCTTCCTGTCCCGCGAGATCGCCACCATCGTGCGCGACCTGGACTTCCCCCTGGATCTGGAGAGCGCCGCCTTCCCGGCCTTCGACGCGGCCGATGTGGAGGAGGCCTTCGGGAAGTACCAGCTGGCGAGCCCCTTGGCCCGGGTGCTGTCCATGATCGACGCCGAGCCGCCCTCCCGCGAGATCGAATTCACCCTGGCCCCCGTTCTGGAAGGGGCCGACGGCGCGGCCGAGATCGAACGGGCTTGCGCGGCCGGCGAGGTCATCGGCGTGGCCTTCGTGGATCCCGAGCAGGTATCGCTGTTCAACGATGGCGCCACGGCGGCCTTCGTCACGGGCTCGGCCCGGGTGATGGCCGAGGGGGAGCGCGCCCTCGATCTGTTCGCGTCCATCGTGCGCGGGGGAACCTTCTGCGCCCTGGATGTGAAGGCCGACGTGCGCCGGGTGTACCCGGCCGATACCGCCGAGGCGGCCCGCGTGACCGACGGGGAAGTGCTCGCCATGGCCGGCTTCGATTTGGGCCTGGCCGGCTACGTGCTGAACTCCTCCACGAGCGCCTACACTTACGACTCCCTGATGGAGTCGGTGGCCGGGGCCACGCTGCCTGCGGCCGAGACCGACGGCGAGCGCGCGGCCGTGCAGGCCACGGCGGCCCGCATGCTCCAGGGGCTTCTGGAGGAGGCCCTGAAGAAGGACGGCACCTGGGAGGCCTATGCCGACATCGACCTGCCGCTCGTGGGGGTGCTCTCCTGCATGGAGCGGGTGGGAGCTGCTATCGACGTGCCGCGACTGGAGGCCTTGGGCGCCGAGGCCCAGGTGGAGGTAGACGATCTCACGGCCCAGATCTATGAGCTGGCCGGCGAGACCTTCAACCTGAGCTCGCCTAAGCAGCTGGCCCGCATCCTCTTCGAGGTGCTGGAGCTGCCGGCCAAGAAGAAGAACCAGCGCGGCTACTCCACCGATGCAAAGGTGCTCACGGAGCTCTCGGCCATTCACCCGCTGCCCGATCTGGTCCTGCGCTACCGGGAGTTCTCGAAGATCAAGAACACCTATATCGACGCCCTGCCCCGCATGCGGGCGGGCGACGGGCGCGTGCACACCCAGTTCAACGAGACGGTGACCACCACGGGGCGCCTGTCCTCCTCCGACCCGAATCTGCAGAACATTCCCGTGCGCACCGACTTCGGCCGCCAGATTCGCAGCTGTTTTGTGCCCCTGCGGGAGGGGGAGTTGTTCCTGTCGGCAGACTACTCCCAGATCGAGCTCAGGCTGCTCGCGCACTTGTCGGCCGACGAGCATCTGGTGGCCGCCTTCAACTCCGGGGCCGATCTGCACACCTCCACGGCGGCTCGCGTGTTCGGCGTGGCTCCCGAGGACGTGACGCCCGCTCTGCGCAGCCGTGCCAAGGCGGTGAACTTCGGCATCGTGTACGGGCAGCAGGCCTACGGTCTGGCCCAGTCGCTGGAGATTCCCATGGCCGAGGCGAAGGAGATGATCGACCGTTACTTCGAGGTGTATCCCGGTGTGCGCGCATACCTGGACGACACTGTGCGCGAGGCCAAGGCGAGCGGCTTCGCCACCACGATGTTCGGCCGCAAGCGCCATATTCCCGAGCTGCGCAGTTTCAACGGCCAGCAGCGCGGCTTCGGCGAGCGCACGGCTATGAACCATCCGATGCAGGGCACGGCCGCCGACATCATCAAGATGGCCATGAACGAGGTGCAGCGCCGGCTGCTTGCCGAGGGCTTTGAGGCCCAGCTCATGATCCAGGTCCACGACGAGCTTGATTTCTCGGTGCCGGTCGATGAGGTGGAGCGCCTTTCGGCCATGGTGCGTGAGGTGATGGAGCACGTGGCGAAGCTGCGCGTGCCCCTTCTCGTGGATGTCAGCTGGGGCCCCACCTGGGCCGAAGCGCACTAACAGGTTCCGCTTGCCCTAACGCCGGGCGGGGCCTACACGGTCTTCCAGAAGTCTTGGATGAGTTCCTGGCGGTTGCCGTGGCCGGTCTTCTGGAGGATGTTGTGCACGTGCACCTTCACCGTGGAGGGGGCCAGGGACATGGCCGAGGCGATGTTCTGGTTGTCCTGGTCCCGCAGGATGTAGTCGAGCACCTCGCGCTCCCGGGCCGTCAGCGAGTGGCGCCGGGCGTAGACGAGCAGATCCTCGGCGGTCTGGTGGTAGCGCTCGGTGTCGTCGACGACCGGGGCGGTGTGAGAGCGGATATCCAGCTGGCGCAACGCGAAGTGGCACGTCATGAGGGCGCAGACGAGCATGAGCAGGTTCTCGGCATAGTTGCGCTCGGCCGTCAGCGTGAACGGTCCCACGGTGATGGCCTCGGTGGACAGCACCAGGAAGAACATGACGTCCTCGAAGATCATGAGCACACCGAGGAGGGCCAGGGCCACGCAGTGGGGGAGATAGCGGGCCAGACGCTGGCGCTCCACCTCGTCGCGGGTACGCAGGTAGTAGATGCCGCCATAGAGGAGGATCCAGAACATGAAGCAGGCGCGGCAATTATAGAAGCAGAAGCGCAGCACCTTGTTCTCGCCTGAGATAGCCAGAAGCAGGAAGGCTATGACGCAGAAGACGATGATGGGCAGTGCGCGCACGCGGCGGTTGCGCTCTCCGATGTACTCGCAGACCATGAGCCAGAAAGAGCCGAGGAATCCCGCACCGGTGACGAGTGTGTAGACGGAGCGGAAGAACATATATTCTGGGGAAAGCTCGGGCCCGAGGATTTGGGCCGCGTAATCGTCCTGCAAGATGGAGGCCACGTCCAGGAAGTAGAACAAAAAGGCCGCGCAGGCGTACAGCATGGTCTTGCGGTGGGTCACCAAATATGATGAGAGGCAGACGGCGGCCGTGAGAACGGAGACGAGAATCACGAGAAGCGTCTCATAGAAGATGGCAAGTTCCATGGATCCCCTTCATCCTGGCCAGCCCATCGGGCGTTGAACTTTGCTGCCATTATATACCAATTCGCCAGCGCCCTCCTCGATGCCCGAAGCCTTCAGAAGTTTTTGATCGAGTTAGGTAACGTAACGGTAACAGCGCACAATTAGATGAGGAAACAACGCAGATTAGAATTTGAAAAACCCAATTATGACCTGCGGTTTATGGAGGTTGTAGGGAGATGCTTCTTCACATAGTCTCAACATACATACGCACCTACACCTGGTTTAGACCTTTCGCAAAATGTGACTATCCCGCACATTGGAGCCATGAAACATCGCGGATTTGCGATGGGCCGTGGAGGGAAACCACGGCAGCCGGCACATCGACAGGCGCCGCGGGCGCCAGATCGGAGAGTCACATGCAAGGAGTAAACGTCAAGAGCGAGATCGGGAACCTCAAGAAGGTCATCCTCCATCGCCCGGGCAACGAGCTGCTCAACCTCACCCCGAACACCCTGGAAGAGCTGCTGTTCGACGACATCCCGTTTCTGGAGGTTGCCCAGGCCGAGCACGATGCCTTCGCCGACATCCTGCGTAACGAGGGCGTGGAGGTCGTTTACCTCGAGGACCTCATGGCCGAGGCTCTGGACACTGATCCGGCCCTGCGCGAGCAGTTCCTGAACCAGTGGATCTACGAGGCGGGCATCCGCACCGATCTGTACACCGACATCATCAAGGACTACATCAACTCCGAGTACGCCGGCACCAAGGACATGGTCATGAAGACCATGGCGGGCATCAACCTCCAGGAGCTCCCGCAGCAGCACACCAACCTGCTCGTGGACATGGTGTCCGACCGCACCAAGCTCGTGTGCGCCCCCATGCCGAACCTCTACTTCACCCGCGACCCGTTCAACATGATCGGCAACGGCGTGGGCATCAACCGCATGTACAGCACCACCCGCAACCGCGAGACCATCTACGGCTCCTACATCTTCAACTACCACCCCGATTTCAAGGATGTGCCGCAGTACTACAGCCGCGAGAACACCTTCCACATCGAGGGCGGCGACGTGCTGAACATCAACGACCACGTGCTGGCCATCGGCATCTCCCAGCGCACCGAGCCCGACGCCATCGACCAGCTGGCCCACAACGTGTTCAGCGATGAGACGTCCACCATCGACACCATCCTGGCCTTCAACATCCCGGTGTCCCGCGCCTTCATGCACCTGGACACGGTGTTCACCCAGATCGACTACGACAAGTTCACCATCCACCCCGGCATCATGGGCCCGCTGACCGTCTTCGAGATCACCCCCGACGGCCAAGGCGGCGCCAAGATCCGCGAGCGCAACGAGGATCTGGAGAGCGTGTTGTCGGAGTACGTGGGCGAGAAGGTCACGCTCATCCCCTGCGGCGGCGGCGACCGCATCGCGGCCGAGCGCGAGCAGTGGAACGACGGCTCCAACACCCTGTGCGTCCGTCCCGGCACCGTGGTCGTGTACCAGCGCAACAACGTCACCAACGACGTGCTGTACAAGAACGGCATCAACTGCCTGGTCATGCCCTCCGCCGAGCTGTCCCGCGGCCGCGGCGGCCCCCGCTGCATGTCCATGCCGGCCTGGCGCGAGGCCCTGTAGGGCTGATCGCTTTCGGCGGGTCCGCCCGGACCCGCCTTGTTTGAATGTTAATTGGCGGCCGAGTCGGGGGAGGGGTCGGCCGCCACTCCCTTAAGGAGTTATCTCATGGCAGAGACAAAGAAGAAGAAGCGCGCGAGCCTTTCTTCGTTTACTATTTTGCTGATCATCCTGGTGGCCCTGGCCATCATCACCGTCATCATGTCGGCTATGGGCGTGGAGGGCGTTGAAGGCGCCACCCTGTCCGGCGTGCTGACCGCGCCGGTCGCTGGCTTCAGCGACGCGTTGCCCGTCTGCTTGTTCGTCATGATCCTCGGCGGCTTCCTCGGCATCATCACCGAGACCGGCGCCCTGGATGCCGGCATCGCCGCTCTGGTGCACAAGCTGAAGGGCAACGAGCTGGTGCTCATCCCGATCCTCATGATCATCTTCTCCATCGGCGGCACCACCTACGGCATGTGCGAGGAGACGGTGCCCTTCTACCTGCTGCTCGCCGCCACCATGGTAGCGGCGGGCTTCGACAGCCTGACCGGCGCGGCGGTCGTCCTTCTGGGCGCCGGCTGCGGCGTGCTCGGCTCCACGGTGAACCCGTTCGCCGTGGGCGTGGCCGTGGACGCGCTGTCCGGCGTGGGCATCGCGGTGAACCAGGCCACCATCATTGGTCTGGGCGCCCTGCTGTGGATCGTGACTCTGGCCATCTCCATCGTGTTCGTGATGCGCTACGCCAAGAAGGTCATGAACGACAAGGGCTCCACCTTCCTGTCGCTGCAGGAGCAGCAGGACATGATGAACGAGTGGGGCATGAAGGACTCCGAGGCCGAGGCCGCTGACGGCCAGGCCGACGCCCCGAAGATGACCGGTCGCCAGAAGGCCTCCCTGGTCGTGTTCGCGCTGACCTTCGTCATCATGATCGTGTCCTTCATCCCGTGGTCCGATCTCGGCTTCGACGGCTTCAACGCCGGTTCCGCGACCGAGGAAGTGACCACCACCCTGACGGGCGAGGAAATCGTCACCGCTATCGACGACGCCAACGACGGTGCCACCGTGACCACCATTGCCGAGCCGGTCGAGGCTGTCTCCGTGGAAGAGGTCGAGACCTCTCCCGCTTGGTCGTCCTTCCTGACCGGCGTGCCCCTGGGCGGCTGGTACTTCGATGAGGCCTCCACCTGGTTCCTGCTCATGGCGCTGATCATCGGCATCATCGGCGGCGTGTCCGAGAGCCGCTTCGTGAAGGCCTTCATCAACGGCGCCGCCGACATGATGTCGGTCGTGCTCATCATCGCGCTGGCCCGCTCCATCACCGTGCTCATGGCTTCCACCGGCCTGGACATGTGGATCTTGAACAACGCGGCCAACGCACTGGCGGGCATGTCGGCCATCATATTCGCGCCGCTGTCCTTCCTGCTCTACGTGGTGCTGTCGTTCCTGATCCCGTCCTCCTCTGGCATGGCCACCGTGTCCATGCCCATCATGGGCGGTCTGGCCAGCCAGCTCAACTTCTCCGTTGAGACCATGGTCATGATCTACTCCGCCGGCAACGGCCTTGTGAACCTGTTCACGCCCACCTCCGGCGCCATCATGGGCGGTCTGGCCCTGGCCAAGATCGAGTACTCCACCTGGCTGAAGTTCGGCGCGAAGCTGTTCGTCGTGCTCGGCGTGGTATGCATGGTCATCCTGACTGCGGCCATGATGATCCTGCCCGGCGGCGCTGCCTAAGGGCATCCGCCAACGCGATCGATAACAGCCTGCCGGCTGTCATCCTTCCGGGAGAGCGCCCCTTGTGCCGGGGCGCTCTCTCCGTTTGGGGCGCTTCTCGCGTTGTCACGTCGCATCCTCTCGGCGATTCCCGACGGCTCCTCCCTCTGGGATGGATCACGTGTTCCGCTGCCTTACTAATATATAGAGCGTCGGTGAACGGTGGGAAAATGGGGGAGAAAATTGTTGACGCGGGGGCGGTGCGCTGGTAGGATACTACCTTGCGTTTAGTCACATTCAAGGAGATACATACATGTACGCAATCGTGAAAACGGGCGGCAAGCAGTACAAGGTCGCCCCCGGAGACAAGATCAACATCGAGAAGCTCGACGTCGAGCCCGGCGACAAGGTGGAGCTCGAGGCCATCTGCGTCGTCGACGGCGACAAGGTGGAGGCCGACCCCGCGAAGGCCGCCAAGACCAAGGTCGTCGCCACCGTGCTTGAGCAGTTCAAGGGCGACAAGCAGTTGGTCTTCAAGTTCAAGAAGCGCAAGAACTACAAGAAGCTGCGCGGTCATCGTCAGAACCTGACCCGCGTGAAGATCGAATCCGTCGGTACGGCCAAGGCCGAGTAAACGGGTTAGGAGGAACATCTCATGGCACACAAGAAAGGCTTGGGCTCTACCCGTAACGGTCGTGACTCCCACGCACAGCGACTCGGCGTGAAGAAGTTCGCCGGCGAGGTCGTGAAGACCGGCAACGTGATCGTTCGCCAGCGCGGCACCCATTTCCACCCCGGTGAGAACGTGGGCCGCGGCAAGGACGACACTCTGTTTGCCCTCTGCGACGGCACGCTGAAGTTCACCCGTGGCGTCAAGCGCAAGATCCACGTGATCCCCGCTGAGCAGACCGCCTAAACGCTTAAGTTTCAACGACTGCGTAACATCGAACGGTTAGCCAATGCCCTCTGAGAAATCAGGGGGCATTGTTGTATAGTTTGCACAGAGAACGGCGCCCCGCTACGGGGGCGGCGATTCACGACGACCCAGTGGGAAGGTTCCTATGTTTATCGATAAGGTTCGCATTAACGTGAAGGGGGGCAACGGCGGGGCCGGCTGCATGTCGTTCCGCCGCGAGGCCCATGTGCCCAAGGGCGGCCCCGACGGCGGCGACGGCGGCCATGGCGGCAACGTGGTGGTCCAGGCCGACGCCGGCGTGTCCTCGCTCATCGAGTACCGCTTCAAGCACCACTTCAAGGCCGAGCGCGGCACTCACGGCAAGGGTAGCCGCATGCACGGCGCCACAGGCGAGGACCTCGTGCTGAAGGTGCCCGTGGGCACGGTGGTGCGCGAGTACTTCGAGGAGAGCGGGGAGGTGGGCGAGACGATCGCCGATCTGACCCACGACGGCGAGACGGTGGTGGTGGCCCGGGGCGGCATGGGCGGCCGCGGCAACATCCACTTTGTCACCTCCACTCGTCGCGCCCCGGCCTTCGCCGAGCTCGGCGAGCCTTCCGAGGAGCGCTGGATCGAGCTGGAGATGAAGCTCATGGCTGACGCGGCCCTAGTGGGCATGCCCTCGGCGGGCAAGAGCTCCCTCATCGCGAAGATGAGCGCCGCCCGGCCCAAGATCGCCGACTACCCGTTCACCACCCTCGTGCCGAACCTAGGTGTGGCCACCTCGGGGGACTTGTCCTTCGTCGTGGCCGACATCCCCGGCCTCATCGAGGGGGCTCACGAGGGTCGCGGCCTGGGCCATGAGTTCCTGCGGCACATCGAGCGCACGGCCCTCATCGTGCAGATCGTGGACCTCACGGGCGATTGGGAGGGGCGCGATCCTTTGGACGACTACGAGGTCATCAAAAACGAGCTGGCCGAGTACGCCGCCGACCTGGCCGCTCGGCCCCGCATCGTCGTGGCGAACAAGATCGATGCCCCGGGCACTGAGAAAGTCTGCGACGCCCTGGCCGAGCGGGTGCGGGCCGATTCCATCGCCGCTGCCGGCGGCAACGAGTTCGCCCCGAGCCCCATCGACCCGAAGCTCTACCGCATCAGCGCGCTCACGGGGGCCGGCGTCGATTCCCTGAAGGCGGCCATTGCCACGAAGGTGCACGACCTGCGCGAGGCGGCCCGGGCGGCTGCGGCGTCCGATATCCAGTACGACCACGTATGGGAGCTGCGCCGCGAGGCCCGTGAGAAGCGCTTCGATATCATGCCCGAGGGCGCCGGCGTTTGGCGCGTGCGCGGCGTGCAGGTGGAGCGCATGGTGGTGCAGACCGACTGGGAGAACGAGGAGGCGGTGGCCTTCTTCCAGCACCGCTTCAAGAGGCTGGGCGTGGACACGGCCCTTGAGAAGGCCGGAGCCCTGGACGGCGACGAGGTGCGCATCCTCGGCTACTCCTTCGCCTTCGAATCGCCCCACGGCCACGGGGTGGACATGTACCAGGAGCTGGATCTGTAATGGGCGAGACGACGACCGCGGCGCGCCGCCGCCTGGTGGTGAAGATTGGCTCGGCCACTCTGACCACCTCCGAGAGCTCCATCGACTACGGCTTCCTGGATGACCTGGCGGCCCAGCTGGACACGGTGCGCCGCGCGGGCTGGGATGTGGTGGTGGTCACCTCGGCTGCCATCGCCTGCGGCCTGGAGGCCCTCGGCATCGCCAAGCGCCCCACGGACATGCCGAGCCTGCAGGCGGCCGCGTCGGTGGGGCAGAGCGCCCTGTCCACGGCCTACGCCGAGGCCTTCGGGAGGCGGGATATGCTCACGAGCGTGGTGCTGCTCACCCGTCGCGATACGGCCGACCGCACGGCCTACCTGCACGCTCGGGACACCCTGCGCCGCCTCATGGAGCTCGATGTGGTGCCCATTGTGAACGAGAACGACACGGTGAGCGTCGAGCAGATCCGCTTCGGCGACAATGACACCCTGGCCGCGCTCGTGGCCTGCCTCATCGACGCCGACCTCATGGTCATCCTGTCGGACATCGATGGACTGTACACGGCCAATCCGCTCATCGATCCGGCGGCCGAGCTGATACCTCGGGTGGACCGGGTGGGCCGCGAGATCTTGGCTGCAGCCGGGGGCGCGGTGTCGGGGGTGGGCTCCGGCGGCATGATCACGAAGATCAAGGCCGCCCGGGTGCTCATGGCCGCGGGCATTCCCATGGTCATCTGCCAGGGGCGCCGCCCCGATTGCGTGGTGGATGCGGCGGCCGGGGTGCCGGTGGGCACGCTGTTCACGGCCCCGGAGCGCCCCCACGAGATCACCCCGAAGAAGCTGTGGATCGCCCTGGGCGATGCCGTCCACGGTACGCTCGTGGTGGACGAGGGGGCCCGCGCGGCCCTCGTGGAACGCGGCAAGTCGCTCTTGTCCGTGGGCATTCGCGAGGTGCGCGGGTCCTTCGACTACGACGACATCGTGGATGTGGCCGACGAGACGGGCCATGTGTTCGCTCGGGGCCGAGCGGCCGCGGGCAGCGATCTGGTGGCCCTGGCGGTGGGGAAGAGCCGCGAGGCGGTGGCGGCCAACGGCATCCTGTCGGTTCTGGCCGACCGCCCCGTCGTCCACCGCGACGAGCTGGTGCTGTTCGAGTAGGCGGGTTTTCGTTCGCCCTGTGGGAGGAGCGGGCCGGCCGATGCTGCGGTTTGGGCGGGCGCTTGCCGAAGCCTCGCTGGCAGTGGCCGCCCCCGCGAGAAGGTGCAGGAAGCAGAGAAAGGTTCAACATGGATATACGAGACGAAGTGGTTCTGCTTGCGAAGAGGGCCAAGGAGGCGAGCGCGAGGCTGGCAGTGACGACGGCCGAGGAGCGCAACGGCGCCCTGGCCGCCATGGCCGCAGCCCTGCGGGAGCACGCATCCGAGATCGTGGAGGCCAACGGGGGCGATATGGACGCGGCCCGGGCGGCCGGTACGAGCGAGGCCCTGCTGGACCGGCTCATGCTGGACGAGGCCCGGGTGGGCGCCATGGCCGATGCCCTCGACGAGCTGCGGGAGCTGCCCGACCCCCTCGGCGTGGTGTCCCTGGAATCCACCTTGTACAACGGCATCCGCTTGCGCCGCGTGTCGGTGCCCCTCGGCGTGGTGGCCATGGTCTACGAGGCGCGGCCCAACGTGACCGCCGATGCCGCCGGCGTCTGCGTGAAGTCGGGCAACGCCTGCGTGCTGCGGGGCGGAAGCCTCGCAGCCCGCTCCAACGAGGCCATCGCCGACATTCTGGCGGCCGCCGCCGTGGGGGCCGGCCTGCCCGAGGGTTCCATCTGCGCCATCACCACCACCGATCGGGCCGCCACCGACGTGCTCATGGAGCTGCATGGCCTGGTGGACGTGCTCATCCCCCGCGGGGGCGCCGGGCTTATCCGCCACTGCGTCGAGCACGCGAAGGTGCCGGTCATCGAGACGGGCACGGGCAACTGCCACGTGTACGTGCACGCCTCGGCCGACCCCGCCATGGCCCGCGATATCATCATGAACGCGAAGTGCCGCCGCCTCGGCGTGTGCAACGCCGCCGAGACCCTGCTGGTGGACGCGGCCGCCGCCCCCTCGGTGCTGCCGCCGATTCTGGGCGAGCTGCTGGAGGCGGGCATCACGGTGCACGGCGACGAGATGGTGTGCGCCCTGGCCCGGCAGGCCGGTCTGCCCGTGGCCGATGGGGCCGACGAGGCGTCCCCGGCCGTGGTGCCGGGGGGCGAGGCGGACTGGGAGACCGAGTATTTGGGACCGCATCTGGCGGTGCGCGTAGTGGAAGGCCCCGATGAGGCCATTGCCCATGTGAACCGCTACGGCACCAAGCATTCCGAGGCCATCGTGGCCACCGACGAAGCGGTCATCGACACCTTCCTCGCCGCGGTGGACGCCGCCGCCGTATACGCCAACGCCTCGACGGCCTTCACCGACGGGGGCCAGTTCGGTCTTGGGGCCGAGATCGGTATCTCCACCCAGAAGATCCACGCCCGCGGCCCCTTCGCTGCCGATGCGCTCACGTCCTACAAGTACGTGCTGCGCGGTGACGGCCAGGTGAGGGCTTAGGCCGTGACCGGGCGCGAACAGGAGGGCTGGGGCCGCCGTGCCGAGCTGGACGCGGCCAGCACCCCCGCGGCTGCTCGGGAAGGGCGCCCGGCGGTGGTCTGCCCCCGCTTCGACGGGGTGGGTGCCGACGGTGCCCCGGTGCGTCTGGGCATCATGGGGGGCACCTTCGACCCCATCCACCAGGGGCACCTGGCCTGCGCCGAGCAAGCGCGGGAGGCTTTCGGCCTGGCCGGTGTGGTGTTCGTTCCCACGGGTCGCCCGGCATTCAAGCGCGATCGGGCGGTGACCGATGGGGCGGTGCGCCTCGAGATGTGCCGTGCCGCCGTGGCGGGCAACCCCGCGTTCGCGGTGAGCCCCCTGGAGGTGGATCGGCCCGGCATCACCTACGCCGTGGACACGCTGCGCGCGCTGCGGCACCATTACCCTGCCAACGTCGAGCTGTTCTTCATCGCCGGGGCCGATGCCATCCTGTCCATCGCCCGCTGGCGCGAGAGCGCCGAGGTGGCCCGTCTTGCCCGCTTCGCCGCCGCCACGCGCCCCGGCTTTGAGGTCACCGAGTCCTTCAAGGAGGAACTCGCCTCCCGCGGGGCGTTTCGGGTGGACTACTTCGAGGTGACGGCCCTGGCCATCTCGTCGAGCTATCTGCGCGAGCGGGCCGCCCGGGGGCTCTCGCTGCGCTACCTGACCCCCGATCCCGTGCGCGAGATCATCGAGGCGCGCGGGCTCTATCGCTTGGAGGCCCCCACCACGGCTGCGGCGGTGGGCGGCGGAAAGGAGGCGCCATGGACGCCATGACCGTGACCGATCCCGCAGACCCCGCCTTCGTCGAGGCGCGCCGGGCCGAGTTGGCCGAGCGCGTGGGGCCGCGCCGCTACCAGCACAGCCTGGGGGTGGCCGACACTGCCCGGGAACTGGCGCGCACTTACGGGGTCGATGGGGAAGCCGCCTATCTCGCAGGCCTGCTGCACGATTGGGACAAGGGCTACGACGACCCGGGTATCTTGGCCCGTGCGGACGAGCTGGGCCTTGACCTGCCCGAGGAACTGCGGGCTATGCCCCGGGTGCTCCATGGGATGACGGCGGCGGTGGCGCTGGCCCGGGAATTCCCCGCCCTCGACCCGGCGGTGCTCCAGGCCATTGCCCGGCACACGGTGGGGGAGAAGGCCATGACCCCCCTGGACAAGGTGGTCTACATAGCCGACGCCCTGGAACCGGGGCGGAGCGGCAAGACCGTGGAGAGGCTGCGGGCCCGGGTGGGCGAGGCGGCGCTGGACGAGCTGTTCCTGGACGTGTACGCCTACTGGGTGCGGCTCATCCTGGAGCGGCGCCACCCGCTGTACTCGCGCACGACCGAGATATGGAACTCCTACATGCCGGTCCAGGAGGTGTTCCGGGCCGCGCCCGGGGCCGACCCCATGCCTTACGGGCGGCCGTAGAATCCGCGGAGGTTTCTGCGAAAGGGCAAGCGGCCCTTTCCTTGTGCTATGGTAAGCAGATTCGTTTTTTGATTCGTACTGGATGGGAGGACAGCATGACCGACGCTGTTGCCGAGCAGGCCGCATTCTCGCGGAAGTGCGCCATCATCGCGGCGCAGGCGGCCGATGAGAAGAAGGCCACCGATATCATGGTGCAGGAGGTGCGCGAGCTCATCGGTGTGACCGACTACTTCGTCATCGCCACGGCGGCCAACTCCCGCCAGGTGGACGCCATCATCGACGAGATCGAGGACAAGCTGCGGGAGGATGCGGGCATCAAGCCCACCCATCGGGAGGTGTCGCCGGACGGAAGCTGGTCTCTGCTGGACTACGGCAACATCGTGGTGCACGTGTTCATGCCCGAGACGCGCGAGTACTATCGCCTCGAGGCGCTGTGGAACGACGCGCCCACCATCGATTTGGCCATGGAGGCGGGGCTCGAGAACCTCGAGTACTCTGAGCGCATCGCCAAGCTGCTGGGCCGCAAGCCGGCCTAAGGGCATCTGCCGCCCGCGCAGCCCGCGGCGAGCGGAACCGAACGAAAAGGACCCCTCGGGGTCCTTTTTCTTTGTGCCCGATGGCGAAGGGAAAGGGAGAGAGAAAGGGAGAGAGAAAGGGAGAGAGAAAGGGAGAGAGAAAGGGAGAGAGAAAGGGAAAGAAGGGGGGGGGTGATTCGCTGCCCGTTCTTCCTCTCGGGAAGGGGGATTCGCGGCGCTTTCCCGTTGCGAGGAGGGTTGATTCGCCGCCCGGTCCCCGTTTCGGAGCGGCCAGCTCGCCGCGCAACCCCGTTGCGGGAGGGGCCGGTTCTCCGCCCGGTCCCGTTGCGGGAAGGGCCGGTTCGTGGAGGAACTGTGGGGAACGGGGCGAAATGTCGTTGCGAAGGACGGAAAAGTGGGGGCGCACTCCCTTGAGGATCCTGATGCCGGCCTCGCATCGGGCCTGCGATAAATCTGGAGCGCTCCTGTAGCGGCCCTGCCGCGCGCCTCGCGGCGGGGCTGGGTGACGCGCGAGTTCCTGGAAGGCGCCTGTATTTTGAGTGCCGCTCCATCGGCTCGGGGGCTTCCCGTGATTGCCCAGGGCCGAGGGGGTTGTGCGGCGGCCGGGTGGGGCCGCCGTGGCCAGAAGGGGCGAAAGAGGGGTTGAAGCGGGGCGGATCGGAAACCGACAGGGTGCCTGACGGCGGCCTGAACCCTATCTGGTGGTCGTCGGCAGCTGAGCGCGACGGGCCGGGGGCGCCGGCCTGCCCCTTGCGCTCGACAACGGAGAGGCCTAGGGTGCGTCGGGCTGTTTTTCAACCGTGAGAGTGAAAGGAACTCTATGACCCGTTTCATCCAGCAATGCGCCTGCCGCGGCATCCGTCCCGCCTCAGTGGTCCCCGAGCGGTTCGCAAGCCGGCCGCATCTCGTGTCGCAGCTGCTGCGCAACCGCCGCGTCGCCCGCTTCCTTGTGGCGCCGACGGGGTTCGGCAAGGCGACGGTGGCCTACGAGTACGCCGAGGTGGTATTCGGTTTCCAACACGTATTCTGGATCAGCGGCACCTCCCCTTGCTTCCTGCGCGATCTGGATGCTGGCGTGCTCGCTTCCGCCGTGGTGGCGTGCGATCCCGAGGCGTCTCTGGCCGTGCTCGCCGATGTGCCCGTCCTCGACGAAGAGAGGGAGGCGGCCTTCTCGATGGCCATCGACCGGCTTCTGGAGAGTGGTTGCGAGGTGATTGTCACCTGCGCTCCCGCCGCGGACGGCTGGGCGGCCCTCCAGCGCGACCGCGTGGCGGTTGGGGCGAGAGACCTGCTCGTCGATGAGGAGGAGGCGCGGGTTGACGATCTGGCGCCCTTCCGGCCTGCGGTGGGTCTGCCCCTGGCGATGCGCGTGCCCTGCCTGCGGTGGGGCGAGGAGGGGCAGGCGGCTTTGGTGCGGGGCCTCGCCGCCGAGGAGCTGCCGGCTGAGACGCGCATCGCTCTGTGGGCCGTTCTTGCCATGGGCTGTGGCAGCCGGTCAGACCTGGCCCTGCTCGTGGGCGGCGTCCGAGCGGGGGAGATCTGGGGCTTTCTGGCACAGCACTATCCCTACGCCGGCATCGAGGCGGACGAGGATACCTTCGATGCCGTAGCGGTGCCCCTGCCGATACTGCGGGCCGCTCTGGCTCCCAGCCTCGATGCCCTTGCCCGCATTCAGGGGCGCTTCGAGCGCGACGAGATGGTGCGTCTGGTGGCCGACCGCATGGTGGCCCGGGGAGCTGGCCGTCGGGCTGCGATGGTGATGGGGGCTTTCGCCAGCCGTGAGGCGGTGTCCGCATGGCTCGGCCAGGCCGGATGGCATCTCTTGTGGGCCGACGGCGGGGCCGAGCTCGAGGAGCTCTATCGGACGGTCTGCCGCATCCGAGTGGAGGAGCGGGCCGGGGTGAACGCGATGATGGCCTGGGCTCGTGCTTTAGCCGGGGATGGCCGCCGTGCCATCGAGTTCGCCCGAAAGGCCCTCGGCTCGCCCCAGGCCTCCGACACGTTGCGGGCCGCCGCGGCCCTGGCCGCCTACGGCCAGGGCAACGCTGCGGCGCGACGGGCCATGGCCGAGCCTGTGGAATCGTGGCTTGCCCGCATCGCCCAGGAGTCAACGCTCAACGCTCACGAGGGGGCGCTGCGTGCGCTTGCCTCCGTGGCCCTGGCCGATCGGAGCGGGGAGGATCCCCTCGCTCGCTGGCACGGAGTGGCTCGTGAGCTGCTCGGCGCCGCCCCGGTGGAGGGGGACCTGGAGCAGGCCTTGCTCCTGGCTGCCGCCTGGGCCCTGGATGCCGCGGCGTCCACCGGGGCCTTCGAGCCCGGCCGCGAGGACGCCTCTCTGCTTGCGGGGGCCGACCTGGCGGCCCTGGCCTCCTTCGTGGCCGAATGCGCCGAGCGCGCCGCCGCAGGCGGCAGCTTGGGCCTTGGCGGACGAGAGGCGGCCGCGGCCCTGGAGCGCATCGAGGGCGCCCTTGCCCTCGCGGGCCTGCCCGGCCTGGGAGAGCGGGCCCAAGCAGCCCTCGACGAGGCCCGTATCTCCATGGCCCGCGGTGGCCGAGAGGCCGCGGCTTCGTCCCGCTCTCGCCGCAGTTCTGCCCCGGCGGGTCCTGGCGCAGACCCCTTCGCCGCCCCCTGCGCCCCCGCCGCATTCCCGGCCGTCAGTCGCGGGGATGCCCTGGACGTCTCGTCCCGCGCCGCCGCTGTGCCCCTGGCACCGCCCCTGCTGCACGTGCGGCTCTTCGGAGCCATGACGGTGTCGGTGGGAGAGACCGATGTGACCGCGGCCCTCAAGTCGCGCCGCCGGGCTCGCCTTCTGCTGGCCCTGCTCGTGCTTCACCGCGGCCGCGAGCTGACGCGGGAGCGCATCGTGGCCATGATGTGGCCCGCCGCCGACCAGCGCACCGGGGCTAAGAGCTTCTATCGGGTGTGGAGCGAGCTGTCCCGCATCTTGGCCGTGGGCGGCCGGTGTCCCTATCTGGTGCGCGACCGCTACGGCTGTCGCCTCGATCCGGCCCTGCTCGTTAGCGACGTGGTCGACTTCGAATCGCTGACCCGGCGTCTTCTGTTCGGGCCCGCGACGGGCTCTCTCGCTTGGGAGCAGGTCATTCTCCAGCTCCAAGAGACCTTCGATGCGCCGCTGCTGCCGGCGGAGGGGGGCTGCGAGACCGTGGGACAGTTCCGCGAGCGATTCGCCACTGAGATGGTGGACGGCCTCGTGGCCGCCTCGTGCCGCCTGCGCCGGGATGGGGAGCCCCAGGGCGCCCTCTGGTTCGCCCGCGAGGCCCTGCGCCGGGATGGCACGCGGGAGGATGTCTACGCCGCCCTCATGCGGGCCCAGATGGTCTCGGACCAGCGCAGCGCCGCCCTGGACACCTTCTTCGCCTGCCGCGACTTCCTCGGCGACTCCCTCGGCCTGGATCCCTCCCCGTCGCTGCAGGCGCTCTACCAATCGCTTCTTGAGGGCGATACGGCCGTGGGGGAGCGGGACGCGATTTCCCGTTGTTGACGCAGACGCGGCCCGCGAAAGCGTATACTATGTTCCCGAGTCGATTCCCGTCTGGGAATCGACCGCGTATACGGAAGCGTCCGGCCGCTCGATGGGGTATGGGCCGGGCCCGATTTGAAAGGGGGTGTGCCATGGAGGCCTTCGCTGATGTGGCCCTGCTGTCGCGCGTGCAATTCGCGCTGACAGTGGCCTACCATTTCCTGTTCGTGCCCTTGTCCATCGGGCTCGGGCTCATTCTGGCCATCAACGAGACGCGCTACTATCGCACACGCAGACCTGAGGATGCGGCGGCGACGAAGTTCTGGGTGAAGATCTTCACCGCGACCTTCGCCATCGGCGTAGCCACGGGTATCACCATGGAGTTCTCCTTCGGTACGAACTGGGCGAACTATTCGCGCTTCGTCGGCGACATCTTCGGGGCGCCCTTGGCTGCCGAGGCCCTGCTCGCCTTCTTCCTGGAGTCTATGTTCCTGGGGGTGCTGCTGTTCGGCCGCAAGCGCGTGTCACCGCGGTTCTATATGGTGTCCGCCTGGCTCGTGTGGGTCGGTTCGTGCCTGTCGGCCCTGTGGATCCTCATCGCGAACTCGTGGATGCAGACGCCCGCCGGCGGCGAGCTGAACGCCGATGGCACCGAGGCGGTCATCACCGACTTCTTTGCGGCTGCCTTCAATCCGTCCATCTTCGCCCGCTACACCCATACGGTGGACGCCCTGCTCATCATGGGCGCCTTCGTGGCTATGGCCGTGGCCGGCTGCTACATGCTGAAGAAGCGCCACAGCGACTTCGCCATGAAGACCATGCGCATCGCCGCGGTGGTGGGCATCGTCACCTCCTGCGCCATGATCGTGTTCGCCCACGCCTCGGCCGTGGTGGTGTGGGAGGAACAGCCCACCAAGCTCGCCATGATGGAGGGCATGTACGATTCCGAGGTGCCGCCGCTGTACGCCGTGGGCATCGTGGATGAGGAAACCCAGGAGGTCATCGCCCCCTTCGCCATTCCCGGCGGCACGAGCTTTCTGGCCACGGGCAACTTCGACACGGAGTACCCGGGCCTCAACGAGCTGGCCCAGACCGAGGAGTACGGCGCCATGGTGGTGGAGGACATGCCGGTGAACCTCGTGTTCCAGAGTTACCATCTCATGGTGGCCATGTACGGGCTCATCATGGTGACGAGCATCCTCGTGCTCGTGTTCACGTTCCGCGGCGGCCGCATCGCGCGTATGCGCTGGCTGCAGTGGCTGGCGGTGCTCTCGCCGCTATGGCCTTTCATCGCCATCCAGACCGGCTGGATCACCGCCGAGGTGGGCCGCCAGCCCTGGGTCGTGTACCCTTCCGTCTCCGGCCCCGAGGGCGTGTCGCTGCTTACCGCCGACGGCATCTCGATGTCGGTGTCGGCGCCCGAGCTATGGCTGACCATCGGCCTGTTTATCGTGGTGTACCTGGTGCTGCTCGTCGGCTGGGCCCGCGTGGTGGGTCGCTTCATCAAGGAGGGCCCGGTGGCCGAGGATGGCGATCGCTCCGAGGGCTCGCCGGCTTTGGCGGCGGCCGCGGTTGCCGGCAGCTCCGTGTCCGCTGAGGGCTCCGTCGCCGTCGCCGTTGAAGTGACCGAGGCGGCCGTTGCGGAAGACGGCACGGCTGCGAAGGGAGGTGAGTAGGCCATGTTCGAGTTTCTGAGCGTGCTGTGGTTCTTCCTCATCTTCGTGCTCATCGCCGGCTACTTCGTGCTGGACGGCTTCGATCTGGGCGTGGGGGCGCTCTCGCCCTTCATCGCCAAGAACGACGAGGAACGCGCGGTGCTGCGCCGGGCCATCGGGCCGGTGTGGGATGGCAACGAGGTGTGGCTGCTCACGGCCGGCGGCGCCCTGTTCGCGGCGTTCCCCAACGCCTATGCCACCACCTTCTCCGGGTTCTACCTGGCCGTGATGCTCGTGCTGTTCGGCCTCATCGTGCGCGCGGTGTCCTTCGAGTTCCGTGCTGGCGACCCCGGTTGGGCGAAGCTGTGGGACGGCTGCTTCTTCGTGGGATCGCTGCTGCCGGCCCTGCTGCTGGGCGTGGCCGTGGGCAACATCTTCGCCGGCATCCCCATGGACGAGGCCGGCAACTACGCCGGGGTGCCGCTGCTGGGGCTCATCACGCCCTTCACGCTGCTCACGGGCCTGCTCGGCCTGGCTATGTTCCTGGCCGCCGGCGCAGCGTGGGCGGCGCTCAAGGCCCCGCTGCCCTCGGAGCTGCGCGAGCGGGCGGTTCGCCTGCGCCTGCCGCTCCAGGTGATCGCGCTTGCGCTGTTCGCCGTGGTGTCGGTGTTCGCCCTGGCTCTTGTGGGTACCGAGATGGACCCGGCCCTGGCGCCGGCGCGCTGGCTGTGCGCCGCCCTTGTGGTGGCGGCCTTGGGCGCCTCCATCGTCTTCGGCCGCAGCCCGAGCGGCGACTTGAGGGCCTTTCTGGCCCAGTCCGCGGCCATGGTTGCCCTGGTGGCGCTTCTGGCCTGCTCGATGTTCCCGGTGCTCGTGAACGCGACCCCCGATTCGGTGGGTCCGGCCATCACCCTGGCCAATGCCGCCTCCTCGGAGCTGTCGCTGTTCTGGATGACTGTCATCACCGCCGTGGGCCTGCCCTTGGTGCTGGCCTACCACGTCATCATCTACCGTACCTTCCGCGGCCGCGTGAAGCCGGAGGATCTGACGCACTACTAGACCTCCTCGGTTAGGGTGCGATCGAGCGCGCTCGGCGAACCCGAGGGCCCTCGCAGAGCCGGGCATTTTCCAGGGGCCGGAACCGCTCGAAGGTTCCGGCCCCCTCTTATCGCCGTCAGGCGGTGACGGGCTCCCTGCAAACCCTGTGGAATCGGGGGCGGGCGCGGGCCCTTGTGGTAGAGTGGAACGGATTTACGCGCGGGGCGCTCGGCCTCGGTGGCGCGGCCCGCAGGGGGCCGCGGGCGCACCGGGACGGGCGACCCGAAGAGACCGACCCGATACCGCAGAGAAAGAAGATGCCACCCATGGGATTTCTCTCCAAACTGCTCACGATGGGCGAGGGCAAGCAGCTGAAGCGCTACCAGGCTACCGTTGACAAGATCAACGGGCTGGAGCCGGCCTTCCAGGCCCTGACCGATGAGGAGCTGGCCGCCAAAACAACCGAGTTCCGCGAGCGCTACGCCGCCGGCGAGACGCTGGACGACCTGCTGCCCGAGGCCTTCGCGGCCGTGCGCGAGGCGAGCGTGCGCACGATCGGGCTGCGCCACTTCGACGTGCAGCTCATCGGCGGCATGGCCTTGAACGAAGGGCAGATCGCCGAGATGAAGACCGGCGAGGGCAAGACGCTCGTGTCCACCTTGGCCGGCTATTTGAACGCCATTCCAGGCCACAACGTGCACATCGTCACCGTGAACGACTACCTGGCCCGTCGCGACTGCGAGTGGATGGGCCAGATCTACCGCTTCCTCGGCATGAAGACCGGCCTCATCCAGAACGGCATGGCCCCGGCGGCGAAGAAGCCCGCCTACGAGGCCGACGTCACCTACGGCACCAACTCCGAGTTCGGCTTCGACTACCTGCGCGACAACATGGTCACCCGCGGCAGTTCGCGCGTGCAGCGCGGCCACCACTTCGCCATCGTGGACGAGGTGGACTCCATCCTCATCGACGAGGCCCGCACGCCGCTCATCATCTCGGGCGCCGGCACTCAGGCCGCCGACACCTACAAGAAGTTCGCCCGGGTCATGCCCGGCCTCAAGCAGGGCGTCGACTTCGACATGGACGAGGCCAAGCGCACCATCAACGCCACGGAGAGCGGTCTGGAGAAGATCGAGGCCATGCTCGGCATCGAGAACATCTACGCCGACCCCTCCGGCCAGTTGGCAAACCACCTCCAGCAGGCCCTGAAGGCTCAGTTCCTGTTCCACCGCGACGTGGACTACGTGGTCATGGACGGCGAGGTGAAGATCGTCGACGAGTTCACCGGCCGCATCATGGAGGGCCGCCGCTACTCCGAGGGCCTGCACCAGGCCCTGGAGGCCAAGGAGCACGTGCTCGTGCGCGAGGAGAACCAGACCCTGGCCACCATCACGCTGCAGAACTACTTCCGCCTCTACGACAAGCTCTCGGGCATGACCGGCACGGCCATGACCGAGGATGCCGAGTTCCGCCAGATCTACAAGCTGCCGGTCATGGCCATCCCGCCGAACAAGCCGGTGGCCCGCAAGGATGAGAACGACCTGGTGTACCGCACGGTGGAGGGGAAGTTCGCCGCCGTGGCCAACGACATCGCCGCCCGCCACGCCGCCGGCCAGCCCTGCCTCATCGGCACCGTGTCCATCGAGAACTCCGAGAAGCTCTCGCGCCTTTTGGACAAGCGCGGCATTCCCCATGAGACCCTGAACGCCAAGCACCACGAGCGCGAGGCCCACATCGTGGCCCAGGCCGGTCGCGCCGGCGCGGTGACCATCGCCACCAACATGGCCGGCCGCGGTACCGACATCCGCCTCGGCGGCGACCCGGATGTGCTGGCCGAGGACATGCTGCGCCAGCGCGGCTTGGATCCGGATGCCGCCCCCCTGACCGAGGAGGGGGCCAAGAACCCGGCCTGGCCCACGGCCGAGCAGCGGGCCGCGGCCCTGGCGGCGGCGCGGGCCATCTGCGCCGAGGAGCAGAAGAAGGTGCGGGCCGCCGGCGGCCTGTGCGTCATCGGCACCGAGCGCCACGAGTCCCGCCGTATCGACAACCAGCTGCGCGGCCGTTCCGGCCGTCAGGGCGATCCGGGCGTGACCCAGTTCTACCTGTCCCTGGAAGACGACCTCATGCGCCTGTTCGGCGGCTCGAAGATGGACTCCATCGCGCACATGATGGAGAAGACCAACCAGGAAGACGACATGCCCATCCAGGCGGGCATGGTGTCGAAGTCCATCGAGAGCGCCCAGCGCCAGGTGGAGTCCATGCACTTCGCCGCCCGTAAGAACGTGCTGGAGTACGACGATGTCATGAACCTCCAGCGCAAGGCCATCTACGAGGAGCGCAACGCCATCCTGGACGGCAAGTCCATGACCGACCGCATTCCCGGCATCATCCGCGACGCCGTGGACGCCATCGTGGGGGAGTGCTGCCCGGAGCGGTCGGCCTCTGACGATTGGGACCTGAAGGCCATCGACCTGTGGGCCGCCAACATGTCCGGCTGCAGCGACTTCGCCGTGGCCAAGGTGAACCACGAGGACGACCCCGGGGTCCTGGCCGACGCCCTTTACGAGTTCTTGGAGTGGATCTACGAGCAGAAGACCCAGCAGCTGGGCAGCGATCTTATGGAGAATCTCTCGGCCCAGGTCATGTTGCGCATCATCGACACCCGCTGGATGGCCCACCTCCAGGAGATGGACTACCTGAAGACCGGCATCGGCCTGCGGGCCTTCGGCCAGCGCGACCCCCTCGTGGAGTACAAGAACGAGGCCTACAACGCCTTCCAGAACCTCACGAGCTCCATGTACGACGACTACCTGCGCACCCTGCTGCGCCTGGAGATCGCCGCGAAGCCCGCTGCCGCGCCCGGCGCCCCGGCTGCCGGCTCGAGCCCGTTGGGGGAGGCCGAGGACCCGCTCGCCCGCAAGATGAGCTACTCCTCGCCCGAGGAGGCCCTGGCCACCTCCGGGGTGCGCGGCCGTCACGCTGCCGCCAACATGCCGGCCGGCGCCCCGCGCCCGGCCCCGAGCAGGCCCCAGACCTTCGTGAAGGACAAGGAGGACCCCTACGCTAACGTGGGCCGCAACGATCCGTGCCCCTGCGGGTCCGGCAAGAAGTTCAAGAAGTGCCACGGCCGGGACGCCTAGCCAGCCCGCGCCTGCTCAGCCAAGGTTGAGCGAAGCGGAAACGGCGGGTGCCTCGACCGAGCGAGTTCCGCAGCGATTGAAACAGCCCGGTGGGCTGTTTCACAAAGCGAGGACTGTCTGAGCGAATCGAGGTACCGGGCGGTTCCGCTCCCAGAGAGTTTCAAGGAGACACAGGGCAAGGTATGGAACTGAAGGACATACAGAAGGAACTGGAAGGGGCGCGGGGGCGCTTGTCCGATGCGCGGGCCTTCCTGCATATCGATGAGAAGGCCGCTGATTTGGCCGCCCTCGACGAGCAGGCGGCGGCACCGGACTTCTGGAACGACGCGGCGGCGGCCCAGGCCGTGAGCAAGCGGGCCTCGAGCCTGCGGGCCACTATCGCCGACTACGAGCGGGCCTGTTCCCTGGCCGACGATGCCGCGACCGCCTGCGAGCTGGCCGGGGACGACGGGGCCTTCGCCGAGGAGGCCGCCCAGGCTGCCGCCGAGCTGACCGCCCTGCTCGATCGGCTGGAGATCGAGTCCTGGTTCGCCGGGGAGTTCGACGAGGGCGATGCCATCCTGACAGTGAACCCGGGCCAAGGGGGCCTCGAGGCCCAGGACTGGACCGAGATGCTCTACCAGATGTACGTCCATTACGCCGAGGACAAGGGCTGGAAGGTCACGGTGCTCGATCTGGTGCCCGGCGAGGGTATCGGGCTCGACCGCGCCACGATCCAGATCGAGGGCCGCTACGCCTACGGCATGCTGCGCAGCGAGATCGGCATCCACCGCCTCGTGCGCATTTCCCCCACCGACGCCAAGAAGCGCCGCCAGACCACCTTCGCCTCCGTGGAGGTGCTGCCGGTCATCGCCGACGACATCGAGGTGGACTTGAACCTCGCCGACGTGCGCGTGGACGTGTACCGCTCCTCGGGCCCCGGCGGCCAGTGCGTGAACACCACCGACTCGGCCGTGCGGCTGACCCATGAGCCCACGGGCATCGTGGTCACCTGCCAGAACGAGAAGAGCCAGCTGCAGAACAAGGAGGCGGCCTTCCGGGTGCTGCGCGCCAAGCTCTACGAGCTTGAGGAGCGCCGTCGCCAAGCCGAGATCGACGAGCTGCGCGGCGAGCGCATGGAGAACTCCTTCGGCAGCCAGATCCGCAACTACGTGCTGTTCCCCTATCAGCTGGTGAAGGACCTGCGCAGCGGCGTTGAGACGGGAAATGTGGACGCAGTGCTCGGCGGCGCCCTGGAACCCTTCGTCATCGGGTATCATACATGGAGAGTATCGAATCAGTAGTCCAAGGGAAAGGCAGGCTATGGATACGGCGCAGCTGGTGGGGAAGGCCACCGACATCCGCAAGGACATTCTGACCATGATCACGGAGGCGGGCAGCGGGCATCCCGGCGGCTCGCTCTCCTGCACCGATATGCTCACGGCGCTGTACTTCGGCGGCGTGCTGGACCACGATCCCGCCGATCCGGCCAAGGTTGGCCGCGACCGCTTCATCTTGGCGAAGGGCCACGCGGCTCCGGCCCTCTACGCCACCTTGGCCCATGCCGGCTATTTCCCCATCGAGGAGCTCGCGACCCTGCGCAAGCTGGGCACGCGCCTGCAGGGGCACCCCGATTCCAACCTGCTACCCGGCGTGGAGGTGTCCACCGGCTCCCTCGGCCAGGGGCTCTCCGTGGCCGCAGGGCTCGCCGCCGGCCTGCGCCTGACCGGCGAGGCGGGCTGCGTCTTCACGATCCTCGGCGACGGCGAGTGCGAGGAGGGCCAGGTTTGGGAGGCCGCCATGTTCGCCGCCCACCAGCGCCTGGGTCGCCTCATCGCCATCATCGACAACAACGAGCTGCAGATCGACGGCTGCATTCACGACGTATGCGACCCGGGCGATCTCGGCGAGAAGTTCGCCGCCTTCGGCTGGGACGTGGTGCGCGTCGACGGCCATGACATCGATGCCCTGGTAGCCACCCTCGGCCGCTTGAAGGCCGCGGCCGCCGACGAGGCCGCGCCCGTGGCCGTCATCGCCGCCACGGTGAAGGGCAAGGGCGTCTCCTTCATGGAGAACCAGGCCGGCTGGCACGGCAAGGCGCCCAAGGCAGAGGAGTTGGAAATCGCCCTGGCGGAGCTGTCCGCTGCGGTAGCATAGGAGGTAGGGTACCCATGGTGAAACTCGCAAGCGCTGAGGCCGCGACTCAGAAGAAAGCCACCCGCGCCGCCCTCGGCGCCACCCTGGCGGAGCTGGCCGATGCCGGCGTGCCCGTCGTGGCGGTGGATGCCGACCTGACCGGCTCCACGACCACTAAGAAGCTGGCCGACGCGGGCCACGGCGACCGCCTGTTCAACTGCGGCATCGCCGAGCAGAACATGGTGGACGTGGCCGCGGGCCTGTCCCTGGCCGGCAACGTGGCCTTCACCGGCTCCTTCGCCGTGTTCGGCACGGGCCGCGCCTACGACCAGATTCGCAACACCGTGTGCTACTCCAACCTGAACGTGAAGATCGCCCCCACCCACGCCGGCATCTCCGTGGGTCCCGACGGCGGCTCCCACCAGATGCTCGAGGACGTGTCCCTCATGCGCGGCCTTCCCGGCATGCGCGTGCTCGTGCCCGCCGACTACGCCGCGGCCCGAGCTGCCATCAAGCTGGCCGCCGCCACGCCGGGCCCCGTCTACGTGCGCATGGGCCGCGCCGCCGTGCCCTGCGTCTACGACGACGATGTAGAGCTTCAGATCGGCCGCGCCTACGTGCTGCGCGAGGGCGCCGATGTGACCATCGTGGCCAACGGCGTGGAGATCCGCGAGGCGCTGGCTGCCGCCGACATGCTGGCCGAGCGCGGGGTGTCCGCCGAGGTCGTCGATGCCTTCTCTGTGAAGCCCCTCGACGGCGAGACCATCGCGGCCTCCCTCGCGAAGACCCGTTGCGCCGTGGTGGCCGAGGAGCACTCTGTCGTGGGGGGGCTGGGCTCGGCTGTCTGCGAGCTGGCCGCCCAGGTGTGCCCGGTGCCCGTGGAACTGGTGGGCATGCGCGACCGCTTCGGCAAGTCCGGCGAGTTCGACGAGCTGCTGGCCTACTTCGGCCTTGATGCCGCGGCCATTGTTGAAGCTGTGGAAAAGGCGCGGTCGCGAGCGGGCCTCTGCTAGAATTATTCAGTCTCAGTACCTATCAACCTGAACGGAGCAAGCTGTGGCGAATGAACGGAACCAGGCGAGTCCTGGCCGCACCGGTCGTCACGCCGGGGTCTCCGGCCAGGGCAACCCCCGCACCCGCGCGGTCTCTGCCCACAGCGCCGGCAATCCCAAGGCATCGATGACCTCGCAGTTGTCCCAGTCCCTTCCCGTGCTGGAAGTGGACGAGATGGCCGCCCCCATGGGGGCCCCGGTCATCACCTTCGACCATGTGACGAAGACCTACCCGGCCCAGCCCAGCAAGCCGGCCCTGTACGACATCACTCTGCAGATCTTCGCCGGGGAGTTCATCTTCCTCGTGGGCCATTCCGGGTCCGGCAAGTCCACCTTCATCCGTCTGCTCACCCGCGAGATCAAGCCCTCCTCGGGCAAGATCTACGTGGCGGACGAGGATTTGACCACCATGCGCAATTGGCGCGTGCCCTACCTGCGTCGCAACATCGGCTGCGTGTTCCAGGACTTCAAGCTCCTGCCGAACAAGACCGTCTTCGAGAACGTGGCCTTCGCCCTGGAGGTAATCGGGAAGAGCCGTCATGTCATCAAGACCCAGGTGCCCGAGGTGCTGCGCCTCGTGGGCCTGTCCGACAAGCTCAACAGCTATCCCGACCAGCTCTCCGGCGGCCAGCAGCAGCGCGTGTCCATCGCCCGCGCCATCGTGAACCGCCCGCCGCTGCTCATCTGCGACGAGCCCACGGGAAACCTGGACCCGCAGACCTCCCGCGGCATCATGGACCTGCTCGAGCGCATCAACCGCACGGGCACGACCGTGCTCGTGGCCACCCACGACCGCGAGATGGTGGACAACATGCGCCGTCGCGTTATCGCGCTCGACCGCGGGCATCTGACCCGCGACCAGGATCGGGGGGTGTACGGTTTCGATGTCTAGCCTGTTCTACTTCTTCAAGGAATCGCTCCAGGGCTTCGCGCGGAACCTTTCTACGACCCTGGGCTCCATCATCACCATCTTCCTGTCGCTGCTCATCATCGGTGTGTTCCTCGTGGGCGGCACTATCGTCGAGCGCCTCGTCTCCTCCATCGAGAGCGAGGTGTCCATCACCGCCTATATCGCCGACGACGCGCCCCAGGAGTCCATCGACGCCGTCATGAATTCCGTGCGCTCCATGGGCGGCGTGGAGAGCGTCGGGTTCACCACCAAGGACCAGGCCCTCGAGAACTTCAAGAGCTCCATGACCACCAACCCGGAGATCATCGAGCAGCTCGACGGCACGAACCCCCTGCCCGCCTCCATCGACGTGAGCCTGTCCGACCCCCAGAAGGTGGATGAGATCGCCGGCGCCATCGAGGGCGACGAGACCTTCCGCTCCATCTGCGACAACCCCGAGGATCCGGCCGACTCGCTCAAGTACGGCCAGAAGACCGTGGATCGCCTGTTCTCGGTGACGAAGTACGTGCGCTACCTCGGCGTGGCCCTGGTGCTGCTGCTCGTGTTCATCGCGCTCGTGTTCATCAACAATACCATCCGCCTGGCCATCATGGCCCGGCGCAAGGAGATCGCCATCATGCGCCTGGTGGGCGCGTCCAACGGTTTCATCCGCGGGCCCTTCCTCATGGAGGGCGCCCTCCATGCGCTCATCGGCTCGCTGCTGGCCGTCGGCGTGCTGCAGGTGCTGCGCGTCTACGCCATCCCGAAGCTCCAGAGCGCCCTGTCGTTCCTCTCGCTCGATGTGGGCGGCCAGACCTATGCGATGATCTACATCGTGCTCGTGGTGGCCGGCCTCGTCATCGGCCTCTTCGGCTCCGCCCTCGCCATGAGGCGCTACCTGAAGGTGTAGCCCGCCCGCCACAACCGCGATCGCCCGCGCGATCCTCCGGCAGAGCCTGGGGATCGCGCTTCGGTTTTTAAGGAGATGTCCATGGCCCGAGAAGACAACGGCCGCCACATTGCCCAAAGCGCCCGGTTTCGGGGCGAGCAGCGCATGGAGCGTGCCACCAACCACTTGATGTTCCGCGTGTTCATCACCGTGATCCTCGTGGCCATGGCCTTCTGCGCCGGCTTCGTGCTGCGCAGCCAGACGGCGCTCGTGGCCAGCTGGGGCATTCCCGTGACCGAGGAGGAGGCCGCGAGCCTCTCCCAGGCCGCCGCCCAGGACACCTACGAGTCCGTGAGCGCGCGCGTGGCCGACGTGGAGGACATCCTGGGCACCTACAGCCTGGACAAGGTGGATCTCACCGGGGCCACCTATTCCATGCTGGCCGACATGATGAAGTCCACGGGCGACCCCTACGCCTCCTACTACAACCCCGATCTGTACAACAACTACATCAAGGAATCCACGAGCCGCAGCTACGCCGGCATCGGCGTCATCTTCGCCGACTACAACGGTCGCGCCTATGTGGCCGGGGTCTTCGAGGGCTCTGAGGCCGAGGCCAAGGGCGTGCAGCAGGGCGACTTCGTGAACGCCATCGCCGGGGAGGACACCACGGCCTGGTCCATGACCGAGGTGGTGAACGCCCTGTCCCAGCGCGAGGGGGAGAACGTGTCCGTCACCTGGCTGCGTCCCGCCTCCATCGACGCCCAGACGGGCAGCGAGTTCTCCACGACCCTGGAGTGCAAGGTCTACGAGGAGGCGAACCTCTCCACGGATTTGGTGGGCACCGTGGGCGTCGTGAAGATGCGCCAGGTGACCCAGAACGCCGCCGACCTGGTGCGCCAGGCCATCGAGGGGCTCACGGCCCAGGGGGCCACCTCCTTCGTGCTGGACCTGCGGGACAACCCCGGCGGGTATCTGACCCAGGCCGTGGACGTGGCGGCCCTGTTCGTGCCCTCGGGCGTGCTCGTGCAGATCCAGACCAACGACGGCATCACCCCCAAGTCGGTGCCCTCGGGCAGCAAGGTGGTCACCGAGGCGCCGGTGGTGGTGCTCGTGAACCAGTACACCGCCGCGGCCGCCGAGGTGCTGGCCGCCGCCCTCCAGGACAACCAGCGGGCCCAGGTGGTGGGGGAGACCTCCCTCGGCAAGGGTTCGGTCCAGGTAGTGCGCGAGCTCGACTTCGGCGGCGCGGTGCGCTATACGGCCGCCTACTATCTCTCGCCCCAGGGGCAGGCCATCGACGGCGTGGGTGTGGTGCCCCAGGTGGGGGTGGCCAACGGCAGCACCGAGGGGGAGGACACCCAGATGCTCGTGGCCGTGGACACCGCCCGTTCCCTCGTGCCGGCCGTCTAGGGGCCGGGAAGGGAGGCTGGCATGGGCAGGCAGAAGAGCCGCGGGCGGCGTCCCACTCGACGCAAGCCCCAGGCGAATCCCACCGGCGTGCTCCTGTCGCGGGCCGAGGGCTACGGCTTCGTGCGCACGGCTGAGGGGGAGTACTTTATTCCCGCCACGGCCATGGGCGGCGCCTTTGACGGCGATTTGGTGGAAGTGGCGCCCATGGCCCGCAAGGGGGCCGAGAAGGGCCGGCGGGGCGAGGGCCGTAGCGAGAGCGATGGGGGCGCGGGGCTGCCCGCGGCGCGGGTGCTCCGGGTGATCGATCGGGCCCACGACACGGTGGTGGGCCGCTACGAGGTGGCCGAGCCCTTCGGCGTGGTGGTGCCGGCCGACCCGCGCATCCCCTACGACGTGTTCACCCTGCGCGCCGATTACCCGGAGGTGCCCGACGGGGCCCTCGTGCGGGTGCGCATCGCCCAGTTCCCCACCCGCCGCACGGCGGCCACGGGCCACATCGAGGAAGTCATCGCCGATAAGGCCCAGGGGCCCCGGGCCGGCATCGACCTCATCATCGGCCGCCACAAGCTGGAGACCGTCTTCTCGGAAGGGGCTCTCGCCGAGGCAGACGCGGCCGTGCTGGACGAGACCGGGGCGCTCGCGGCCGGCTACCGCGACCTGCGGGATCGTTTCGTGTTCACCATCGATCCGGCCGATGCCAAGGACTTCGACGACGCCCTGTCGGTGGACTATCTAAGGGACGAGGGCCTGTGGCGGCTCGGGGTGCACATCGCCGATGTGTCCCACTATGTGCCCTGGAACTCTTCGGTGGATTTGGATGCCCGGCGCCGGGCCACGAGCGTGTATCTGGCCGACCGGGTGATTCCCATGCTGCCCGAGACCCTCTCCAACGGCCTGTGCTCCCTGGCGCCGGATGAGGACCGCCGGGCCGTGACCTGCGACCTGTTTCTGGACGAGCGGGGGGACGTGGTGCGCTTCGAGCTGTACCCGGCCCTCATCCGCTCCCGGGCGCGGCTGTCCTACGGCGAGGCCGACGAGCTGTTGGCCGCTGCGGGCGCAGCGGCCGGGGAGGCGGCTGCGGGCGGCGCCCCGGCATCCGGGGACGGCGCCCTCGTGGCGCGGCTCGCGGCCGCCTCGAGGATCGCGAAGCGGCGGGAGGCGGCCCGGGCGGCGGCCGGCGGCATCGACTTCGCCACGACCGAGGCCAAGGTGGTGCTCGACGACGCGGGGGTGCCCGTGGATATCGTCGTGCGCCGCAAGACCGACGCGACCCGCCTCATAGAGGAGGCCATGATTCTGGCCAACGAGACCGTGGCGGGCTTCCTGGAGGCGCGGGGCTTTCCCTGCCTGTACCGGGTGCACGAGGCCCCTGCGGCCGATGCGCTGGGCTCCCTCATCCCCATCTTCCAGGAGTTTCCCTGGTTCGAGCGATCTTTGGAAGGGCGGCTCCTGGCGGCCGACCCGAGGGCCATCCAGGGGATCTTGGCGGCCAGTGCGGGGCGCAGCGAGGGCGAGCTGGCAAGCTCCCTGCTTCTGCGGGCTATGAAGCGGGCCGTGTACCGGCCCGTCAACGACGGCCACTACGGCCTGGCCAGCGAGGCCTACTGCCACTTCACGAGCCCCATTCGCCGTTATCCCGACCTGGTGGTGCATCGCATGTTGCGCGCGGCTCTCACGCGGCGTCCTGAGCGCTTCGACCAGGAGGTGGCGGCCCTGCCCTGGATCGCCGAGCACTCCTCGGACATGGAGCGGGTGGCCGACACGGCGGCCCGGGAATCCCAGGAGCTGAAGATGGTGGAGTACCTGCGGGCCTTTACGGGCCAGGCCTTCTCGGCCGTGGTGAGCGGGGTGGCCAATTGGTGCCTCTACGTGCGCCTCGACTGCACGGCCGAGGGGGTGCTGCCGGTGCGGGCCCTCGGCGAGGAGTACTTCGCCTTCGACCCGGTGCGCCATACGCTCACCGGGGAGGAGAGCGGCCGGTCGTGGCGCTTGGGCCAGCGCATTCCCGTGGTGCTGAAGACGGCCGATCCGGCCACGCGGACCCTGGAGTTTGCCCTGGCCGCAGGGAGGTCCTGAGAGTTGCACGGTCCACGGGGCCTATCGCCGTGTTCTCCGCGAGAATAAGGCGATAGGCGGCTGTGCGAGCGCAGTGGCCCTCCTCGCAGGGAGCTGTCGGTGGGGCGTTCTACGCCATCCAGCTCGTGACGATGGGGACCCAGCCCATGATGAGGATGATGACCACGAGCACCGGCACGCCGAAGCGCATCCAGTTATGCAGCCAGCTGGGGAATTTGAGCCCCGTGCCCTCGTTGGCCTCGGCGAGGAAGTTCTTCCAGCCCCAGCCCCGGCGGCTCACGCAGAACAGCACGAAGACCAGCGAGCCTAAGGGCATGATGTTGCTTGACACGAGGAAGTCCTCCACGGTCTGGATGTCGCCCACGCCGGGCATGACCACGTCCGAGAGCACGTTGAAGCCCAGCGCGCAGGGCAGGGACAAAAGCGGGATGGCGATGAGGTTCACGATGACCGCCCGTTTGCGCGACCAGCCCCACTGGTCCATGGAGAAGCGCAGGATGCCCTCGAACACGGCGATGACCGTGGAGAGCGCCGCGAAGCTCATGAACACGAAGAAGAGCGTGCCCCAGACCTGGCCGAGCCACATCTGCTCGAAGACGCTCGGCAGGGTGATGAACACCAGGCCCGGGCCCGAATCGGGGGCCACGCCGAAGGCGAAGCAGGCAGGGAAGATGATGAGACCCGTGGCGAGCGCCACGCCGGTGTCCAAGGCACCGATGGTGGCCGCCTCGCCCATGAGCGAGCGGTGCTTGTCGATGTAGCTGCCGAAAATGGTCATGGAGCCCATGCCGATGGACAGGGTAAAGAACGCCTGGCCCATGGCCGCGTAGGCTGCCTCGAAGAAGGTGTCGGGGGTGGCGAAGATCTTCGAGAAGTCGGGCAGCAGGTAGAAGGACACGCCCTCGCCCGCGCCGGGCAGGGTGAGGGCCCGCACCACGAGCACGCCGAGGATGGCCAGAAGCGCGAGCATCATCACCTTCGTGACCCGCTCCACGCCCTTCTGCACGCCCATGGAGCAGATGAGGATGGCGATGGCGCAGGTGAGCACCATCCAGAACACCACTTCTACCGGATCGGCCAGCATGGCGTTGAAGATGGCCTGGGTCTGGGCGGCATCGGCGCCGACGAGCTGGCCGGTGGCCATCTTCGGCACGTAGGCGAGCATCCAGCCGGCCACGGTGGTGTAGAACATCATGAGCAGGTAGCAGCCGGCCCCGCCGACCCACTTGTACTTGTGCCAGTGGGTGCCGGCCGGCTCCAGCTCGTTGAAGGCCCGGGCGATGGAGCGCTGGGAGCCGCGCCCCACGGCGAACTCCATGACGAGGATGGGCAGGCCCAGCACGAGCAGGAAGGCAAGGTAGAGCACGAGGAAGGCCGCGCCGCCGTACTCGCCGGTGATGTAGGGGAAGCGCCAGACGTTGCCTAGGCCGATGGCGCAGCCGGCCGAGATGAGGATGAAGCCGAGGCGGCTGCCGAAGCGCTCGCGTTCCATGGGGTCTCCTTTGGGGGTGGGACGCCGGCGCAGCGGCCAGACGTCGGAGCATGCGGTAATTTGGCTATGCTACCAGAAAGAAGGGCCCCGAGACCCGAAAAAATGTCGCGATCTCGGGGCCCTGGGGCCTCAGGTGGGGAAGCCGTTTCCCGGTCGGGGCGCTATTTGGCGGCGTCCTTGGCCTTCTCGGCTGCATCCTCGGCAGCCTGCTTGGCCTCGCCGGCCTTCTCGGCCACAGCGGCCTTGGCATCGGCCGCCGCGTCCTTGGCCTTGTCGGCGGCATCGCCCGCGGCCTTCTTCAGGTCGTCGGCCTTGTCGGCTGCGGCCTCTTTCGCCTCGCCGGCCTTCTCGGCGGCGGCTTCCTTCAGGTCGGCTGCCTTCTCGGCTGCCGCATCCTTCATCTCGCCGGCCTTCTCGGCCACGGCGTCCTTGATGTCGCCGGCCTTCTCAGCGGCGGCGTCCTTCAAGTCTTCTGCCTTTTCGGCCAGGTCGTGGGCGCCTTCGGCAAACGCGTCCTTGATATCCTCGCCGGCATCCTTGATTTTGTCGATGAAGCTCATGGTGAATCTCCCTTCGGGGGTGGTGAAATAACCTAGTGGAATCATAGAGTTTGACGGGGCGCGAAGAAGTGGGGAGCGCGCGACTGATGACGGCCCTTTGATGATCCGTTGGCGGCCCGTTGGAATGGCGGGCGCGGGACTCAGGTTTGTGACCAAAATAGGGGGAAGGGCCGCAGCCGCGCCGGGGGACAGGCCCGATGGCGTACACTATAGGGAATTGTGATTTCAACGGCATCCAAAGCGTGAAGGAGTGCCCCATGGGCTTGTTCGATCGTATCAGCGATGGCTTGAGCCGCTCGCGTCATAAATTCAAGGAGTCGATGAACGTCCTGCTCGACCGCGGCCCCGATCTGGACGAGGAGTTCTGGGACGGCCTGGAGGAGACGCTCATCCTGTCGGACGTGGGCGGGGCTGCGGCCGCCGACATCGTGGAGCGCCTGCGCGATTTGGCCACCCGCCGGGCCCTGCCCGATGCCTACGCGGTGCTCGATCTGCTGAACGACGAGATTGCCGCCACCTTCACCGAGGGCGGCGCCGACATCCTCGGCGGCGGCCCGGCCGTGGTGCTGTTCGTGGGCATCAACGGCACGGGCAAGACCACCACCGTGGGCAAGCTGGCCAAGGCCGCCACCGACGAGGGCCGCGCGGTCATCCTGGGCTCGGCCGACACCTTCCGCGCCGCCGCCATCGAGCAGCTGGAGGTGTGGGCCCGCCGGGCCGGGGTGGAGATGGTCACCCGGGAGCGCGGCGCCGACCCCGCGAGCGTGTGCTACGACACTCTGGAGCGGGCCGAGGCCACAGGCGCCGATCTGGTGCTCATCGACACGGCCGGGCGCCTGCACACCTCCGCCGATCTTATGCGCGAGCTGGAGAAAGTGGTGAACGTGGTGCGGAAGCGCTCGAAGCTGCCGGTGCACACGGTGCTCGTCATCGATGCCACCACGGGCCAGAACGGCCTCACCCAGGCCCGCGAGTTCGACCGCGCCCTCGATTTGGACGGCCTGGTGGTCACAAAGCTCGACGGCACCGCCAAGGGGGGCATCGCCCTGGCCGTGAGCCATGATTTGGACCTGCCCATCTTAAAGATCGGCGTGGGCGAGGGCATCGACGACCTGCGCGACTTCGATCCCCATGAGTTCGCCGCCGCCCTCGTGGGCACCTTCGACGAGCGCTTCGACGCCGCCGAGGATGGCCTGCGCGGCGAGAACGCCAAGGAGGCGGCCGTCACGGCCGGCGAGCGTCGCCGCGACGTGCTGGAAGGGGCTCCGACCGAGGTTGCGGCGGAGGCTGCCGAGGACCCTGCGACGGAGGCCGATGGCGTTGAGCCCGAAGCTGGGGCTGAGACTCCCGAGGCGGCTGCACCCGAGGCGGCCGCGGTGCTCGACGAGCAGGGCGACGTGGAAGAGGCGCTTGTGGAGGCGGCCGACGAGGTCGAGGCCGAGCCCGCCGACGGCGACCTCGTGGAGGCGGCGCTCGGGCGGCGCACCCACGAAACCATCGTAGCTGAGGAAGCCGAGGACACGCCCACGGGCCTCGAGGCCGCAGAGCTGGCCGAGCTCGACCGCGATGCCGAGGCCCTGGCCGAGGCTGCCGATGAGCCTGCCGCCAAAGAGGGGCACGACGCCCCCTTCACCGATGACGAGCTGGCTGAGCTCGCCCTGACCGCCGACGGCGCATTCGAGGGCGAAGAGACCGGGCCTGCCCCCGAGCCCGAGAAGAAGAGCTTCTGGAAGCGCCTGTTCGAGTAGGCCGCTATACTGTTTCGATATTCCACTCCGTGATGAAGGAGCGCACGACTCATGCTTGAAAATCTCTCTGAACGCCTTCAGGGCATCTTCTCCGGTCTGCGGTCGAAGGGCCGCCTGACCGAGGACGACATTAACGCTGCCATGCGCGAGATTCGCCTGGCCCTTCTGGAGGCCGACGTGAACTTCAAGGTGGTGAAGGCCTTCGTGGCCCGCACCAAGGAGCGCTGTCTGGCCGCCGAGGTGCTCGATTCGCTCACGCCGGCCCAAAACGTCGTGAAGATCGTGCTGGACGAGCTGACCGAGCTTTTGGGCCGCACCGATTCGCGGCTCGTGCTGGGCAGCCGCATTCCCAACGTCATCATGCTCGTGGGCCTGCAGGGCTCCGGCAAGACCACGGCCGCGGCCAAGCTGGCCTACCGTTTGAAGCAGGAGAGCCATTCCCCGCTGCTCATCGCCGGCGACGTGTACCGCCCCGCCGCCGCCGACCAGTTGCAGACCTTGGGCGACGAGATCGGCGTGCGCGTGTACCGCGGCGACGGCAAGGATCCCGTGGCCATTGCCAGGGAGGGCATCCAAGACGCCATCGACAACCTGCGCGACGTGGTCATCATCGACACGGCCGGCCGCCTGCACGTGGACGACGACATGATGGCCGAGGCCCAGGCCATCAAGGAGGCCGTGAAGCCCGACCAGATCCTCATGGTGGTGGACGCCATGACCGGCCAGGACGTGGTGAACGTCGTGGAGGCCTTCGCCAGCGCTGTGGACTTCGATGGCGTCATCATGTCGAAGATGGACGGCGATGCCCGCGGCGGCGGCGCCCTGTCCGTGCGCGAGGTGACCGGCAAGCCCATCAAGTTCATCTCCTCGGGCGAGAAGCCCGATTCCCTGGAGGTGTTCCACCCCGACCGCATGGCCAAGCGCATCCTGGGCATGGGAGACGTGGTGTCCCTCATCGAGAATGCCGTGCGCGTGCAGCAGGCCGAGGAAGAGGAGCTGGAGGCCGAGCGTATGATGCGCGGCCACATCACCTTAGACGACTTCGTGATGATGAACGCCCAGATGCGCAAGATGGGCGGCGTGCAGAAGCTCGTGAGCGCCTTGCCCGGCGGTGACAAGGCCCTGGCCTCGGGCCAGGTGGACGAGGGGGCGCTCGATGCCATGGAGGTCATCATCAATTCCATGACCCGCGAGGAGCGCGCGCACCCCGAGCTGCTCAACGGCAGCCGCCGTGCCCGCATCGCCAAGGGGGCCGGTGTGAGCGTGACGGCGGTGAACCAGATGATGAAGAAGTTCAACGAGACCAAGAAGATGGTGAGGCAGGCCACCGCCGGCATGGATATGGAGGGTGGCCGCGGCAAGAAGGGGAAGAAGGGCAAGGGGCGTCGCCGCCGCGGCTTGGGGCTGCCCGGCATGGGCGGCATGTCCATGAAGGACCTGAAGAAGATCCAGGACATGATGGGGCAGTAACTTCCGGGGTGGACTCGGCGTGGGCCTTCTCCGCGGCGGCGTCGATCTGCCCGCGGCTTTCCCATATCTCGCGGGTTTTAGTCGGTACGGACGTAGTCGCCGCGTTCGACATGCTGGAGTGAACAGCCTCGGCGAGCGCGGCGGTCGAGTGCGCTGTGGGGAGGCCGTAGAGTCAGAGAAAAAAGGGGGGGGCGTCGGATGAACTGAGCCCCGATAGTGGGACTGGAAACAAAAGTTTCCAGTCCCACTTGTTTCGGGAGGGGGGCGATGAGGCATTCGATGGAAATCCGCAGCGAGACTGCGAGGTGTTTCGGGATGGACTACGGGAAGGCGTTCTCGCGGGCGGCAGTGTCCTCGGCGCCCCGAAATGACGGTGTGCACGGGCAGACCGTTGATTTCTGGCGAAGGGAGCCGCCGATGGGTCCAGTCTGTGCGTTTTTCTGCCGCAAAATGACGGTGTGCCCGGGCGGATCGTCATTTTGGGTCGGAAAAGGCCGCTATCGGCGCCACTTCGAGGAGAAATGTGCCCCGAAATGACGGTGTGCACGGGCAGATCGACATTTTGCGCCGGAAAAGGACAGCGCTAGCTTTGGCGGGGGCAGGAGGGTAGGCGAAAAAGCGAAGGGGGCAGGGGACGAAGGGGGGTGTCTCTATAGTTTTGTCAACCCCTTGGCTGGCTCGGTGCAGCAGGGATTCGGGCGCACCGAGCCAGGCCCCCTCCGGGGGCCGCGGATCGGTGCGGCGCCTACGCGACGGGCTCCTCGTAGGGCCTCGGGTTCCTCATGATGGCCCAGATCACCTTGAGCCTCTTGCGCGCCACCGCCTTGAGGGCGGCGTTGTGCCGCATGTTCCTCGCCCGGCACTCCTCGTAGTACCTCCCGAACCTGTTCCCGGTGCCGACCAGCGAGTTGCAGGAGAATATGAGCAGGTTCTTCAGGGTCTTGTTCCCGCCGCGCTGCGGCCTGGCCGACCTGACGCTCGTGCCCGACTGGCTGTCGGCCGGGGCGACCCCGCAGTAGCTCGCGAGCTTGTCGTGGCTGGGGAACAGCGAGACGTCGACGGCGGCGACCAGGGCGGCGGCCGTCTTCGGGCCGACGCCCGGCACCGTGAGCAGGCAGCGGTACGTCTCGTCGGACTCCAGCTCGGCGGCCATCAGGGCCCGCAGCTCGGGCGCCTCCCCGTCCAGCGCAAGGATGTCGCGGGCGAGCATGCGGGCGAGCGCCCCCTCCGCCGGAGCCGACGGCCTCCCGGCCGACGCCGAGGCCGCGAGCGCGCCCCAGAGCCGCGAGCTGGCCGCCCGCGAGGCGCCGCCCGCCCGCTCGGCCACCGCCCCGAACCGCCTGATGCCCGCCTCGGCGCAGTCCGCCGGCCCCCCAATCTCGGCCAGCACCGCCATGTGCCAGGCGCAGGAGGGGTCGACGGCGGCCTCCAGCGCCGGGTCGGCCTCCAGGAGCACCGCCCGCAGGCGGTTCTTCGCCCGGGTCCTCGACCCCGTGCAGAAGTCCAGCTGGGAGGCCAGCAGCCGGACGGAGGCCGCCCGCGGGGCCTCCTCGGCGAGCGGCCTCAGCACATGGGGCGTCCCCGGCGCGGCCCTCGCGATCACCTCGGCGTCTATGCGGTCGGTCTTGGCCACGCCGGCCTCGGCGTCGCGCAGGGCCTTCTCGGCCGATCCCGGCAGGTAGGCGACCGGGTTGCCGGCGGCGCGGGCCCTCGCGACGGCCAGCGCGCCGATGTTGCGCTTCTGGTCGACCACCACCAGCGCCCCCGAGCCCGCGCGCGCCAGCACGGCGTCCACGTCGGCCGCCCTGTTGGCGACCCGTCCGCTCAGGACCACGCGCCCCGAGGAGTCGATGCCGCAGGCCCAGTGCGACGCCTTGCCGACGTCGAGGCCGAGCACCGCCGCGGTTGTGCCCCTCTCTTCCATGATGTATCCTCTCCGAAGGTCGGCCGGCCGGTCCCGCCGCGGGCCCGCGACACCCACATTACCCGGCCGTGGCGCCGCGCGCCCGGCAGATCTCTATCAGTCGTCCGCCCGCGGCCTGGCCGCGCCGGTGGCAACACCCCCCGGGCCTTCTGGAGAGGCAGGGGCGAAGGGCCATCCGGCGCGGCCGGCCAGCAGCCCGTCAGGGCCGCCCCCATCGTAGCCTCCTCGCAATGGAAGATAAAGAGAGCCGCCCTTGCGGGGCGGCTCTAACTGTAATGGGGCGAGGGGGCGAAGGGGCAGGCCAGAGGGCGAAGGACGAAGAGGGGCAAGAGGCAGGGGGCGATGGGGGCAGGTGGAAAAGGGGTTGCTCCCGCGTGCGGTGGCATTCACCTTTCGCATGGGCCATTAGGCATACGAATTTGGTTTTCGTAACACTGACGGAGCATCTGTGGTATTGTTACGTGTTGAGAGAACGTAACACGATGAGAGGAGCGGGGGATGGCCCTGACGAGACGAGACTTCATGCGGGCTGCGGCGCTGGCCGGCGCAGCGAGTGCGGGGCTGCTGGCGGGCTGTGCCGGCGGCGGGGAAGGCACCGCGACGGGCGCCGGAGCTTCGGCGGCCGGAGGCGCTGGCGCCGGCCCGAACGGCGAATCTCAGGTGATCGTGACTATGACGCCCTCCTCGGAGCCGGCGGCCGGGTTCGATCCGCTCATGGGCTGGGGCGCCGGCGAGCATGTGCACGAGCCCCTCATCCAGTCCACCCTTATCGCCACCGACGACGATCTTTCCTTCGTGAACGATCTGGCCGTGGCCTACAACTGCTCTGAGGATGGTCTCACCTGGACTTTCACCATTCGCGACGACGCGGTCTTCACCGACGGGGTGCCGCTTACGGCCGAGGACGTGGCCTTCACCATCAACGGCATCGCCCAGGGGGCGGCGGCTGAGGCCGACCTGTCCATGGTGGCCGAGGCTCGGGCTCTCGATGCGGTGACCTGCGAGATCGCCATGAAGCGGCCCAACAACGCGCTTCTGTACACTCTGGCCGTGGTGGGCATCGTGCCGGCCCATGCCTACGGGTCCGACTACGGCGCGAACCCCATCGGCAGCGGCCGCTATATGCTCGAGCAGTGGGACCGCGGCCAGCAGGTCATTCTGCGGGCCAATCCCGACTACTACGGCGAGAAGCCGCTCATGGACCGTGTGGTAGTGCTGTTCATGGAGGAGGACGCCTCCCTGGCCGCGGCAAGCTCGGGCCTGGCGGACGTGGCCTATACCTCCGCCTCCCTGGCCGGGGCGGTGCCGGCGGGCTACACCTTGCTCGACTGCGCGTCGGTGGATTCCCGGGGCATCTCGCTGCCGTGCAATCCGGCCGGCACCGACGTGGTGGTGGATGGCGACATGGTTTATGTGGGCGGCAACGACGTGACGAGCGACATTGCCGTGCGCCGGGCGCTCAACTACGGCATCGACCGCGAGGTCATGATCGAGCGGGTGCTCGCCGGCTTCGGGCGGCCGGCCTACTCCGTGGCCGACGGCATGCCCTGGTCGAGCGCGGCCATGCGCGTGGAAACCGACGGGGCGGCTGCCGAGCGCTTGCTGGACGAGGCCCGTTGGCAGCGGGGTGACGACGGCATGCGCTCCCGCGACGGGGTGCCCTGCGCCTTCGACCTGTACTACGCGGCCGGCGATTCCACCCGCCAGGCCCTGGCCTACGACTTCGCCGACCAGTGCGCGGCCCTCGGCATCGCCGTGACTCCCAAGGGGGCCAGCTGGGACGACATCTACCTACGCCAGTACGCCGACCCGGTGCTGTGGGGCTGGGGCTCCAACGCCCCAGTGGAGCTCTTCGAGCTGACCCATTCCGCCGGCTGGGGCAACTACGCCCAGTACGGCGACGCCACGGTGGACGCCCATCTGGAAGCGGCCCAGGCGGCCCGCACCGTGGAGGAATCCTTTCCCCTCTACCAGGCGGCCCAGTGGGACGATGCCACCCAGACCGGCGTGGCGCCGGAGGGGGCGGCCACCTGGGTATGGCTTGCCAACGTAGACCACCTCTACTTCGAGCGGGAGGGCCTGGCCGTGGCCGCGCAGAAGCCCCACCCCCACGGCCATGGGTGGAGCCTGGTCAACAACGTCGATCGCTGGTCGTGGAAGTAGGGGGCGATGGGCCCCGCCGACCTGCCCCGGCGCACGGAAGGGCGCTATAACTATTATGTCATATAATGTCATCAGATTCATCGGAGGCCAGATCGGGCGGTTCGCGCTGCTCATGGGGGCCGTGGCCGTGGTCACCTTCGCCCTGGTGAGCCTCTCGCCGATCGATCCCGTCCAGGCCAACGTGGGCCAGGCGGCCCTGCTCGGCATGAGCGAGGAGAAGCGGGCGGCCCTGGCGGCCTATTGGGGCTCCGATGCGCCCGTGACCGAGCGGTTCCTCGCCTGGGCCGGCGCCCTGCTGCAGGGGGACATGGGCACGTCGCTGCGCTACAACGCCCCCGTAGCCGAGGTCATCGCCTCCCGGGCCGCCAACTCCCTGGCCCTCATGGGGGTGGCCTGGGTCGTCTCCGGCGCGCTCGGCTTCGCCCTGGGCGTGGCGGCGGCCCTGAACGAGGGGCGCCCGGTGGATCGGGCCGTGCGGGCCTACTGCTTCGTGCTGGCCGCCTCTCCCACGTTCTGGGTGGGCCTTTTGCTGCTCATGGTGTTCTCGGTGTGGCTCGGCTGGTTCCCCCTGGGCTTCTCGGTGCCCGCAGGCATGGCCGCCTCCGAGGTCACCTTCGCCGACGCCCTGCACCATATGGCCCTGCCGGCCATCACCTTGTCGGTGGTGGGGGTGGCCAACGTGGCCCTGCACACCCGGGCCAAGGCCATCGAGGTCATGGGCAGCGACTTCGCGCGCTTCGCCCGGGCCCGGGGGGAGAGCCGCGGCCGGGTCATGGTGCGCCACGGCCTGCGCAACCTCGCCCTGCCGGCCATCACCCTCCAGTGCACCCAGGTGGCCGAGATCTTCGGCGGCTCGGTGCTCGTGGAAGAGGTGTTCAGCTACCCCGGCCTCGGCCAGGCCGCCGTCACGGCCGGTCTCGGCGGGGACGTGGCCCTGCTGGCCGCCATCGCGCTCGTGTCGGCGGCCCTCGTGTTCGCGGGGAATCTGGCCGCGAACCTCGTCTACGGCCTCGTGGATCCTCGCATGCGGCCGGTGCGGGCCGATGTCCGGGGCTCGGAGAAAGGGGAGGGCCATGACCGATGACGCTGCCGCCCTGCGCGGCGCCGCTGCTCCCAACGGTGCGCCCGAGGCCGCCGCGGCCCCGGTGCTGTCGGCTCCCCGCGTCCGGCGCCTGCCGAACCGCCGCCGGGCCGCCGGGCTCGCTCTGGGGGCCGCCGTGGCCCTGGCCCTGGTGGTGATCGCCGGGGCGCTGCTCGGCCCGGCCGCCCAGGCCACCGATTTCGCCGCCAAGAACCTCGCGCCCTCCTGGGCCCACCCCTTCGGCACCGACTGGATGGGCCGCGACATGTTCCTGCGCACGCTCGCGGGCCTGTCCACGAGCATCCTCGTGGGGCTCGGCGCGGCCGTGGCCTCCTCCCTCATCGCCCTGGCCCTGGCATCCGCGGCGGCCCTCGGCCCCCGCTGGGCCGACGGCGCGGTGAGCTGGCTGACCGATCTCATGATGGGCATTCCCCATATCGTGCTGCTCATCCTCATCTCCTACGGGCTGGACAAGGGCTTCTGGGGCGTCACCATCGGCGTGGCGCTGACCCATTGGCCGAGCCTCGCCCGCGTCCTGCGGGCCGAGATCCTCCAGTGCCGCGCCTCCGGCTTCGTGGCCGTGGCCGCCCGTCTCGGCGCGGGTCCGGTCTCCATCGCCCTGCGGCACATGGCGCCCTACGTGCTGCCCCAGTTCGCCGTGGGGCTCGTGCTCCTGTTCCCCCACGCCATCCTCCACGAGGCCGCCATCACCTTCCTCGGCTTCGGCCTGCCCCCGGAGATGCCCGCCATCGGCATCATCCTCTCCGAGGCCATGGGCTATCTTTCGGCGGGGATGTGGTGGCTCGCGGTGTTTCCCGGCGCGGCCCTGGTGGCCTGCGTCTTGTTGTTCGATAGCGTGGGCGCGGGCCTGCGCCGGCTCGTCGATCCGGCGAGCGCCCAGGAATAGGGGAAGGCTATGGAATCTCACGAGACCCTCGATCACGGCACCCAGGCGGTGCACCACCACCATTCCCACGGAGCCGCCTCCCGCCACGCCCACGGCCACCACCTGCTCACGGTAGAGGACCTCACCGTGGCCTTCCGCATGTACGACGAGGGGGCCGGGGAAGCAGGGGAGGAAAAGAGGGGCGAGAAGCCGGGGAGGGGGCGGAGGGCGTCAAGGCCGCGGAAGGGGCCGAGGGGGCGGGGGCAGACCCGGCGCCGTCCCTCGGCGTGGCGCCGCTACCTGGAGGCGCCCCAGCGGGAGGTGGAGGTGATCCACTCCCTGAGCCTGTCGGTCCACGAGGGGGAGATCCTGGCCGTCGTGGGGGCCTCGGGCTCGGGCAAGACCCTGCTGGCCGACGCCGTCCTCGGGCTGTTCGAGCCCAACGCCCTCGTGCGCGGCCGCATCTGGTTCGACGGCGAGCCCATGGACGCGGCCTCCCTGGCCGCCGCGCGGGGCTCCCGCATCGCGCTCGTGCCCCAGTCCGTGGCGAGCCTGGACCCCCTCATGCGGGTGGGCCGCCAGGTGGAGGGGGCGCCCCGGGGCCGCGGGGCCGCCCGCCGGGCCGACAAGCGCCGCCGGGCCGCGCGGCGCCGCGAGCTCTTCGCCCGCTACGGCTTGGACGAGGCGGTGGCGCGCCTGTTCCCCCACGAGCTGTCGGGGGGCATGGCCCGCCGCGTGCTGCTGTGCTGCGCCCTCATGGAGGACCCGAGGCTCATCGTGGCCGACGAGCCCACCCCGGGCCTCGATCTCGATCTGGCCGTGCGCGCCCTGGACGACCTGCGGGCCTTCGCCGACGGGGGCGGGGGCGTGCTGCTCATCACCCACGACATCGAGCTGGCCCTCACCGTGGCCGACCGCGTGGCGGTGTTCCGCGACGGCACCGTGGTGGAGGAGACCGCCGTGGAGAGCTTCGCCGGGCCCGACACCCTGGCGCACCCCTTCAGCCGCCAGCTCTGGCACGCCCTGCCCGAGCACGACTTCGCCCCGCCCCCTTCCGTTCCGGTTCCCGGTGATGACCGCGGGGAAGAGGAAGTGGCCGCGGAAGGGGGCGCCCCATGCTAGAGGCCCGCGCCATCGCCTTCGGCTACGGGGGCGGCCCGCTGCTCTACGAGGGGTTCTCCCTGGCCGTGGCCCCGGGCGAGCGGGTGCAGCTGGCGGCCCCCTCCGGGGCGGGCAAGACCACCCTGGCCCGCATCTTGGCCGGCTACGAGCGGCCCCGCGCGGGCACGGTGCTCGTGGACGGGGCGCCCCTGCCGCGGCGCGGACGCTGCCCGGTGCAGCTCGTGGGCCAGCATCCCGAGCTGACCGTGGACCCGCGCCAGACCATGGCTGCCGTCCTGGCCGAGGCCGGGGCCGCGCCCGAGGAAGTGGAGCGCTTGCGCGCCCTGCTGGGCATCCGGGACCGGTGGCTGACCCGCTATCCCCGGGAGCTCTCCGGCGGCGAGCTGCAGCGCTTCTGCATCGCTCGGGCCCTGGCCGCGTCCCCGCGCTACCTCATCGCCGACGAGGTGTCCACCATGCTCGACGCCGTGACCCAGGCCCAGATCTGGTCGGTGCTGCTGGCCGAGGCCCGAGCCCGTGACCTGGGGCTCGTGTTCGTGTCCCATTCCCCGGCCCTGGCCGCCCGCATCGCCACCCGGGTGGTGCCCCTGGCCTGAGGGAGGGGCGGGCCCGTGCTGGCCCCAGGCCGTTTCGCGCCCCGGGGGTTTGCCGTCCGTGGATAGTTCATGGACGGGCGCTTGTCAAACGGAGCGCGAAGCCGTAATATAAGCAATTGCTGTTTTCGCCGCACTGTGCGAGCAGTGCTTGCGTATAGAGAAATATCAGTTGTAGAAGGAGTTCCATTTCATGGCAGTCAAGATTCGCCTCGCTCGCCACGGCGCCAAGAAGCGCCCGTACTACCGCATCGTCGTCGCCGATTCCCGCGCTCCGCGCGACGGCCGCTTCATCGAGGAGGTGGGCCGCTACAACCCCTGCTGCCATCCGCACCTCATCAAGTTCGACATGGAGAAGCTGGACCAGTGGCTGGCCAACGGCGCCCAGCCCACCGATACCGTGGAGCGTCTCATCAAGGTCGCCCGCGAGAACGCCTAAGCCATGGCTGATCTGACTGAGGATCTCGCCGGTCTCGTCGACGCCATCGTGCGCCCCCTCGTGGAGGAGGCCGATGCGCTGGAGGTCGTCGCCACCGAGGCCGATGACGGCGGCATCGTCGTGGAGATTCGCGTCGCCGAGGGCGATGCCGGCAAGGTCATCGGCCGTCAGGGCCGCGTCATCAAGGCCATCCGCACGCTGGCCCGCGCCGCTGCCTCGCGCACGGGCAAGCTCGTCGAGGTGGAGCTCATCGATTAAATGCGCGGTTGGATCGATGTCGCCTATCTGGCGAAGCCAAAGAATTTGAACGGAGGGCTCGTCGCACGGGGTGCGTCGGGCCTTCCCGCTTTGCTGCACGAGGGCCTGGAGGCGGCCTTCGTGCCGCCGGTCATCGACGCGCCCCGCCGCGCCCGGGTGCGCGATGTGCAGGCGCTGTCGGAGGCCGAGGCCCTCGTGTTCTTCGAGGGCGTGGAGGACCTCACCGTGGCGGAGATGCTCGCCGGGCGGCGCGTCCTCGTGCGCGAGGAAGCGGTGGATCTGGCAGTGCTGGAAGAGGCCGAGGCCCTGCCCGACTGGTCCGGCTGGTCTGTGGAGGACGTCCGGGCTGGCTATGTGGGGGAGGTGGCCTCCTTCGACGAGCGCGCTACCCAGCCCCTGCTCGCCGTGGCCCGTCCCGACGGCCGCGAGACCCTGGTGCCCCTCGTGGACGCCTTCATCGCCGCGGTGGACGAAGAGCGCCGCCTCATTCGCCTCACCTGCCCCGACGGCCTGCTCGACCTCTAGGGCGCCCGGTCGCTCACTTCCAACGGCAAAGGACCGCCCATGCTCATTGAGACCCTCTCCACCTTCCCCCATATGTACGACTCGGTCATGGGGGAGTCCATGATGAAGCGCGCCCAGGAGAAGGGCCTACTGGAATTTCGCGCCCACGACCTGCGTCATTGGACCCACGATCGCCACCGTACCACCGATGATGATCCCTACGGCGGCGGCGCCGGCCTCGTCATGAAGTGCGAGCCCATCTTCGAAGCGGTGGAAGAGATCCTCGGGAAAGAAATCGTCGAAGTGAAACTGGCCTCTGCTGAGGTTGAGCCCGGCGAAGATACGGGGTGCCCTGACCGAGCGAGTTCCGCAGCGACTGAAACAGTCCAGTGGACTGTTTCACCAAGCGAGGACTGTCTGAGCGAATCAGGGTACTCCGTAGCTTCGCCCCCGGCGATCCCGACCGAGGGGAGCCGCGCGCCCAAGATCGTCTTCCTCGCGCCCCAGGGGCGCACCTTCGACGACGCCTATGCCTCCGAGCTGGCCGCCGAGGGGCATCTGCTGTTCATCTGCGGCCACTACGAGGGCATCGACGAGCGCGTCTACACCTTGGCCGATTCCGTGATCTCCCTGGGCGATTACGTGCTCACCTCCGGCGAGCTGGCATCCATGGTGGTCATCGACGCCGTGGTGCGCAAGATCCCGGGGGTGCTGGGGGCGCAGGCGGGCCCCATCGACGAGTCCTTCACGAGCGGGCTTCTGGAGTACCCCCAGTACACGCGTCCCGCGAGTTTCCGCGGCATGGAGGTGCCCTCCGTGCTGCTGTCGGGCAACCACGCTGCCGTGGCCCGTTGGCGCCGCGAGCAGAGCCTCGCTCGCACGGCCGGCGCCCGTCCCGACCTGCTGGAGCGCTTCGCGACGGCCGACGCCCTCACCGAGGCCGACCGCGCCTTCCTCGATTCCCTGGCCTAGCGGGGCCGCGCCCTTCCGCTGACCAGAAATTTCTGTTGTCTCGCGAACCCGGAGGGCGAAGGGCGGCCGAAGGGGTATCATGACCTTTCATGGTATGTTCACACCGCAGAGAAGGGGCTGCCCACCGATGTACGAAAGCGATCACGCCGCCTATCAGCAGCGCCCGCGCCAGTCGGCCGGCATCCTGCGCACCCTGCTCAGCGTCATCGGCCTGGTGGCCATGGTGCTCGTGCTGTCCTGGGGTCTGCGCACCTTCGTCTTCCAGGCCTACGAGATTCCCTCGGGGTCCATGGAGGAGACCATCAAGCCCGGCGACATGGTGTTCTCCGAGAAGATCACCTACTACAGCAGCGATCCGGCCCCCGGCGACATCGTCACCTTCGAGGATCCCGACCCCGATCACGCGGGCCGCATCCTCATCAAGCGGGTCATCGCCGTGGGCGGCCAGGTGGTCGATTTGCGCGACGGCCGGGTCTACGTGGACGACGTGCTCCAAGACGAGCCCTACACCCGCGGCGAGCCGTCCTTCCCCCTCACGTCCCTGCCCGGCACCACGGTGGACTACCCCTATACTGTGCCGGCGGACTCCCTCTGGGTGATGGGGGACAACCGCACCAATTCCCAGGATTCCCGCTATTTCGGGGCCATCGCCGAGCGATCGGTCACCGGCAAGGCGATATTCATCTACTGGCCGCTGACCGACGTGGGCGTGCTCTAGGGCCCGAGGGCTGAGCGAGAGCCGCCGCGCTCGGCGCGGTGGAGGCGCCGCCCTCTGGCGTCGCGCGGGAGATATTGTAGGAACCGACCGAAGAAGGAGAGCCATGGAAATGGATGCCGCAAGCATCGTGGAGGAGACGTTGCCCCCCACCTTCCAGGACGTCATCATGAACCTGCAGCGCTACTGGGCCGGCACCGGCTGCGTGGTCCTGCAGCCCTACGACAACGAGGTGGGCGCCGGCACCAACGCCCCGGCCACCACCTTGCGCTCGCTCGGCCCCGATACCTGGCGCACCTGCTACGTGCAGGGCTGCCGCCGTCCCACCGACGGCCGCTACGGCGAGAACCCCAACCGCGGGCAGTTCTACTACCAGTTCCAGGTGCTCATCAAGCCCTCGCCGGAGAATATCCAGGATCTGTACCTGGGAAGCCTCAAGGCCATCGGCATCGATGTCGCGGCCCACGACGTGCGCTTCGTGGAAGACGACTGGGAGAGCCCCACGCTGGGCGCCTGGGGCCTGGGCTGGGAGATCTGGATCGACGGCATGGAGGTGACCCAGTTCACCTACTTCCAGCAGGTGGGCGGCTTCGAGTGCGACCCGGTGCCCGTGGAGATCGCCTACGGCCTGGAACGGCTCACCATGTTCGTCCAGGGCGTGGACAACATGTTCGACATCGTGTGGGCCCGCGGCGACGACGGCGTGGTGTTCACCTACGGCGACGTGTACCTGGAAAACGAGCGCGAGTACTCGAAGTACAACTTCGAGGTGGCCGACACCGATTTTCTGTTCCAGGAGTTCGCCGACCGTGAGGTGGAGTGCCTGCGCACCCTGAAGGCCGACCTTCCGCTGCCGGCCTACGACTCGGTGCTGAAGTGCTGCCACGCCTTCAACCTGCTGGACGCCCGCGGCGTCATCTCGGCCACCGAGCGCATGGCCTACATCCTGCGCGTGCGCACCTTGGCCAAGGCCTGCTGCGCCTCCTACATGAAGAACGTGGTGGGCATGGACGTGGACACCGCCGATTTGGATGCCCTGCTGGCCGAGGTGCCCGACCCGCTCGCGAAGCCTGTCGCGGAAACGGGGGCGAACCTGGTGCCGATGCACCCGGAAGAGGCCTCCGGCTGTCCTGGCGCCGCGGCTGCGGCCGAGCATACCGAGCGCGCCTTCGAGTTTGTGACCATCGCCGACGACGCTTCGGCCGAGAAGGAGGCCTAAGATGACGAGTACCGCGACCCTCGCCTTCGAGATCGGCACCGAGGAGATTCCCGCCTTCGACTTGAAGCGCGCCACCGAGCAGCTGACCGAGCTGGTGCCGGCCTCTCTGGATGCCGTGCGCATTCCCCATGGGGACGTGGCCATCTACACGAGCCCGCGCCGGCTTATCGCCATCGTGGATGCCGTGGCCGACCAGACCGAGGCCCTGGAAGAGGTATTCCGCGGCCCGGCCGCCAAGATCGCCTTCGACGAGGCCGGCGCCCCCACCAAGGCCGCCATCGGATTTGCCCGCGGCAAGGGGCTCGACGTGGACGCCCTGGAGCGCCGCGACGAGAACGGCACCGAGTACGTGTACGCCGTGCGCAGCGTGGCCGCCCAGCCCGTGGCGGCGCTTTTGCCCGAGGTGCTGCGCGGCATCATCGACGGCATCAGCTGGCCGAAGTCCTGCCGCTGGGGCACCACCCGCGAGATGTTCTCGCGGCCGGTGCGCTGGCTGGTGGCCCTCCTCGGCGACGAGGTGATCCCCGTCCAGTACGCCGGACTTGTGGCGGGCAACACCACCCGTGGCCACCGCTTCCTGGCCCCCGGCCCCCATACGGTGCCCTGCGCCGACGAGCTGGTGTCCGTGGTGGAGGGTGCCTACGTGGTGCCCACCCAGGCGGCCCGCGAGGCTCGCATCCGCGCCGGCGTGGCGGCGGCCGAGGCGGCCACCGGATATGTCGCCGAGCTGCCGGCCAAGACCCTGACCGAGGTCATCAACCTGTCCGAGTACCCCACGGTGATGGTGGGCACCTTCGACGAGGAGTTCCTCAAGGTGCCCGAGGAGATCATCGTGGACGCCATGCTCATGCACCAGCGCTACTTCCCGCTGTACGACGGCGGCAAGCTGACGAACAAGTTCATCATCGTCTCCAACGGCGATCCGGAGCGCGAGGCCACCATCGTGGACGGCAACGAGCGCGTGGTGGCGGCCCGCCTCTACGACGCGAAGTTCTTCTACGAGGAGGACCTGAAGCAGCCCCTGGACGCCTACGTGGAGCGCCTGGACGAAGTGGTGTTCCAGGAGGCCCTGGGCACCATGCGTGACAAGACCGAGCGCGTGGTGAAGCTGTCGGCGCGCCTGACGGCGGCGGCCGGCATCGCCCGCGAGGAGATGCACGACATCGCTCGGGCCGCCTACCTGGCCAAGGCCGACCTGGTCACGGCCGCTGTCATCGAGTTCACGAGCGTCCAGGGCGTCATGGGCAGCTATTACGCCACGGCCGCCGGCGAGCCTGAGCGCGTGGCCCGCGCCATCGCCGAGCACTACCGCCCCCGCTTCTCCGGCGACGCCATCCCCACCGACGTGGTGGGCCAGGTGGTGGCCCTGGCCGACAAGCTGGACACCATCTGCGGCCTGTTCGCCGTGGGCGCCTCGCCCACGGGCTCGTCGGACCCCTTCGCCCTGCGCCGCGCCGCCCTGGGCGTGCTGGCCATTTTGGAGACGGGCCTGCCCATCGATCTGGTGGAGGCCATCGACGCCGCCCTCATCATCTACCGCGAGGCGGGGCTTCAGTTCGACAACGCCGCGGTGCGTCGGGAGATCATTGACTTCTTCATCACCCGCGAGAAGGTGGCCCTGCGCGACGCGGGCGTGAAGGCCGACACCATCGACGCGGTGCTGGCCTGCGGTATCGAGGAGCCCATGGTGCTGGCCGCCCGGGCCCGCGCCTTGGAGGCCGCCCGCACCGAGCAGCCGGAAGTGTTCGCCGATTTGGCCACGGCCTTCGCCCGCGCCAACAATCTGCGCGATGTCAAGCTGGGCACCGGCTACAAGAAGGCCGAGCTGTCCGAGGTTGAGTGTGCGCTGTCCGAGGCGGTCGTCGCCGCCGAGGAGGCCGTGGCCGCCGCCCTGCGCGAGGACCGCTTCGCCGACGCGCTCGTGGCCCTGGCCGCCCTGCGAGCCCCGGTGGACCGCTTCTTCGAGACCACCATGGTCATGGACGACGACCCGGAGGTGCGGGCCAACCGCCTGAAGCTGCTGAACCGCTTCGCCAACGCCTTCGCCCACGTCGCCGACTTCGGCGCCATGGCCAAGAAGTAGCCTTCGACAACCGTAGCCCTGCTTTCTTGGTAAAGGAGGGAAGGGGTCGGGGGGATTGCCCGCGCGCAGATTCCGCAGACTCGTGAAAAGAGGTGTACAATTTCCCCACCTCTTTTCACGAAGGCGAGGACTGACCGAGCACGGGCGGTCCTCCCGACCTGTTTTCGGCCAAGTCTTGGCGTTTTGCAAGAGAAAAGGCGGTTGCCATGCACAACTGTACTCCTGACGAGCGGGCGGCCCGCGTGCCCACCATCCATGTGGTCTCCGATTCCATCGGCGAGACCGCCCAGGTGGTGGCTCGGGCCGCCGCAGCCCAGTTCGGCGTCACGAACCCGCGCCTGGAAGTGTTCTCGAAGGTGAAGAGCTACCAGGAGGTGCACGACTACCTGACCGAGCACGTGCGCTACCATCGGCAGGAGCTCGGCGACGACCGCATCCTTGTCTTCTACACCCTCGTGGATGCCGAAATTCGCCGCGAGCTGGCCGCCTTCGTGGGGCGCCACCCCAACATTTTGGCCGTGGACGTCATGACGAGCGCCGTGGACGCCATCGCCGAGATGAGCGGCATGGAGCCTGTGGGGGCGCCCGGGGCCCTGCGCGTGGTGGATCACAACTACTTCCGGCGCATCGCCGCCATCGAGTTCACCATCGCCCACGACGACGGCCAGAACCCCGAGGATCTCACCAAGGCCGACATCGTGCTTCTGGGCGTGTCGCGCTCCTCGAAGACGCCTCTGTCCATCTATCTGTCACAGCAGGGCTACAAGGTGGCCAACGTGCCCCTGGATCCCTCCACCGAGCCGCCTTCCCAGATCTTCGATGTGGACCGCACGCGACTGTTCGGGCTCATGATCAGCCCCGACGTGCTCATCGGTATCCGCCAGAAGCGCATCAAGAAGGCGGCGGGGAAGATGCAGCTCATCACCAAGGACTATGCCGACCCGGAGTACGTCTACCGCGACCTGGATGCCTCCCGGGCTCTCATGCGGCGCCTCGGCTGCATCGTCATCCACACCGAGGGCCGCGCCGTGGAGGAGACCGCCCAAGAGATTTTGCGCTACTACGAGCGCAGTCACCCGCCCGGCGAGGGAACCCTCGCGTAACCGCGCCCGGGAAAGTGCCGCGAAGGAGCCGGGGCCCGCGGCGCGGCTGCGGGGAGGGGGGTGCGGCTCGCGGCACGGTCGGGGTTGGGGTGCGTTGGCGGTCGAGGGGCCGGCCTGCGGCGGTGCTGCCGCCCGGGGCGCGGCTGCGGGGAGGGGTGCGGCTCGCGGCACGGTCGGGGTCGGGGTGCGCTGGCGGTCGAGAGGCCAGCCTGCGGCGGTGCTGCCGCCCGGGGCGCGGCTGCGGGGAGGGGTGCGGCTCGCGGCGCGGTCGGGGGAGCGGCCGAGAAACACGATGTGCCCGGATACCTCGCATTTTTTTCGGTGCTATAGAGGCTCGGAAGTTTTTTATTCGGGGAATGCGGCCGAGAGGCACGATGTGCTCGAGCACATCGTGCTTTTGCGACGCGCTAGCGGCTCTGCGATCTCTCCTGGCAGTTATTTGCGGCTGAAAACTACGGTTGGCCCGTGCATACCGCAAAAAACAGGCAGCTTCTCCCTCCATCCTCTGCAATTGGCGCAAAGAGCTGTCCGAAAATGCCGAATCGCCCGATCATATCGGCATTTTCGGACATCTTCCCTGGAGCTGTCGCGAAAAAGGAGCGATACCCGGGTGCCGCCCGGGTATCGCTCCGCCGCTGGGTCGCCGCCTCGGCCACTGCTCCGCCGCCGGGTCGCCGCCTCGGCTGCCGCTCCGCCGCCGGGTCGCCGCCTCGGCTGCCGCTCCGCTGCCGAGTCGTCGCCCTGATCATTGCCCTGCTTCCCCTCCTCGTCGTTTGATGTCGCGCTTCGCGGCGATCCCTCATCGCTTCCGACCACACCTCGGTGCAGCCTCTCCGTCGTTTACGGCCGTGCTCTGGTGCGGCCCCATCGTCCGCGGCCGCACCCCGGCGTGCCCCCTCGCGCCCGCCATCGCCCTGCCGTCCCTCGTTCGCCCCGCTATCGCCACGACACTTCCTCGCCGCCATGCTGCCCCTTAATACTCGCGATCGGGTCTCGGCGCGGTGCTCTTGCCGGGCTTTCCGGCATCCCGGCTGTTCTCATATTGATCGGGGGTCTTGAAGAGCGTTCGCAGCGACCAGTCCAGGGCGAAAAGGGATCGATGGCTTTTAGGGAAGCGCTTGCTTCGGATGCGCATGGGCCGCTTGGCGCAGCGGCTCACCTCGCGGGCCACATTGGCCATGTGCCGGCTGCTGCCGAGCTGCAGAGAGGTGACTGTGATTACCCGGTAGCCCTCGGCCTCCAGCGCGAGCCGTTTTGTGGCGTCGAGCATGGCTTGGTGGCTGGTGAGGTGTACGGAATCGGCATCGTATTCGACATCGAGCCGGCAGCCGGGCCAGTAGAGATCGGGAACGAGCGAGGAGCGCCCTGCCAGGTTTTGCCCGCGCTTGCCCAAGGGAATCGCATGGTTGACGAGAGCCCCCTCGCAGCCGAATCCGCCGAGGCGGTGGGGGAGGCAGAGGGCCATGCGCAGAAATACCTCGGGAGGCGAGGCGGCCAGCTCGGTCATGTGGGGTAGGCAGCGGCGCAGGGCCTTCAGCCCCTTGATTCCGGGATGAAGGCGGGCGAATCGGGCTATGGTCGCAACGTCCGTCAGAGGTGCGCGCTCGCGCAGGCCCGTGGCACAGATGGGATCGATGGCGAATGACCCGCAGAGCAGACCGCCGTACAAGATGAGTTCCTGATCGGTGGACTCTCGTGCGAGCTGGGCGAGGCAGAGCTCGCACGATGGCACGTAAATGCCGCTGTGGATTTTGAGCAGGGAGCCCGCGGGCAGCGGGGCCCGCGCGCTGTGTAATGCCGCCGCCGTGCCGAGCGCGCGCTCCCATCGAGGGGCGAGGAGGTGCAGCGGGTCGGGAAGCTGCGGATAGCGACGGCGAACGTAGCGGAGGGCCTGCGCGGTGGGCTGGCAGCCGTCGAGGGCCTCCTGCGCCACCGCGCGGTCGCGATCGATGGAGGGCAGGGTCATTAAAACCGAGAGAGCGGTTTTGCCGTAGAGCGCTAAACGCATAGGGAATCCTCTCCGCGATCCAGCCGAGGGTCATGCCGAGCCGGTCCAATGGTGGTGCAGGGACTATAGGGGGAAAGGCTGCCGCATTTCAAGACCCTGCGGAACCGTCCCCAAACCGCCGGTGCGTCGCGTCGGTGTCGCCATGCTGTCTTCACGAACATCTGAACAGGCTTTTCTTCGGTTTCAGGGGGTTCCTCTGCACTGTCGGGCCGGACATCCGCCAGTAAGAAAAGACATCCGTCGGTAAAATCAAAAGGGAAGGCCACCGGGGCGTCATGGGCTGGGGCGGCGGGCTATGACCTCACGGCGGAGGGCTGCCGACGCGGCACAAAGTGACGATTTGCACGGGAGCATCGTGAAAAAGCGCCGTACTTTGCGTCTGAAGCGGGATACGAATATCCCTTGCTGCCGGTAATTGCCGGCCTGCACGGGCGCATCGGTGATTTCGGGCGAAAAAGTTGGGGAGAAGGGCGTCTGTGGGTCGTTGTCTGCCGCAAATTGGCGAACGAACCGTTCACATCGTGGAAAAACGGCGAGTATCCGCTTGATGTCCCGGCAACGGGCTCCATCGGCTGTGGGGGGGGGACTGGCTGCTCGGGGGATGTCTCCCGCCATGGGGGTGGGCGCTGGCACCGCAGCCTTCGGGGGCGCTGGCGCCGCAGCCTTCGGGGGCGGGAGCGTGCCGTAGCCCTCGGGGGCGGGGGCGTGCCGTAGCCCTCGGGGGCGGGGGCGTGCCGCGGTCGGGTGTCGCGGCGGGCCGCCATGCCCTCCTGCCGCGCCCGACCGCCGCCCCGCTCGCCGGGATCGCAGTGCTGCCGCGCCCGACGTCGCGGATCGCAGCTGCTGCCGCGCCCGACCGCCGCTCCGCTCGCCGGGATCGCAGCTGCTGCCGCGTCCGACGCCGCGGATCGCAGCTGCTGCCGCGTCCGACGCCGCGGATCGTCCGACGCCGCGGATCGTCCGTTTCGCTGACCGCCACGCTCATTGGAGCCACGGCCGCCGCCTCCGGATGCCGCGCTCGCCATGGCTGCTGCGGGAGCGGGGGATCGCCGCTGGGGAGATTTTGCGGTACTGCGGCAGCTGGATGGGGCTTGGCGATACCCGGAGCCGTGAAATGGCCTATAATCAGGGCAGTTCATTTATGAGCGCGTCAGGGTCGGTGCGGCAAGCGCCCCGGCACCCGGGCGGCTCGCGGCGCCATGGGGCGGCAGCCTGTGGCGTTGCGCCGTTTCGCGGGTGCTGCGAGGCCTGTCACCGGTTCGGGCGGAAAGGTAAGCCGCACGCACGCGTGCACAGCTTAAGGAGAAGTAAGGTGACAGAAGCAGTGAAGCGCGTCTACGCCTTCGGCAAGGACGCCAACGGGAACAACGTGACCGAGGGCAACACCGACATGAAGTGGGTGCTCGGCGGCAAGGGCGCCAACCTCGCCGAAATGGCCAACATCGGCCTGCCGGTGCCTCCGGGATTCACCATCACCTGCCAGACCTGCATGGAGTACGCCAACGCCGGCAACGTGTGGCCCGAAGGCGCCCTCGACACCATCGCCGAGTACCGCGCCGACCTCGAGGAGCGCATGGGCAAGCGTCTCGGCGACGCCGAGGACCCGCTGCTCGTCTCCGTCCGCTCCGGCGCCCCCTTCTCCATGCCGGGCATGATGGACACCGTGCTGAACCTGGGTCTGAACGACGCCTCCATCCAGGGCCTCATCAAGCAGACCGAGAACCCGCGCTTCGCCTGGGACTCCTACCGCCGCTTCATCCAGATGTTCTCCAACGTGGTCATGGGCCTGGACGGCGACCTGTTCGAGAACGCCATCGTGGCCATGAAGAACGACCGCGGTGCCGCCTCCGACACCGACCTGACCGCCGATGACCTGCAGGAACTCGTGGGCGAGTTCAAGACCATCTTCGCCGACAACGTCGATGGCGAGGCCTACCCGACGCTGGTGGTCGACGGCGCCGTGCAGTTCCCGCAGGATCCCATGGTGCAGCTGCAGCTGGCCATCGAGGCCGTGTTCGGCTCCTGGAACAACCCCCGCGCGGTGCTCTATCGCGCCACCAACAAGATCGCCGACGATTTGGGCACGGCCGTGAACGTGCAGTCCATGGTGTTCGGCAACAAGGGCAACACCAGCGCCACCGGCGTGGCCTTCACCCGCAATCCCGCCAACGGCGCCAAGGAGTTCTACGGCGACTACCTGGTGAACGCCCAGGGCGAGGACGTGGTGGCCGGCATCCGCAACACGAGCCCCATCGCCGAGCTGAAGGAAGTGGAGGGCCTGGAAGAGGCCGGCGCCCAGCTGGAGGAGATCTTCGGCGTGCTGGAGAACCACTTCCGCGATATGTGCGACATCGAGTTCACCATCGAGCAGGGCAAGCTCTGGATGCTCCAGACCCGCGCCGGCAAGCGCACCGCCGCGGCGGCCCTCGGCATCGCCATCGCCATGGAGCGCGAGGGCCTCATCTCCAAGGAGGAGGCCGTCATGCGCGTGGCCCCCGACCAGCTCGACCAGCTGCTGCACCCGCAGTTCGACAAGGACGCCACCTACGACGTGGTGGCCCGCGGCCTGAACGCGTCCCCGGGCGCCGCGGTGGGCGAGGCCGTCTTCTCCGCCGCCGACGCCGTGGCCGCCACCGAGGCCGGCCGCAAGTGCGTGCTCGTGCGCTGGGAGACCAACCCCGACGATTTGGCCGGCATGATCGCCGCCGAGGGCATCCTCACCTCCCATGGCGGGAAGACCTCCCACGCGGCCGTTATCGCCCGCGGCATGGGCGCGCCGTGCGTCTGCGGCGTGGAGGCCCTGAAGATCGACGCGGCCAAGAAGGAGGCGGCCATCGCCGGCACCGACATCGTCATCCGCGAGGGCGACATGATCTCCATCGACGGCACCACCGGTATCGTGGTGCTGGGCGCGGTGGATCTGGTGCTGCCCGAGCTGACCGGCGATTTGGACACCATTCTGGAGTGGGCCGACGAGTTCCGCACCCTGGGCGTGCGCGCCAACGCCGACAATCCCGAGGACGCCGAGCTGTCCCGCGGCTTCGGTGCTGAGGGCATCGGTTTGTGCCGTACCGAGCACATGTTCCTGGGCGACCGCAAGCAGATCATCCAGACCTTCATCCTGAACGACGACGAGCTCATCCGCGAGAAGGCCGTGGCTGATCTCTACGAGGCCCAGGTGGGCGACTTCTACGGCATGTTCAAGGCCATGGACGGCCTGCCGGTCATCGTGCGCCTGCTGGACCCGCCGCTGCACGAGTTCCTGGAGAGCCCGCGCGAGCTGGACGTGGAGATCGCCAAGCTGGAGGTGTCCGGCGCCTCGGCCGACGTCATCGCCGAGAAGCGCGCGCTTTTGGAGAAGATCGACGGCTTTGCCGAGCAGAACCCCATGCTGGGCATGCGCGGCTGCCGTCTGGGCATCGTGTACCCCATCCTGCCCGTGATGCAGGTGCGCGCCATCGCCACCGCCTGCGCCCGTCTGCAGAAGGAAGGCTTCGCGCCGAAGCCGGAGATCATGATCCCGCTCGTGTCGGTGCTGCCCGAGCTGGCGAAGCTGCGCGGTGTGGCCGAGGCCACTATCGCCGAGGTCGCCGAGGCCGAGGGCGTGGAGCTGTCCATCCCCGTGGGCACCATGATCGAGCTGCCGCGCGCAGCCGTCACCGCCAACGAGATCGCCACCGAGGCCGACTTCTTCTCCTTCGGCACCAACGACCTCACCCAGACCACCTTCGGCTTCAGCCGCGACGACGTGGAGGGCGAGTTCGTGCCGCAGTACCTGGCCGAGCACCTGCTGCCCTACAACCCGTTCGCCACCATCGATCCCGGTGTGGCGAAGCTCGTGGAGATGGGCGTCGAGCTGGGCCACGAGGGCAACCCGGACATCGTGTGCGGCGTCTGCGGCGAGCACGGCGGCGATCCGGAGTCCATCCACACGTTCAACCGTATCGGCCTGGACTACGTGAGCTGCTCTCCCTACCGCGTGCCGGTGGCCCGCCTGGCCGCCGCTCAGGCTGCCATCCAGCAGCGCTAGGGCGCTTTCGCCGGTTGCGGCGCGCCGGCGTTCGCGCCCGTATTCGCAACGGTAGCGTGCAACTACGCATCGCCCAAGGCGCGGGAAGGCTTCGGCCCTCCCGCGCCTTTCTTTCAGGGAGGGGTCTTGACGGCATCGGTCGGCGATGCGGCCCTTTCGCTCTTGCGCAGGGCGGGGGAACTTGCTAGAATGGGCGCCAACGGAGGCCCGGCCGTTAGCGGGCAGTGCCGTTGGGTTTGTGAGCCTCGAGTGCGCTATCACTCGAGGCTTCTTTATCAAACCCCTGCCGTTTCTGCTCGGTGCTCTGGGTATAGAGTTTCACCGCTGCCGTTGCCAACCCCGTGAGAGCGGTCAGCAGCTGCAAGATAAACATGGTAAGCTCCATAGGCCATCACCTCCTGCCTTGTTGGACGAGCCAATAGATTCAGAAGGCACTGCCAGCACGTTTCGGGACTTACACCGTTGGCAGATACAAACTAGCGTATTACAAATTACCATTAAAGGCTTGACAGCCAAAAAGTTGAAAAAGAAAGAGCCGGCGATGACGTTGCATCTCGATAACCTGCCCCGGACCATCTACGTCGAGCGGGAGGAGGGAAAGCCGCGAGTCGTGATGATCGACCAGCGGGCCCTGCCCGGCGAGCTTACGTGGATTCGCACGGCGGACTGGCGTGTCGTGGTGGATGCGGTGAAGACCCTCGCTGTGCGCGGCGCCCCGGCCATAGGCGTGGCGGGAGCGGCCGCGGTCATGCTCGCGGCCTTCGAGCTCGCCGGTTCGCGCGTCGGCCCGGGCCGACGCGCGGAGGATTTCTGCTCCTTTGGGGGAACCTCCTTCTTGGCCGCAGCGGATGGCTGGGGTTTCCGGGGGGCTCTGGAGGCTGTGGCCTCTGAGGTAGCCGAGGCCCGTCCCACGGCGGTGAACCTGTCCTGGGCCGTGCGCAGGGCCCTTCAGACGGCTTTTGGAGCCCTGGATGGGGGACAGGCGGCCCAAGAGGTGTCCGAGGCTCTGTACGGGCTCGTAGAAGGCCTCATCGTTGAGGATGAGGCCGCCAACCGGCGCATCGGAGCCGCGGGCGCGGCCCTGTTGCGCGACCGGGCCCGGGCTCTGGGACGGCCGCTGCGCATCCTTACCCACTGCAACGCCGGCAGCCTCGCCACGGCCTTCTACGGCACGGCCCTCGGCGTGGTGTACGCCGCGGCTGCCGAGGGGCTCGTGGAGCGCGTCTGGGCTGACGAGACGCGGCCCGTGGGCCAGGGGGCCCGCCTGACGGTGTGGGAGCTGGCTCGGGCCGGGGTTCCCGCGACGCTTCTTTGCGACAACATGGCCGCGAGCCTCATGGCCGCCGGCCGCATCGACGCCGTGGTGGTGGGGGCCGACCGCATCGCGGCCAACGGGGATGTGGCGAACAAGATCGGCACCCTTGGTGTGGCGGTTCTGGCCCATCACTTCGCGGTGCCCTTCTTCGTGGCCGCGCCGGTCAGCACCGTGGATGTTGCCACGGCCGACGGTGCCGCTATTCCCATTGAGGAGCGCGACGGATCCGAGGTGTGCCCGCATCCGCCCGAGGGCGTGGCCCTCTACAACCCGGCCTTCGATGTGACCCCGGCCTCGCTCATCGCCGCCATCGTGACGGAGGAGGGGGCCTTCGCGCCGAGCGCGCTGGCATCGGCGCTTGTTATGTAAATCGAAATCCCCAGGTCATTACACCCTATATTCCTAACAACATTATATGTTATAGTATGCTTCATCAACCATGGGAGCACTGGGCCCTCTCGCGGTGCCCGGGAAGGGAAGCAGGGAAGGATAGCGGGATGATTACATTGGCTGCGGCCTCGCAGAAGGGCGGCGTGGCGAAGACCACGACCAACTTGGCCATCGGGGCGAAGCTGACTCAGGACGGCGCCCGGGTGCTCTACGTCGACCTGGATCCGCAGATGAACCTCTCGACGACGCTCAAGGCCGCCTGCGCCGGCGTGCCCTCCTCCCTCGAGGTGCTCACGGGGGAGGCCACTATCGCCGAAGCGGCCCAGGTCATCGACGGCTACGCCGTGGTGCCTGCCAGCCGCCTGAACGGCAAGGCCGACGACCTCATGCCGAGCGTCGGGAAGGACTACCGGCTCCGCAAGGCCCTGGCCGCCGTGGCCGGCGACTACGACTACGCCATCCTGGATACGCCCCCGGCTCTGGGCACCCTCACGGTGAACGCCCTCACAGCGGCAAGCTGGGTCGTCATTCCGGCCCAGGCCGATGCCTACTCCCTCGACGGCGTGACCGATCTGGCGGCCACCATCGAGGCCATCCGCGAGTACACCAACCCCGATCTGAAGATCGCCGGCATCCTGCTCACGCGCTACAATCCGCGCACCTCCATCTCGCGGGTCATCCACGAGGACGCGGAGGCCATGGCCGCCGAGCTGGACACCAAGGTGTTCAGGGCCTGGATTCGCGAGGCCACGGTCATCAAGGAGGCCCAGGCGGTCAAGCAGTCGCTGTTCGACTACGCGCCCTCGGCCAAGGTGGCCTACGATTACCGATTCTTCATCGACGAGCTCATGGGAGAAGTCAATGGCTAAGAAGGACTTGCGCGCCCAGATGGACGCCGCCCGGGCCGCGGCCGCCTTCATCGGCGCCGCCCAGGAGGCCGATCAGGCTCGGGAAGCCCAAGAGGCCCCCGCGCCGGCCTCGTCCGCCGCAGTGTCCGTGGAGGCGAGCCCCTCGGTGGCCTACGAGGTGGTCTCGCTGGCAGAAGAGGCCCCCCGTGCGGCCGGCTCGCCGGGGGAGGCGCCCCCGGCTGTTTCGGAGAGGACGCTTTCGGGGCAGGCTTCGTCCTCGTCGTCCCGGGCCGATGGTGGGGTCGCGATCGTGGCCCTGGATGCCTCCGATCAGTTCGGGGGCGTCGCCGCCCTGGCAGATGTCGCCCCAGCGGCGGGAGCGGGACGCCGAGGGTCGTCGAAGAGCGCCGAGAAGCCCAAGACCCCCCGAACCCGCAAGCCGCGCAAGAAGGCCCCCGAGCCCGTGGAAGAGCCCGCGGACTCGTCGGCGCGCATGACCGCCCAGGTGCTCGTCCCCATGACCGCCGAACAGCGGGAGCACGCTGACTTGCTTGCCCAGGTGATGAAGATCACCCGCGCTGAGGTGATGCGCCAGGCCCTCGACGAGTATTGGGACAACCACAAGGCCGAGCTCCAGGCTGCCGTGATGGCCTATGAGCAGCTTATCCGCAAGCTCATGAAGTGATCCCAGGCCCGCGAAGTGCGGGCGGCGCCCCCAGCCAGCGCCGCTGCTCGTGGCTTCAGGAGCCGCGATGGCCCCTCTGGAGCCGAGCAACAACCAAGCGCCCCTTGGGGCGCTTTTCTTATGCTCTGATGCTGGGGCGAGGGATGACGGGGATCGTATGAGGAGGGGATGGGGGAAGGCGACAGATGGGATTCAACGGAAGGGATGGCAATGGTGTTTTGGAGGGAACGTGGAGCCGATTCCTTTTTAGGCGAATTCGAGAAAATTTTTTCTCGGGGAATACAAGCCTCAGTCCCTAATGACATTATGTCATATAATGATTATCAAACTATGTCATGATGGGATAAAAGAATTTTGGAACAGTCAAATAGTATAATCACATAAGCATGTAGTGATTTAATTACAATTTGGAAAAAGAGCAGTTTACCTGGTGCGTTGCAAATATTTGATACAACAAATCATCAATATATAATGTAACTATAAAGTAATATAGACATTATATAACTATGATGCATAAGAAACTTTGAGGAGAATTGACGAGATTTTGTGGATTTCGAAGGGGCAAAATGGGGGGGGGGGCGCTCATTTTGTGCATCGAAAATAACGACCGATCAATAGTAAAAGCCCAGTATAACGGTGGAAATCGAAGATATTTTGGCTTTACTTTGTTGCCGATTTGTAGATAATAATCCATAGATGCAAACACTCTTTGGCACTCCTGCGCCCAAAACGCGGAGCGAGTGTTTGCAAGAGAGAGAAAATATGCCAATTCATCAGGGAATTTGGCATCGAGATAACCGCCAGGCGAGCAAGGGAAAGGCTCACCGGGGCGAAGCGGAGAGAGGACGAGCGAAATATGAGCAAAATGCGCATTGAAACTCGCGAAGGAAACGAGCCGAAGGCCCAGCGGGGCGGCGTATTCGCCGTCCTGAGGACCCTGCGCTCCCAGCGAAAAGCTGACGAAGTTGCGGAGACCGCTGGGGCTGTCGAGGTTGCGGAGACTGCGGAGGTCGCTGAGGCTGACGGGGCTGCCGAGACCGCGGAGACTGCTGGGGTTATCGCGGCCGAGTCCCCCACTGTCGAGGACGTCCTGGATGCGACAGACGTCCAGGACGCGACGGAGGCCGCCGCCGTTGCCGCAGCCGCCGAGGTTGTCGAGGCCGCCGAGGTCGTCGAGGCCGAGGCCTCGGTCGCGGCGCATACGGGCCGTTTTACCGGCAAGGGCGCCTTCTCCCGCGACATCGCCGCCAAGGGCGCCGGCTCCCAGGAGGGAAATGCCGTTGCAGGTGGCGTTGCCGCAGATGCCGAGGCCAAGGGCGGGTTCGACGGGACCCTGCCGGCTCCGGTGGACTTCAATGGCGACGGCATCGTGAGCCGCAACGCGCCGCGCCAGCTGACCCCCTCGGGCAAGGTCCTGGCCTGCACCTTGGCCGTGCTGCTGGTGCTGACCAGCTGGAATTCCGTGTCCATTGCCGAGGCCCGCACCATCTTCGTCGGCGACGAGCCGGTGCCCACGGCGCCAGCTGCGGAGGACGAGGCGGCCGACGATGGGGTCGACGACCAGGCCGATGAGGGGACTGACGAGGCCTCCGACGAGAGTGCCGACGAGGCTGACGCGGAGGGCGAGGACGGCGAAGGCACCGAGGACGACGCGGTCGCTGACAGTACTGTCAGCGAGGCAGATATGCAGGCATATCTGCCTAATGATCTGCTCGATGCCGACAAGGTGATGCCCTCCCTGACCGAGGAAGCTGAGCAGACGAAGGCGGACAAGCTGCTGAACGCCGCCACTTCCACTGAGGAGGAGCTTAAGGCCGCTCTGGCCGAGCGCTTCACCTACGGCCTTGATGTGACCGGCGGCCTGCGCGCTTCCGACAATGCCTTCCATGTGTCCGGCTCCGGCTTGACGCTGGCCCCCACTCTCGGCAACTTGGCCGTGAGCCTGGCGGGCGGCTACCTCGGCGGCTCCGAGAGCGACGATGCTGTGGTGCTCACCTTCGCCGCTCCCTATCTCTATAAGAACGCCGACGGCACCTGCGGGCGCACCAACTCCGAGGAGGAGTGGAAGGCCCGCGGCGGCGCGGCCGACGATATGCGCGCCGTGCTGGCCGGCGAGCTGCCCGTGGGCTGGTCGGTGTACACCGAGCACATGGGCCAGTACCAGAAGCGCACCGCCGAGGATCTGGCCGCGGGCCTGTCCGGCACCATCGTGCTGCGCTACGACGGCGTGCAGGACGAGCACGGCATCACCGAGCGCGAGACCCGCGGCCAACTGCCGGCCGGCACTCCGCTGCCTTCGTTGACGGCATCGCTCACCCAGAACGTGCCGGCCGCCGAGGCCGTGACCGTCCACGCCGGCTACGTGGTGTGCTCCTACACCGCCGCCGACCCTGCGACCGAGCGGGAGGCTGCCGATGCTGCGGCCGCCGGCGCCGCCGAGGGCGACGACTCCGCTGAGGCCGCTGCCGACGACGAGCCCGTCGAGCCGGCCGACTCCATTCTCTATCGCGCCGAGAACGCCGAGGCTGCCTCGGTGGTGCTCTCCAACGTGGCCCCTCTGGCCACCGTGGGCGCGGCCGTGGCCACCCAGGGCGACCCGATGCTCGCCGGTGGGACTGGCTGGGCCGCCTTCCTCGTGAACATCACCGCCGCCGAGGGCGCGCTGCTCGAGCGCGGTCACGCCCTGCGCGTGTCCGACATGCCCGTGGACGCTAAGGGCACCGGCGCCCTTTCCGCCGACGTCATCGTGGCCTTCGACGCCACCAACCTCACCGCCGAGGCGTTGGCTTCCATCGATCCGGCCGACCCTGAGACCCTGGCCGCGGCTGGAGTGGAGACCGCCCCGGTGCAGAAAGTGGCCGAAGGCGTGGCCGACATCAGCTTCGAGAACCTCATGGCCATCGATGACGATCCGACCGACGAAGTGCAGCCCGAGGCCGTGCCGGCCCCCGAGGATGCCCAGCTGCCCGACGATGCCACGCTCTCCCACGACGAGGAGACCGGCGAGGCCTCGGGCACTCGCGTGCTCTACGTGGCCGTGCCCTATGCCGCCAGCGCCCTGACCCTCACCGAGGACGGCAGCGCCTACGAGGCAGAGACCCCGGAGCTCACTCTGTGGTCCTATCTATATAGTAAGGCGATTCAGGAGGAGACCGTAGCCGAGGCCGATGGCGACGCGGAGGCCATGGAGGCCGACGAGGAGTCCTGCGCCATCCTGTCGCTGGGCACCGCAGACGCAGTGTTCCCGAAGCCGGCCGAGCCCGAGCCGGTCGAACCCGAGCCCGCTGAGCCCGATGGCGATACCGATGCCGAAGAGCCGGCCGAGGCCGAGGGCGAGGGCGAGCCAGCCGAGGGCGACGAAGGCACCAACGCCGATGAGGAGCCGGTCGCCGAGGAGCCCGTTGAGGACGACGCCATGGCGGTCGGCCCCGGCTACAGCGAGTTCGACCAGGATGTCATCGACGAGATGACCAAGCTGCTGGACGCCGCCGGCATCCACTCCATGGACGAGCTCATGGATGCCCTGGATCGGGCGGCCCGCGGCGAGCTGACCGTGGCCGACGGGGCCCTGGGCGACTACGATCTTCTGGAGATCTACATGGCGCTTCTGGGCATGTCCCTCGTGGATTTCGGCGTGACACCGCTGGCCATCGCGCCCAACCCGAACACCGCCGGCCAGCTCGGCAACTCGAACTTCAACCCGAATCTCGTGTGCCAGGACATGGGCACCCCGCTCGGCAAGGACGAGAAGACCGGCGCCGACACCTATCTCATCAACGACAAGAACCATCCGAAGCTGACCTTGTCCTGCCAGTTCTCCGGCCAGACCGGCTACATGGGAGGCTGGAGCGCCTACGGCCCGAGCTACTACGGCACCTACGAATACGACGACAACAACAACCTCGTCTACACGCCGAGCACCACGGCTGCCACCAAGTTCGCGTCGGCGGCCGAAGCCGTGGCGAGTGCCGAGACCGTGGACAAGCGCACCTATCAGCGCTCGGACGCCTCCTTCCCCGAGGACATCTCCACGCTGTCGCCCGACGAGCAGAACTACTGGAAGCTCCAGGACTACAACTACCAGAAGGATGCCGAGGGCTATCAGGAGATGGGCACCGAGTTCGAGCTGCGCGTGCCCTACCTCATCAAGAACGAGGCCGGCGGCCTTATGTCCACCTACAACTACACCGACTGGCGCGGCGACAAGAACGACGACGGCACCTGGTCCCGCGGCGGCTACGACAAGGACGGCAACCCTGCCGACAAGACCAACTACCCCTTCATCTCCGTGGATTTCGGCACGAACCGCACCTCCATGCTGAACAACTGGTCGGTGTATCTGCGCGTGCCCGGCGCCACCACCGACGGCGGCAAGGACGTGCGCGTCTGCCTCGACAAGTACATCGCCACCCTGGCCCAGGATGACCTGAACGACATCATCAAGGACTACCCGCAGCTGGAAGGCCTGAACTTCAGCTACGGCTTCACCGGAGAGCTCATCTTCGTGTGGCACGGCGAGAACAACGTGTACAACCCCACCGGCTACGACCAGAAGCTCCCCGTGGGCGGCCATCTCTCCCGCGCCCCCAACGTGAACGTGAACATGATCGGCGACATTCCCGAGAACGCCGGCGGCACCATCGAGTACGGCGGTCGCGCCCACGTGTTCACCGACGTGCAGCCCTCCGGCGAGAAGTACTTCTACCCGCCGGGAACCGATCCGAAGAACGGCAAGTTCGGCACCTTCACCGCCCAGATGGGCGTGGGCTACGGCGGTACCGTGCGCAAGATCAACCTGTTGAAGACGAACCTCACGTGGGAGACCACCTACGAGCCCATCTCCAACAACGTGCTCTACGACCGCTACAACTACATGGTGTACAAGGTGACCACCACCAACACCTCCACGGGCACCGCCGAGATCGACGCCTTGGAGTACTTCATCCGCGTGCACAACACCGAGCACAACAACAACACCGGCCTGACGAAGCGGGACCACATGCAGTGGCTCTACGACCCCGCCACGAGCAAGCGCCCCGACGGCGCGGTGTTCAACACGCTGTATCCCAACGAGCTCATCTCGGAGAAGGACAAAGATCCCTCCCTGGCCCGGGCGGCACAGCCGCTCACGAGCCCGCGGGATACCCAGAAGCTCCAGTACGTCGGCGTGCCGAACAAGGGCGGCGTGCTCATCTACAACACCACCGACTGGCTGGAGCAGGACTACGAGGATCTGGATAAGACGCTGTTCAGCAACTTGGACCAGATCATGACCCGTGCCGCCGAGCGTCCGAAGACGTGGAAGTCCGAGGTGAACGGCGAGGGCATCACGACCTCGCGCTACGAGATCGACGACAGCCGCGACGACGAGTACAACATCGACGGCACCTTCGATGACGACGACAACCCCGTGGTGACCACGCACTCCATTCCCTATCGCCAGAACGACCAGCCGGGCTACGTGAACTTCACAGTCATCGATGCCGACGGCGGCCTGCTATACCCGAACAGCCGCGTTCCGGAGAAGGAGGGGGCCCGCGGCCAGTACTCCTTCATCGTGGCCGTGCCCTACACCACCAACATCCCCGAGACCGATGGCGGCATGGGCCGCGGCCACTATGTGGACTTCGGCCCCAAGACCACCATCTACTTCGGCCACTTGGGAAGCGGCGTGGATGCGCCGAGCCGCGACTACTCCTGGTCCGACGCCGTGTCGAAGTTCGCCTACCCCTTCGGCATTCCCGAGGCGAGCCTGACCGGCGAGAAGCTGGCGGTGAACAAGTACACCGGCTCTACCGCCAATCCCTCCGTGCGCCCGCAGGCCGAGAAGGTGCTCTCCACCAAGTACAGCTACCTGGGCTACCCGGTCACCTACGAGATCGGCAACTTCACCTCCCAGGGCAACATGCCCCTCTACGGCGAGAACGTGGGCAGCATCGGCGGCGCTGAGCGTCCCGAGGATGCCGGCAAGCCCCACGGCCCGGCCGTCATGGACACCTTGCCAGACTACTTCCGCCTCTACAACCTGGAGTTCGAGATCGACTCGGCCCGCACCATGGGCACCGGCGACAACGACTACCATAGCGACATGGAGCCGCTATCCCGCTACTTCGATACCGACGAGAGCCACTTCCTGGACGGCTTCGACAACACGAACTGGGGCAACAGCGCTGTCGTGCAGTTCGAGGTGGCCGTGCCCGCCGAGAAGGACCCCGGCGACGAGAGCGCCAACGAGGAGGACGACTACTACTGGGTGAACATCGGCACCCCCGAATACGTGCGCACCGAGTCCTACGACGCCGGCACCGACGAGGAGGGCGAGCCGGTTACCCGCTACCGCCACATCTACCGCCTCGGCGGCGAGGACAAGGCCACCTCCATCGCGTCTATGCTGGCCGCTCGCCAGATCAGCCCCATCCCCGGGCTCACCGATCTGTCCGTCACGGACAAGACCGACCTGAAGAACTTCACCGGCGGCATCCGCATGGTCATGGAATCTCCCGTGGCGGCCAACATCGTGCTGCCCGTGACCGTGCGCGTCACCGGCACCATGACGCTGCCCTTGGCCGACTACCGCAACGCGGTGGAGGTGCAGTACGGCAAGCGCACCTGGAACCAGGCGGCCCAGAAGTACGCCTCCTCGGTGGAGGTCTCCGATCGCTCCCAGGCCACCTTCACCTCGGCTCTCTCGCCGACGCCCCAGGTGAGCGCCACGGCCGTGTCTATGGCCGCGAAGCTCTACGACGAGAAGTCGGCCATCGGCCCCAACGATGTGAACAAGCAGCCCATCCTGTCCCGCACCGGGTCGGGCTGGCGCTTCCAGGTGAGCAACAACTCCATGTCGAAGATGGAGCCCGCCTCCTTCACCGTGGGCAACACCTACGGCGCGGCCGAGGCCGCCGGCTTCACCACGGAGCGTGTCGGCATCAACCAGGGCCTACTCGATAACGGCATCCTGAACAAGATCGACATCACCTACCGCGTGAAGGACGGGGCACTGTACACGAACAAGCACGCCGTGTACACCCTGAACCCCGACACGGCTCAGGGAGAGCGCGACCTGCGCGAGCTCTTGCGGGCCCGTGCTGCCTACACCGTGGGCGGCCAGGAGGTGTGGAAGAAGAACGCCGACGGCAAGTTCGTCGACATCAAGGGCAACGTCATCGCCGATCAGGAGCCCGACGACATCGCCACCTGGACCAAGAACGGCGTTGTGCTCATTCCCGAGGACTGGAGCGATGCGCTGTTCGGTGCCGGCTACTTCGTGTCCATGACCCTGTCCTTCGAGGAGCTGAAGGGCAAGAGCGAGATCGGCACGAGCAAGATGTACGTGGAGGTGCAGGGCTCGGCCGAGGACTTGGCCACCATGGAGATGACCGGCACCTTGACCACCAACTACGAGCAGCTGGCCGCCGCCATGGAGGGCCGCAACGTGCTGGCCAAGGCCACGGCCTCCTTCACGTCCCGCAAGGCCCCTTACCACTTGGCCGTGACCACCACGGGCATGCGCGAGAGCAAGGTGCCCGGTGATCCGAACGCCTTCGTGGGCAACCTGGAGTACGAGCGCGACAACGACGGCAACATCTACTATACCGACGCCTCGGGCAACAAGGGCATCGTGAAGGACAAGGTGTTCAGCTACGGCTCCACGGTGACCACCGAGCAGACCAAGCCCTTCGACGCGGCCACCATGCTGCCCTTCTACACCGACAAGGACGGCGTGCGCGGCGTGCTCGATGGCGGCGTGTTCACCTACGAGGACGCCAACGGCGAGGTGCAGACCCGCGTGGTGCCCATCTTCGAGGTGGAGTCCCTCACGGGATCGAAGCGCTATTCCGACGGCACCCACACCGGCATCCTGCGGGACGACAAATTCGTCTACGAGGAGCCCCAGAGCCGCGAGGTGACCGAGGACTATCTCTTCGACCTGGTGACCGAGCAGTGGGCCGGCGGCAAGAAGCTGGTCTCCACGGGCACGATCGACGATGACGGCAACCCGCTCTACACCGATAACGCCGGCAAGACCGGCTACATCGCCGACGGCTGGTTCATCTTCGGCGCGGGCGAGAACGACAAGCTGGAAGTAGAGGTGAGGGTCAAGAAGGACGCAGAAGGCAACGACCTGTACACCGACCGCTCCGGCAACGAGGGCATCGTGGTGGGCGACCTGTTCAAGTATAAGGATACCGAGGGCAAGGAGCACAGCAAGCCCTACACCACCGCCTTTACGCCCACGGGCAACAAGGTCATGGTGGACCAGGAGCAGCGCGATCCGGTGACCGGTGATGTCACCATCGTGAAAGTGGAGGTGGACGAGTACGAGAACCCGGACGGCCACCGCGGATACGTGGCCGACGGCTGGTTCACCTATACCGTTACCGAGCAGGTGGAGCGCACCGTGGACATCGACCCGGCCGTGGGCGTGCTGTCCTACCACCGCGACGGCAACAAAAACATCTACCACCGCGGCACCGATGCCGACGGCAACACCGTGACCGGCGTGAGGCGCGGCGACTTGTTCGCCTACAACGTCACCGAGTTCGTGGGCGACAGCTACCCGGTTACCGACATGAGCCTGCTGACGCCTGTGGTGGAGAAAGACGACGCCGGCCACGACAAGCTCTTCGAGGGCTACATCGGCGACCCGGGCAGCGGCTGGCGCATCACCGTGGCCAACGATTCGGCCTACGATATCGGCAACGCCGTCATCAAGGCCGGCGTGGTGCTGAAGGACAGCATGGGCGCCGGCGCGCCCACGGACTCCACCGAGACCGTGGACAAGAAGATCCCCTACATCACCGAGGGGCACACCGACTTCGAGGCCTCCCACATCGCCATTTCCCCGGCCCTGTGGCAGACCAAGCTCATGACTGTGTACGAGTCGAACACCTGCAGCATGGCCCACGTGCACACGGCCGACTGCCCCGATGCCGTGGCCGTGGAGAAGAACGTGCGCCGCGGCGGCATTCCCGACACGCTGACCCTGGAGGTCTTCGACGCCACCAACACCTCGAACCTCCAGACACCGACGACCCTGACGGTGCCCGGCATCGCCTTCCGGGCCCTGCTCGGCCTGTTCACCGAGGAGGACCGCGATGCCTTCCGCATTGCCAACCCCTCCTTCGCCGGTGCCGATGACGCCACCGTGGATGCCGAGCTGCACAAGGCCCACGACGCCAAGGTGTCTACCTACGGCCTGTCTCTGGCCGACGACGGCACCATTGTGGTGACCCTGGCCGACTGCGCTCCCTGGAAGGCCGGCAACTACTACCTGCGCGGCCTGGAGCAGGAGTTCGTGCACTTCGGCAGCGGCCTGACCTTGAACGATGGCGGCTACCTGGACATCTACGGCACCGTGGTGAACAAGGCCGAGATGGAGATCGGCGGCATCTTCTCCACCAACTACGAGAATCCCAAGTGGGACACGGCCGTGGATTCCGAGGGCGTGCTCAACGGCGCCCCGTACCCCGCTGACGGCACTCCCATCGTGAAGGCCTTCTCCGATATGCGCGGCGAGGACGCGAAGGACGACAATACCGATTACCTAGGCCCCAACAACGCCTCGGAGGGATACTCCAACCCGCTTCTGGGCCACCGCGCCGGCCTGCGCATCAAGTCCACCACCGGTAAGGACGAGATTTGGGCCACCAAGCCCGGCACCAGCGACCGGGTGGACGTGCCCAAGCGCAAGGCCTACTACGACTACGAGGATTCCGGCTACCGCATCAACGTGGCCAACGACACCAAGTACGCCATCGCCCAGGGCGCCCGCTTCACCGTGGAGCCCCTGCCGGCCGATGTGCTGAAGAACCCGAGCAACCCCGCCGACGCGAACAAGCTCGTGGACTTCGAGACCCACAGCATCACCCTGTCCCCGGAGCTGTTCAAGAAGGGCAACGTGGAAGAGGGGGAGAAGCAGGCCTCCCACGCTGGTCAGATGATCGATGCGAAGATCACCTATTACGACATCACCGACGGCGGCAAGGGCACCCTCAAGGAGATCAGCCTCCACGAGCTGGTGGAGTACATCTACCAGGCCCGCATCACGGTGACCAAGCCGGGCGATGCCAACTGGAAGGGCTACACGGAGGGCACCTTCGCCTCGGGTACCGTGGCCGTGCCCGATTGGTTCACCAAGGACGTGACCGACGAGAGCGGCGCCACTGTGTCCAAGTCGGTGGTGCGCTATGAGGACGGCAACTGGGTCATCGACTGGGATCTGTGGGACCGCGGCTACCTCGTGTCGGTGGAGCTGGACTACGGCTCCTTCAACAAGTGGGTGAACGAGGCCACCAACGCCTACGTAGAGCTGCGGGGCCGCACGAGCAACCTGGGCACCTTCCAGATGAACTCCACGTTCAAGACCAAGCAGGCCATCGATGAGTGGACCCGCTCTTGGACGAGTGCCGTGGCCCTCACGAGCGTGCTGCCGCCCATCCGCCCGACTATGAACATGGGTGCCTATGGCGCCAAGCAGGGTGTAGAGGCCGCCGGCGACGACGACAACGTGACCATCGTGCCGGGGCAGCCGAACACCTACGGCGGCATCAGCACCATTCACATGAACAAGACCACCCTGTGGAACTCGGGCACCTATCGCGAGCAGCAGGGCTTCACGGCCGAGGGCGGCGGTAACTACTACAAGCAGTACCCCATTACCTCCTCCGAGGTGCGCGACGAGAAGCCCACGGCCTATCGCAACGAGGAGAACGCCGGTTACCGCGCCGTGGTCACCAACGATGCCGACCACGCCATGTACACCGGTGCAAAGCTGACCATCGGCAACCTGACTCCCCGCTGGGACCAGGCAGAATGGGGCTCTGACGGCGACGGCCACAAGAAGGGCGACAAGCCCGGCGAGGCCCTGGACAAGAACCTCGGTTATCACACCACCTACCTGACCCTTTCGGCCGGGCTTATCGCCTCCTCCGAGATCGAGTCGGTCACCATTCACTCGGTGCCGGCCTTTACCAAGTACACCTCGGGCGGCTCGCATGTGGTGGGCACGGCGGGTGCCGTGAAGAGCACGTGGACCTGGGAGCAGATCCAGCAGAAGTGGATGGGGGTCAAGGCCGACGGCACATGGGACGGCGAGAACATCAACATCCCGGCCACCGAGGGCTGGTTCGGCAACGACGCCTTCTACTTCGAGGTGACGTTCAAGAAGGTGGATGCGCACCTGACCGTGACCGATAACGCCTACGTGGACCTGTTCGGCTACGGCATCGACTCGCCGAACGTGAACAACGCCACCGACCCCTACTACGCCGAGTCCGACGACGTCTATGCCTACGGCGACAGCTATAACGTGGTGCACGTGGGCCAGACCCACGGCTGGGGCTGCTGGGGCGGCGGTAACCCGGGCACGAGCTCGTCGCGCATCGATAAACAGTTCCTCGGCCGCTACGCCTACGTGGGCAACTACTACGTGGTCGTGGACGCCGACTCCGAGTTCAAGGCCCTGTACCCGGATGCCGACTGGTCCCACATCTCCGGTTCCAACAACGGCGCCACCGGTGCCAACGACGGCGTGAACTCCGACGGCGTGCGCACCTTCGCCCGCGACAAGGCGAACCTGTACGCCATCGGCGGCCAGCCCAACATCGGCCTGGAGGCCCACACCTACTTCAAGGCCGTTGAACCCGCGGCGGGGGAGACCTACGACGCGGCAGCCAAGCGGTCCGTGGCCGCCATGGCGGCCACCACCAACATCACGGGCATGAGCAGCCAGACCAAGGCCTGGTGGGGCGAGGACGGCGCGGCCTACCGCTTCAACGTGTCCAACGGCGCCCGCACCATGTTCGAGAGCGAGCTGCAGATCGGCACCGAGGGCACCAAGTACTGGGTGAACTCCACGGACTCCAGCGTCACCTACGGCCGCATCAAGCCCCAGGGCACCGAAGTGTCCTGGGAGCTGGTGCCCGGCACCGATGATGTGGAGGACTACGAGAACGCCGTGCGCGGCTTCCAGACCAAGAACATCATGATCTCGAAGGCCCTGCGCGCAAGCTCCGACATCAAGGAGGTGGAAGTTACCTTCTACGAGCCGACGGCCACTAAGCTGCCCCTGGCGGCGGCCCCGGCCAAGACTCGCGTGATTCTGCCCTACGCCTACCTGCGCGGCGAGGTGGATTCCGCCGGCAATGCCGTGGGCAATCCCGCCTACGACGCGACCAAGGCCACGAAGGCCTACGATTCCGACGGCTCCCTCATCATTCCCTGGGACGAGTGGAAGCAGGGCTACGTGCTGAACGTGGTGGTGCGCTTCAACTCCGTGGACCCGAACACGGGCCTGGCCGCCGACAGCACCACCAAGACCTACGACGCCTTCGTGGATGTGTGGGGCGAGGCCAACAACGTGCGCGACATGCCCCTGTCCTCCTGGTTCGGCTGCACCTACGACTACCAGGGCTGGCACTACGACCGCGACGAGCCCACCCGCCCCTACGGCACCAACAAGGGCGGCTACGCCTGGGGCAGCTGGCCCAACGTGTGGGCCTGGAACTCCCGCACCCCCTCGGCCTACGGTTCCGGTTATACCCGCGTGGGCGACTACGTGCAGTGCATGACCTGGCCCGGCTCCGCGGCCCACAACTGGTGCGTGGCCAACGCCGGCAACTACAGCGCCATCACGAGCCGCTACAACTCCTACATGCCGCAGTTCAAGCGCTGCGTGGCCAGCTGGAACCCCTACTGGAAGGGTGCCAACGCCTACCACAACGGCGCGGCCACGGCCTGGCTCATGGGACGCCCTTACGAGGTGGACGAGCGCATCAAGGCCGAGACCTTCATGCGCTCCGAGGACGCCACCGCCTCGGCGGGCTACGACGACCACACCGACGGCACGGCCCAGGAGACGGCCCTCGGCGGCTCGCTCAAGCTCACCGAGACCACGAGCAACTTCGTGAACGGCACCACGAGCGGTTATACCAACGGCTACTACGAGGAGGAGGGAAGCGGCTTCCGCTTCACCCTGTCCAACAACAGCGCCACCGACAAGGCCATGACCGACTTCGCCCAGAAGGAGGGCACGAACCTCACGGGCGCCGACGGCCACTTCCGCATGCGCAAGGCCTACTTCGCCACGTCCAAGATTCCCTTCGTGAACAACAAGGACGACGAGGAGGTGAAGGCCGGCAAGAAGCCCGCGGGCCTGGTGAACTACTACACCGAGAAGGTCGCCCTGTCGGCGGCCCTGTTCGAGCGCTCCACGGTGAAGGACCTCACCCTGTACTGGCGTCCCTACGACGGGGCCACCCAAGAGCCGGCCACCTCCGACGCCAGCCTGACCATCGACGGCGCCGACCTGCGGACATTCGCCGCGGTGGCGAACCAGGCGGCTCTTGACGCGGTCACTTTCGACAACGCCGTGGCCCTGCCCAGCGGCAAGGGCAACCTGTTCGATAACGTGGCCTTCAACGGAGATGTGCTGGAGGCGAAGGACAGCGACGGCGAGGTGGTCATGTACCGCCAGGCCGACGGCGACGTTGTCTTCATGGCCGCCCTGTGGAACCACGAGTACTACCGCAACCTGGAGATGCATCTGCGCGATTTCGCCGCCCAGACCACCAACGACATGGGCGCTTATGTGGAGTACTGGGGCGAGGGCACCTACCGCTGGACCAATTGGGACCTGCGGGCCACCTTCCGCACCGACTGGATCACCAGCTGGTGGAACTCCAACAACAAGTACGACACCGATTCCACGAGCGCGAGCTACGGCACGCCGGTCATCAACGGCGACCCGGCCTTCAAGGTCCGCGGCCTTAACGGCGACTTCACCACCTATGCGAACCTGCGCAACCAGCTGTTCCAGAACTACACCTACAGCGTGAGCGAGGCCACCACCCCGGGCACCGGCAACTGGACGGCCCCGGCCTACAACACCTTCGGCGCCACCTTGGGCCGCAACTACTACTGGAACGCCTCGGCCGGCGCCTACAATTCCACGACACTTTCCAAGACGGCGTCCATGGGCGGCAACGCCCCCTACACCTATACGGCCAGCGCCCGCCTGAACGTGGCCCTGCCGCCGGTGCGCCCGGTGGTGGCCCTGTACAGCTACAAGGACGCCGATGTGGCCAACAAGGCCTTCGGCGACCTGGACAAGTACGAGAAGAAGAACTCGCCGACCCAGACCGTGGGCACCCTGGTGGGCAACGCGCCGGAGGTTACCTCCCAGCGCAACGCCCAGGACGCGAGCAACCACAACGTCATCACGGGCTACAACTGGAACAGCCAGCCGCGGGCCTACTGGCGCGATGAGGCCGTGGGCTACCGCGCCCTGTTGTCCAACAAGTCGCGCTACGCCATGGAGCACGGCGCGAAGGTGACCCTGGGCGATATCCTGCCCCTTTCCGACACCAACGCGCCGGCACTGCTGGGCAACGTTGGCTTCCGCACCACGCGCCTGGCCCTGTCCAGGGGCATGTTCGAGGCGGGCGTGGATCCCGTCAGCGGCGAGGGCTCCATCAAGTCCATCACCCTGAGCTGGTACGCGCGCGACGGCAAGGCCGCCTCGTGGATCGGCAACACCAGCGCCATCCCCCAGTCGCCCATCAGCCGCACCGGCCTGGCCGCCGCCTCGCCCGTGTTCACCACCACCTACACCGGCGAGCAGGTGAGCGCCTGGTTCCAGGGAAAGCACCTTGTCTACGAGCGCGACGAGAACGGCAATGTGGCAACTGACGGCGACGGCAACCCGATTGTGAGGGAAGAGCAGGACATTGCCGCCGGCGAGGCTCCGGGGCTTGCGATTTCCGCCGACGGCGATGTGCTCTTGGACTGCACCATGTGGGTGTCCGGCGACCTGGCGGGCCTGGTGATCGACTACGGCTACTATCAGAACGACCTCACCCGCGAGCAGTCGAAGGACCCGGCGCTGAAGGACTACAAGCGCATCACGGGCGACGAGCCTTACGTGGACTTCTTCGGCTACACCATCGACTCGCCCGACGCCAACAAGGTGCGCACCGTGAAGGACACCTGGTGCGTGAACCACGGCTGGGAGGGCGCCGACGGTGCCACGGTGGACCAGTACCGCGACTTCTACTACGATATCGTGCGCATGGAAACCGATTTCCGCACCACCTACGGCAACGCCAACTGGAACAACCTCTACGAGGGCAACAACCAGGGCACCGAGAACAGCAGCCACCATAACGAGTACGATGTGAACGCGTTCAGCGAGATGACCCGCTCCACCGACTACGGCGACCTGTTCGCCCATACGCCGGCCTCCAGCCAGAAGGTGGTGGCCAAGGCCTACTTCGCCGACAACGCCAAGCCCATGGGCGCTCTGACCGACGACGGGGTGTCGGTGGGCACGATCCCGCCCGACGGCAAGCTGCACGACACCACGACGGCCTACCTGCGCTACTACGGCGCGGGCTGGCGCTTCACCTATACCAACTACGCCAATCCCACCACCGTCACCTCCAACACCTATGCGAACTCGGTGTGGGCCCCCGACCATAACATCTACGACCGCGACTACGAGATGTTCGACAGCTACCTGAACGTGGGCGTCATGCCCTCCGAGGACGTGCCCGCCGCCGAGACGGACGACTACGCCAACGTAAAGCGCACCTTCGATGCGAAGTACCTGAGCCTGTCGAAGGGGCTCTTGGAGGCGGCCACGTGGAACCGCATGGAGGCCCGGGCCGATGGGCGCCCCGGCAACGCCGTGAAGACCATCGCCATCACCGCCGTGCCGCGCAAGGTGGCGGCCCCGGCGGGGGAGGGCGACAGCGGCGCCGATGGCAGCGCCGACGACGGGGAGGCCGACCCAGCGGGAGCGACCGTCTGGGACGAGCCGGTAGCGGAAGCAGGTGACGTCACCGCCACCGAGACGCTGGCCGACGGTACCACGCGCACGACGACCACCCGTACCGACGGCACCACCTGGGTCAAGGACGAGACCACCGCAGGGGCGGTGACCATCACCTATACCTTTACCCTGGATACGGCTGTTGCCCGCGGCGCCTCCTACGATACCGACGGCAACCTGGTCATGCCCGCCTCCCTGTGGAACGACGGCTACTTCCACAACCTGCGCGTGGACGTGGCCCACTTCAATGCGGGTGTGCGCGAGGACGCCAACGCGGCCATCGACGTGCTCGGCCGCACCGACGTGGTGGACAAGAACGTGAAGCTGGAGTCGGTGTTCAACACCGACTACGACGCCAACAGCGCCACGGTGCTCGATAGCACGCTGCTGGACGGCGCGGCCGCTGGCACCCTGGCCGGCGCCTTCCAGAGCGCCGGCACCTGGGATCACACGGCCGATATGTACGGCCAGTGGAGCGACGAGATCGCCGGCGGCAGCATCCTCCAGGAGAAGACGGCCGACAAATTCGGCGAGGCGGCCATCGCTCGCAAGGCCCTGGGCAGCAACCGCTATGACGGGTACATCGCGGCCTACGACCGCTCCAACGGCATGGACCGCATCGACGCCGCCACCCTGGTGGCCGAGGTGGACCCCATCAAGCCGCGCATCGACTCCTACACCTTCCTGTACGCCGACAAGGCCGGCGATGTCACCGCCAACATGGAGTGGTCGGACACCGCGACGCCGAACACGCCCATCGACACCCTCATGGGCTCCATGAACTCCGGCTGGCGCTTCCCGCTGACCAACAACTCCAACTACGCCCTGGACTCCGCCCGCGTGACCTTGGGCACCGGCTATGTGGCCGCCGGCGACGACAAGGGCGCCAGCTTCGGCACCACGGGCTCCACGGGCAACGTGGTGGGCGGCGTGGCCAACTACGACGGCGGTGATCCGTCCGGCAACCATGCCATCTACGGCGAGCTGGTGGACGGCCAGTGGCGCGGCTTCGATGCCAAGACGCTGTACGTGAACGGCCCGGCCCTGGCCGCCATCCTGGCCGGTCCCATGGCCGATGCGAAGGCCGCGGCGGCCCGCGCCGGCGAGGGCGACTTCGAGCATCAGAGCGATTTCATCGCCCCCGAGGCCGACCTGGCGGGCCTGAAGGCGATGGGCGAGAGCGATGTGAAGGCAATGCTCGCCGGCTACACGGTGGACATCTACGCCGTGGGCCGCGGTGACACCACCTTCTCGCGCACCACGAGCGTGAACCGCATGCAGGGCGACGGCTCCTTCGCCGCCGAGACCATCACGGTGCCCACGGTGCCGGCCAAGCCCATCCACCAGATGGGCGGCGCGGCCGACACCACGGCTTCCTACACCGATGGCGACGGCAACCCCACCGGCGAGAAGGTGTTCACCCACGCCGACGGGACGGCGAAGTACCAGCCCCTGGCCCTGGCCGACTACGTGACCCGCGACGCCGCGGGCAACTGGGTCGTCTCCATTCCGAGCGAGGCCTGGCTTGCCCACGACGACGGCTGCACGGCCAAAGACGGCATCGACCACAACGACGATGCCGCCAACCCGAACCATACCGCGTGCAAAGACGAGCTGTACGTGACCCGCGTCACCTTCCACCTGCCCGGCTTCGCCGCCAAGGTGACCCAGGCCGATCCCACGGCCGCCGACGCCGCCGTCATCGAGATGCACGGCGTGCCCACCCGCGCCACGGTCATGAGCCTGGACGGCCAGTTCTCCACCGAGTACAAGACCGAGAGCTGGAACGCCAACAAGTACACCCGCACCATCGACGGCGACTACGCCAAGATGAACCCCCTGACGGCCGAGCCGGAGATCCAGACCTACTTCAACTGGACCGGCGGCAAGACCGGCGAGGGCAACATCGAGGTGGACCAGACCACCCACCGCCCGCTCACCTACACGCTGGATACCGCCGGCAACAAGGTGGACAGCCAGGTCATCGGCGGCACCCTGTACCGCCCCATCACCAATGTGCCCTACCGCTGGGGCGAGGGCGACTTCAGCTACCTCGACTTCGGCAACGGGGAAGGGGAGGGCTGGAAGGTGGGCCAGGACCACGCCACCCCGCGCTTCACCGACACCCTGGCCGCCCCCGATAAGACGAGCGATAACCCGCGCGAGGACGCCTGGTACGAGTACATCCTCACCAACAAGTCGAAGTCCACGGCCGAAAACGGATACCTGGACCTGGCCATCGACGGCGTGTCCATGATGAAGGTGACCAAGGACGCCAACGGCACCTACCAGCGGGCCACGAACGAGATCGTGGAGCAGGCCCGCGGCTTCATCGCCGACGAGTTGCAGATCGACGGCTACTACCGCTACCGCGACGGCGACGCCACCCGCACCAAGCTGCCGGCCGACACCACGGTGACAAGCACCAAGTGGACCAACCGCGCCGGCACGGTGAGCAAGCTGTGGCTCTACGGCTGTTCCACGGTGGTGCCCCACGCCTCCTCCGAGGACTTCACCGGGACCGACGGCCAGAAGTACCGCCGCTCGGTGAACGCCGCCACCGGCGAGGTGGAGGTCACCCGCCTCTCCGACGGCTCCAAGACCGTGACGGCGCCCGTGGCCACGGTCACCCTGGACGACGCCACCATCGAACTGCTGGTCAAGAACGGCGGTACCGCCATCGACTTCACCACGGCCGCCGGCACCGACGGCGCCTCGGTGGACGAGGCCATCGCGCACCTGCCCCTGACCGAGGCCGGCCTTGCGGCCCTGAAGGACGCCGGCGCCTCCATCAAGCTGCGCGAGGATGCGGATGGCGCCTTCGACTACGAGGTCATCGCCAACGTGCGCCTGCTGTACAACTCCATGGCCGCCGAGCTGTACGAGGAGTACCCGGCCGACGGCCTGACCCCGGCCAAGGCGGGCAGCAACACCACGCTCACGGCCCGCATCTACGGCGACGTGCGCACCCACGGCACGCCTACGGCCGTGGCCGGCGGCACCGTGAACACCAGCTACGACAACCGCATGGCCTCCACCATGTACTACTTCCCGCTGTCGAGCTTCTACGGCAACATCGACCGCGCCTCGGAGAAGAAGCTCGTGGTGGACAAGTACCTGGGCGCCTCGGAGGCCACGGCCTTCAAGGATGCCGCCAGCCGCCCGACCACCGGCGCGACCAGCTCCTCCACGCCCGAATGGGTGAGCAACGGCGTGACCAACGGCACCGACAACGGCACCCTGGGCTCGGGCAACTCCGCCACGGTGTCGGTGGCCAACAAGGCCGACGGCGCCGGCTACACCTTCACCCTGCGCAACGCCACCCGGGCCCGTTCCGACGAGGCCACGCTGTCCCTGCGCATCGAGAGCGTGTCCATGAAGGCGAAGGCCATGCTGGCCCCGGGCTACCCCGAGGCCAACGCCGGCAACGCCGCCGACCTGGACACCAACAACTACTACGGTTACCGGGGCGTGGTGCGCGGCTTCAAGACCGCCGAGCTGGAAATCGGTACGGCGCTGAAGACCATGGGCTCCCTGGACTCCATCGACCTGACCTTCTACCAGCCCAACGGCGAGAAGTTCATCATCACGGTGCCGGCCGATTCTGCGCTCCTCGGCGCCGACGGCGCGGCCACCACCCTGAACTTCCACGACGCCTGGAACAGCGATGCTGCGGGCGATACCGTGGTGAACACCATCGACGGCTTTGAGGCCGTGGGCCTCGTGCGCACCCCCTCGGGCGACGCGGGCTACGATGCCACGACCACGGTGCCCACCGTGGCCGGCAAGAGCGATGCCTACACCGCGGCGAACTACACCGGCCCCATCTACCAGAACACCACGGCCTACACCATCGACGACTGCTACCTGTACCAGGTGGACTTCCATTACGATTCGCTGGAGCCCTCCTGGCGCCCCGGCCAGCAGAACTCCGCCGCGGCCGAGGACTGGGTGGTGCAGGATGCCAACGGCAATACGACGGGCAACAGCAGCCCGGCGGCTTCGGACGCCTCGTGGAACAAGGACGCCAAGGTGCCGGCCAGCCCGACCAACAATGGCTATCCCGGCCCCGCCGACCCCGCCGACCCCGCCGACGCCATCGGCGAGCTCACGGTGACCGCCACGGGCAAGGCCGACTGGTACAACTCCGTGGGCAACACCGCCAGCTACAACAACAGCTGGTCGGCGGCGGGCCTGTTCGTCAACGGCACCGACAAGACCCTCACCCCCTGCGTGAACGGCTACCGTACCTACTATTCCACGAGCAGCAACGGCACGCGGAACTACAACTGGTACTACCCGCACAACCAGACTCTGCACGCCCGCCTGTTCCTGAAGCAGAAGGGCGCCTACGACACCCGCGGCGCGCGCACGGCTGACTGGCAGGACAACTCCGCCGTCAACACCGCCGAGAAGGACAAGGCCCAGTCCCTGTCCCGGGACTACCGCTACGACACGGTGCGCAAGTGCGCCGCCCTGTCGGTGGCCCGCCCCTATATGGAAGTGCACTCCTATGTGCGCTACGGCAACGTGAACAACTACACGGGCAAGACCGTGAGCGAGTCCACGGCCTACGCCTCCGACGGCACCCGCACCGAGGTGAGCGTGCCCTACGCCAAGACCTTCAACTACTGGGCCACGCTGAAGAACGAGTCCGGCATCTCCAAGCTGGACGACACCGACGTGAACATCACGTTCCCCGTGGAGTGGGAGACCTTCCAGACCGGCAAGGCCTCCGTGGTGGGCAACAACGGTAAGACGAGCGCCTACACGGGCTTCCATCCCATCGGCTACACCATCTCCCGCGGCTACCTGAAGTGCTTCCCCGATGACAAGGTGGGCAAGATCCGCATCTTCGGCTACTCGCCCTATCAGATCAGTCGCAAGGTGGCCCAGACGAGCACCACCAAGGTGGTGCTGTGGCCCTACTACACCGAGGTGGCCGGCAAGAAGCGCCTGGCCGGCTTCGAGTTGGAGTACGCCACGGGCACCAGCACCGCCAACCGTTCGCTCCAGGCCCGCGGCGCTCTGTCCTACAATTCCGCGGCCGTGAGCGAGGCCACCCTGCGGGCCCACGGCTTCGACGTGGTGGACGGCCGCGTGCGCATCCCGCTCCAGGCCAACGGCAGCTTCCTGCTCACCGAGCAGCAGGTCTTCGACATGGGCATCGAGGTGCCCACCATGTTCCAGCTGTACTCCTGGAAGGATATGGCCGAGGACATGGCCGGCAAGACTGTCGACGACCAGAACGTATTCATCCAGGGTTACACCGACAGCAACTTCGAGACCCAGCGCACTATAAACATTGCAACATATAATCATTTAGACTCTTTCCGCGAGGCGCCCCTGGACCTGCCGGGCTTCGGCACCGCGAGCGGCGCCCTCACCGCCGACGGCAACAAGGCCAACTACGGCTTCAACGGCGATAAGGTGCTCAACGGCACGGCGGACAACTACACCCTCACCCGCATCGACCGCTCCCTCATCTTCGTGTCCAAGATGTACTTCGATGCCGTGAGCCGCTCGGCCTATGCTGACGTGGATTCCGGCGAGGCTGTGGAGGACAAGAACGACGAGAACGAGAACAAGAGCCTCTTCGAGAAGATCGTGGACACGCTCTTCGAGATCGATCCCGACCCGAGCGCCGACGGCGTGGCCTTCTACCGCTACGATGCCAAGGCAGTCCACGACGGCTATGTGGCCGTAGACGACCCGGCCGCCCTCGTGGGCGGCGCCACCCAGGCCTATGTGCGCGACGAGAAGGGCGCCTATCAGAAGGTGACCGTGGTGACGGTGCCCGGCGCCGACGGTGCCGCGGACACCCTCGGCTACCGCACCGATGCCATGTCCGCCGACGCGACCCCCATTCCCGCCGAGGGCGTGGCCTTCTTCACCTACGACGGGGCCCTCGTGCACGATGGGTACTTCGTCGTGCCCGGCGGCTCCGAGCTGGCCACCCAGAACGGGGCGGGGGACACCCCCGGCGAGCAGCTGTTCGTGCGCAACGACGACGGCACCTACGGCAAAGTGGTCGTGGAGGAGAACGTCGACCGCGACGACGCCTCCAAGAAGGTGCTCACCTACTGGCATTCCGGCGACGACTTCGACAAGGCCCCCGAGGCGGAGAAGAAGACCGCCAAGTGGCTGCTGCGCGATTCGGACTACACCATCGAGCTGCGCTTCGAGAACAGTAACGACACCTATCACCCCCTCGATGGGTCCGAGGATATCAACGCCATCGACCTGTACCGTCTCGTGACCGCCGAGGACGGCACCACCTCCTACGAGCGCGTGACCGACAAGCCCGGCGCCATCGCCGCCGGCGAGCAGCTCTATTGGCTGAGCCCCGGCATCGCCGAGGGCAACGTCATCCGCGCCGAGCTGAAGAGCGAGGCCACCAACACCGCCAAGGCCGTCGTGACCGTGTACGTGTCCGCCGGCCCGGCCGAGGAGGTGGACGAGGCCGCCGACCAGGTGGGCAAGACCCTGGCCGACGCGAAGGCGGCCCTGGCGCCCCTGAACTTCGAGATTCCCGATGCCCAGGTGACCTACGAGTACAGCGATACCGTGGCCGCCGGGCTCATCATCTCGGCCCGGAAGCTCTCCGAGCCGGTGTACAACACCGACGATCCCACCAAGGTGGACACCCTCGGCCAGGTGGCCGTGGTCATCTCCAAGGGTCCCGATGCCTTCAAGGACCTGCGCCCCACCACCTCCACCGATGAGGCGGGCAACGTCACCACCACCTACCTCACCGAGAGTGAGGCCCGGGCGAAGCTGCTGAATTTGGGCTACTTCGTCGAGACCGACACGGTGAAGGAGTACAGCGACGCAGTGCCCGCCGGCCAGCTCATCGACCTGGCCTTGACCCGCGGACCCTGGACCCAGCCGGCCGTGGCCGGCGTGTACGCCGACCCGCGCTTCGACCCGAATTACGTGTACGCCGACGGCGAGGAGCGCGTGGAGGTGCCCACGGACGAGGACTTGCTGTGGGCCGTGAAGCCGCAGCCGGCCAAGGACTACCTCGGCACCGTGCAGCTGACCATCTCCGAGGGCAAGCATCCCGGCGACCTGGAGAAGGAGGAGCTGGCGAGCGCCTACACCGGCAAGACCCTGGCCGAGGCCATCCAGCTGCTCACCGACAACCACTACACCGTGGACGAGGCCAACGACGTCGTCCATGAGAAGAACAACGTCGTGGCCGCCGGCCTCGTGTTCAAGGTGGAGCGCATCGGCGACTACTCCGAGGACCGCGAGAACCGCGGCGCCGTGAAGGTGTACGTCTCCGACGGCCCCACCGAGGAGTATCTGCGCGCCCAGCTGTTCGCCGAGTGCGTGGGCAAGACCGTGGAAGAGGCCACGGCCCTGCTCGTGGCCGGCGGCTACACCGTGGACGAGGTGACCGACAAGCAGGCGAGCGCCTCCATCGACGAGGGGGCCGTCATCTGCGTCGGTCTGGTGCGCGTGAACGAGGACGGCAGCGAGGACGTGCTCACCGGCGACGACACGCCCACCGACATCCGCCGCGCCCGCCTCGTGGTGTCCTCCGGTCCCGATGCCTCCGGCAGCGCGAGCGGCGCGCAGCCGGGCAAGCTGACCGTCACCCCCAGTTGGAGCGCGAAGGACCCCGCCAGCAGCGGCTATGACGAGAAGCTGGCTGACGGCACCTACCCGTCCTGGTACCTCATGCCCCAGAAACTGGGGGCCGACTACCTGACCGGCGATGCCCAGGCCACCCGCTTCACGAATTACTCCGCCGGCTCCAATGACGCCCACGGCCAGGCGGGCCATTCTGCCTGCTGGGGCAGCTCCCTCGACGAGACCTCGGGCAACTTGGCCATCGGCTACAAGTCCCAGGGCTCCTTCCTCGTGGACTTCCGCCAGGTGGATACCACGCCCAACGAGAACCTCGGCAACATCACCTACAAGCCGGCGAACCGCACCTCCACCAACGGCTCGCCCTATGACAACAACGCCCGCGGCGGCATCTCCGCCGTGGCCCCCGAGGGCACCTTCTTCATGGAGCAGGGCAACTCCAACTTCTACAACACCCGCTGCCCGGGCTGCTATTCCAACTGGGCCTACTACGACAAGAACACCCGCTGGATCTACGGCTCCGGCTTCGTGGACGGCTCCCTGCGCGACAAGGCCGGCTCCATCGTGGACCAGGTGCACAACCACTCCACCTACTACCACAACTACGATTACTGCTACAACTGGGCCAACGGCAGCCCCCGCTACAACTCCGTGGGCTCCTACACCTACAACACCGGCGCCCACCTGGAGATGGTCCAGGAGATCACCGGCGACGGCTTCGACGCCTACTACATCAAGATCAAGCAGCAGGCCCTGTCCTACCTGGATAAGGTGACCGTGGAGTACAGCGACGGCAAGAAGCTGGTGGTGGACGGCAACACCATCCGCCAGCAGTACTACAGCTCCCTGGCCACGGCCGGGGGTGCGGCCACCCCCACCTCGGTGCAGCTGGACAACCAGGGCAACTACTTCTTCCGCCTGAACCTCATGAAGGTGGTGGACAAGAGCGGCAAGCCCGTGGACCTGGCGGCCAACCCGAGCGCGGCCTACGACCGCCACGAGGCCGACTTCGGCACCGATCCCACCTACGCCTACCGCGACACCTTCAACGACTACACCCAGCAGGTGCCGCGCTTCAAGGTGAAGAAGATCACCTACGACGTGACCATCAACCAGGGCACCCTGGACGCCAACGGCTACCCGAAGATGCCCGACTGGGGCCAGTGGTTCTCCGAGAGCCTCTCGGCCTCATCCGCCGAGTGGACCAAGGCCATGTCCTTCGAGGTGACCGGCCGCTTCATCAAGACTGACCAGGCCACCGAGCCCACGGCCAACAACACCGTGACCTCCACTACCACGGTGAACATGACCATCGGCGGCCAGTACTCCGGCGACAAGTACGTTCATGCCGCCGCCACCCGCTACGACTCGCCCGACCAGCGCGCCGACGGCGCCAACGCCCAGGACAAGGCCAACAAGCAGGCGCGCACCATCTACGGCGACTACGATACCGGCGGGGCCGCCGAGTGCCTGAACATCTTCTACGACGAGTACAACCGCGGCACCTGGGGCTACAAGAACTTCCACCGGGTGGGCGCCTGCTGCAAGTCGGGCTGGTGCTCCTACCACAACACCTATCACCACCACTACCACTACTACCAGTTCGACGAGGGCAAGATGCGCCACCTGCGCACCTCCTCCTCGGTCATCACCTACGAGAGCCGCAACTACGTGCAGAAGTCCGTGGTGCGCGATCGGGGCTCCATCGGCTGGGCCGGCAACACCAACGTGTCGGACAACCACGACGATCAGCGTATCTTCGCCGATGACGAGGGCTACTTCATGTCCCTGTACCGCTGGGAGCCCGGCAGCAACAACAACAGCTACACCGACCACGACTACAAGCCCTGGGGCACCAACATCTCGGCGGCCGACAACATCCGCATCAACGACTCGCTGCCCACCATCTATCCCGATCAGGACACCGAGTACTACGGCTATTTGGGCACGGGCCTGAAGTTCTTCCGCACGAGCGGGGCGAACACGGGCAACCCCGAGAGCTCCATCAGCGCCATGGACGGCGCGAACGTGTGGGCCCACCTAAACCCGCTGACCAACTACGCCCGCTGGGAGCGCGCGGCCAACATGGACAAGGTGTTCATCACCCTGCGCACCACTGCCTGGGAGAAGGACAGCACCTGGACCGAGGCCGACGCCGCCACCGACAACGGCTGGAAGAAGAAGGCCGGCTCCTCCACCTACGAGTTCACCACCTCCGACGGCAAGAAGGTCACCCATACGGTGAACCGCACCATCCGCATCCGCGAGCACGGCATGTTCCTCGTGGACGCCTCCGGCAAGGAGACCATGGTGGACGAGTCGTTGCGCCCGTCGAACCACGAGAAGACCGACCCGGCCGACGACACCGGCTCCCCGGGCCTGACCTACCTGTTCTCCAAGGGCCTGAACAAGGACGGCGACGCCATCATCTACTTCAAGCGTCCCTACGACTACACCCCCGAGTTCATGGACGCCGCGAACTGGACGAGCGCGCCGAGGTACGAGTACGTGAAGAAGGGCAAGGACGCTGACGGCAACCCGGTGGTGGGCATCGACGGCAAGCCGGTGGTCAACCGCCTGACCAAGGTGGCCGACGAGAGCGACCACCAGCCTTTGACCATCAACCTGCCCGACGGCGAGTTCGTGACGAGCTACACCATCGATCTGGGCCCCTACGGCGGCGATGCCGACGCCACGGCCGAGACCGCCCGCGCCTACGACGGCGATCGGGGTTCGGGCCAGGCCGTGTCCGACTACCAGGTGCTCGGGCGCCCCTACATCTTCAAAGGGCAGGCGAACAAGCTGTACGCCGACGGCACCACGGCCCAGGAGACCCGTTTCCAGAGCTACATCGACAACGCCATCTCTACGGCCCATGTGGACTACAGCCGCTTCTCCGCCCCTGCCACCTATCTGACGAGCGTGGAGAAGGCCCTGTACTCCAACAACCAGTGGCGCATCGTGAACGCCTTCGAGCGCCAGTACAACTACACCGGCTGGGCCTACACCTGGGTGCCGCACAACTCGGCCTACGACACTGCCTGGATGGTGGGCTACAAGGTGCGCTACGGCTACAACACCGGCATCCAGACCGAGAACAACGGCGCCCTGACGGACAACACCGAGAACTACAACCACGGCGATCATAGCGGAGATACCACCAACCATGGCGTGCTCAACGAGAACTACCGCACCCAGGTGATCACCCGCACCGACAGCTACGGCTACAACGCCGCCAACGCCTCGGTGGTGCCCCAGGGCGCGTGGCTGAGAAACGGCGCCAACGATTACACGTCCTCCACGTCCAGCGGCTACACCACCAACACCATCACCTGGAAGACCGACACCAAGCGCGTCTACGACTACGGCGACGAGCGGGTGTACGATCTGGTGGGCGGCCAGGAGGTGGCCAACGCCGATACCGACAACCTGACGCCCACGAAGGCCACCTACGAGGTGCGCTTCCAGAACCAGTTCGACGATCCAGCGGCCGGCAAGCCCACCGAGGACCACACCCGCGCGGCCCATATGTCCCGCGTGAAGCTGAAGAGCACCTTCGACGAGAACATCGCCGCGGCCGGCGACAAGGTGTTCCGCCTCCAGAACGTGTACGTGCCCGCCTACCTGGTGAACGACGGCGATCACAAGTGCAACGACCACGCCCAGGGCACCTGCATCAGCTACCAGTACGCTCCCTATGTGAAGGTGGGCGACGACTATGTGTCCTATGACGGACCCCGCAGACTCGAGGGCGGCAAGCAGGTGGCCGACGGCGGCGCCCACGACGGCAAGCAGATCTACCTGACCATCGTCGGCGACACCTACACCAAGGACGACGCGGCCTTCATCGAGGCCGTGGCCTGCGGCGGCCAGGACGGTGCTGCCTGCGCCTGCCTGGAGTGCGACGGCGGCTGGTTCAACGCCACCGACTTCACCTTCACCTACGTGGACGGCGACGGCGTGGAGCAGACGAAGTCCGTCACGTGGGGCGAGCTGAAGGAAGCCGGTCGCGTGAGCGGTCCCTGGAAGATCGACGACGCCACGGCGCAGGTAGTCTACGACGCCGATGGCCTGCCGACCTTCGACGCCGACGGCGACTACGTCATCGACTTCGAGAGCTTCTTCCGCGATGACGCTATAACATATAATGTTTATAAGGCTACAGAGGCGACGGATACCATCAAGGGCTTCGCCAACACCGGGGCCGCGGTGGATCCCTACGACAGCGCCGAGGTGGACCAGACCTACGCCAAGCCGCTGTTCACCTCCCTCCAGATCACCTTCGAGGCCGCCAACGCCAACCGCCGTTTCGACAGCACCATGCTGGACGCCGGCCAGTGGCTCACCCGCAAGAGCCAGTACAACGTGGGCACCACCCAGGCCACCTACAAGGCCAGCAACCTCATGGTGAACTATGCCTTCAAGTACGAGGGCGTCTACGCCGATCGCCCGGTGGAGCTGTTCCGCACGGCCAAGGCCGCTACGAACCAGGCCCTCACCAAGGACAACGTCCTGGGAGCCGACCGCGACGGCGACAAGCTGAACGCGGGGCAGTGGGACTACAACTCCACGCCGTCGTTCGGCAAGCAGTCGAGCGCCTTCGCGGGCACCGACTCGCGCCACAAGCTGACCGTGGAGCTGAAGGCGAAGGATCCCAACACCGAGGGCCTCACCGCCTTCGTGGACGACACCGCCTCCTACCGCGTGGCCCACAAGCTGGGCACCATGGACACCTCCTATGTGCGCGGGCGCAAGATTGAGCCCACCGTGGGCTACGGTCGCGACGACGCCACCCTGCGCCAGAAGGACACCGTGTTCGCCTACGATGCTGACGAGCGCTCCTCCACGAGCATCTTCAGCTACGAGCCCACCACCACGGCCAACGACATCCCCGACGGCGCCCTGTACGCCGGCGACTATGTGGAGTACACCCTGTTCGTGGGCGCGAACCTGAAGTCGATGCTGCCCCTGCAGCACGTGGATGCCCGCTTTGAAGTGAACCGCGGACAGCGCATCGTCGGTTGGGAGGTGGTGACCGATGAAGTGCCCGGCGCCACCGGCGCCGCCTCCGGGAAAACCCAGCTCAACTTCGTGGGCGCCAACGACAAGCTTGGCGTCACGGGCGAGTTCGGCCCGGATGCCCCCGCCATCAACACCGCCAACCCGCCGCTGACCACCGATGCGGCCTACTACGATGCCGACGCGAACGCGGCCCGCGTGACCGCGAAGCTGCTGGGCGAGCCCAACGCCGCCGGCGCCGACGTGGTGACCATGGCCTTCGCCCCGGCCTCCACGGATCTGACCCTGCTGGCCCACGACGACATCGTGCTGCCCGACCCGGAGCCCGAGCCCGATCCCGAGCCCGTGGACCCGGAGAACCCCGACGGCACCGACCCGGAGAACCCGGACGCTGGCGAGACCGAGAACCCCGACGGCGGCGAGACCCCGGCCCCGACTTCCGTTGCTCCCGCGGCTCCGGTGGTGGCTGCCGACGCTGTGGCCCGGGCCACCCAGCCCGACACGGTGGGGGAGCACTACGACATGAACCGCGCCCTCGTGTTCTCCGTGGGCTCGCCCACCCAGCAGATGATGCCCGGCGAGGGCGTCTACATCCGCGTCATCACCCAGATGACCGACGAGCTTCAGGGCGACGCCGCGGCTCGCGACGCCTACAACGTCTCGGAGAACAAGGCTTTCAACAGCAGCAACGGCGACGGGCGGGAGCCCTACGACGCCGAGAGCCCGGCCTACGCCGCCAGTGCCGTGACCGCCGCCTACACCGTGACCGCCGCCCCGCGCCACGGCTTCAGCCAGTACCGCGTGGAGCAGTCCGATGCCGTGGGCGAGGACGTGTACAAGTCCGTGGACGACGAGGCCCTCGACCCCATCGACCACCGCCATCCCACCGACGTGACTGCCAACCTCACGGGCCGCGACCAGTACGGCTCGGCAGTGGAGTCGCAGGTGCGCTTCTACAAGAACGGCAACACCGACGGGGCCGGTTCCGGCACCCATGCCCAGGTGGCCAGCCTCGCCCTGGGCGGCACCGACACCCAGGGCAATGCTCTGGCCGCCGACCTGCTGACCGCCACGGGCGCGAACCGCGATAAGTACGGCCAGGTGACCACCACGGCCAACACCGCCTACAGCGCCGCCGGCGCCACCGGTGCCACATCCAGCAAGCGCATGGCCCGCATTGCGGACAACCATCAGAACGACGTGCAGATCACGGCCGCCTACACGGAGAAGTCCACGACGCGCCGCACCGAGGCGAACCAGGACGGCAACCCGCTGAAGCTGACCGTGTCCAACCTGAAGAACCCCACCTTCCATACGAGCGACATCCGCACCACGGTGCGCTTCACCGAGGGCTTCAACGCCGAGAACCAGCAGCCCACGGGCCGCCAGATCTTCGAGTTCACGGGTCACAACCTGGCCTACCCGGAGACCATGCCCGACAACGAGGCCATGATGGATGCGGCGGCCAACGTCATGGGCGAGGCCATCAACCCCACCCAGTCCTTCGCCACCACCGAGGCCAACCGCACCGTGGCCGCGGGCTCCGCCGTGCGCCCCGACGGCCGCAAGAATATCATGGTGGAGTACTACGTGGCCCTGACCACCCAGGAGGAGATCGACAAGGCGCTGGCCATCAAGGCCGACCCGGCCCTGGGCGGCGAGGAGGCCGTGGAGATCGTCACGAAGAAGACCCCGGCCCAGGTTGACGGGAACGGCAACGAGACCGCCCCGGCCACCGAGACCATCGTGGGCGCGTGGCTGGCCGAGGACCAGGACCGCGAGGCCCTGCGCAACTACATGGGCGGATTTACCGCCGCCACCGGCGAGTTTGCCGGCCGCACCTTTGCCGGCCAGACCCACTATGTGGACGGCACCGTGAACCGCTTCTCGGGCCTGACTGATGATGCGGGCGCCACCTACGACAGGCGCGGCGTGTACAACATCAACCTGTTCCGCGAGGCCCAGGCCATGCGCTGGACCTACTTCGACGTGCCGGCCACGGCATCGGTGAAGAACGCTGACGGCACTTTCACGGCCGACGGTCTGGCGCCCTTCGCCCTGAACGACGTGGAGCTTGAGGGCGTGGCCCGCTTCAACGACACCCGCAGCCCGCTGAACCTGTGGACCGACATCGCCAACTACTACGAGGGCACCGTGGCCGTGGACGTGGCCTACAGCCACCTCCACAACGAGACCACCACCCTGGACTTCCAGAACCCGCTGTACACCGACGACGTTATCCAGGGCGCCACCTTCGGTGATGCGGCCTCCACCCACGTGGAACACGGCGAGTGGCGCACCCACCAGAACCAGTGGGACGCCATCGACGAGCCCATCCGCGTGTACCGCAAGAGCCCCAACGTGCAGTTCCAGAACCAGGTCTTCCAGACCCAGGAGGAGGCCACTGCGGCCTACGATGAGAACGCCGATCAGAAGAGCGGCTACGTGGCCGGCGAGACCTTCTGGTACCGCGATACCCTCGTGAACGCCAAGCTGGCGGCCGTGGCCACCAAGCCGGTGATGAGCATGGGCGGCTGGGCCTTCAACGGCACGGAGTACTACAGCAACTCCAACTACCACGTGAATAGCTCGACGTCCTCCATGTCGTTCTCCTTCACTGCCTATTCCGACACCAAGGTGTCGTGGCAGTACCGCGTGAGCTCCGAGAGCGCGAGCTACGACTACCTGTACTGGCGCGTGTACCGCAACGGCGCCCTGGTCAGCTCCATGAACGGCGGCAACTACGGCGGCAACACCGGCTGGCAGACCTGGCCGAGCTACAACGTGTCGGCGGGCAACTACGAGGTGTACTTCTACTACCGCAAGGACGGCTCCGTCCACAGCGGCGACGACCGCGCCTACATCCGCAACATCAACGTGGCCGACGCCATCGACCAGTCCGTGGGGGAGGGGTCTGCCGAGGAGAAGACCAAGCTCCAAGTGCTGAAGACCCATGAGGAGGGCGCCGGCGAGGGCGAGATCTACAACCCGGTGTTCTACGAGCGCATTCCCCTGGACTACCTGCGCCAGGCCTCCCAGTACGCCTACGACGACGCGGCCTCCGTATCGGGCAACCTGGGCGCCCGCATCACCGAGGAGTACCTCGAGTCCGTGCTGAACGCCAAGGCCGACGACGGCTCGGCTTTGGGCATCGCCTGGTACGATCGCTTCGGCAACGACGTGACCGCCGAGCGCACCCGCGGCCTGAAGCTGAAGGCCACCCTGGTGGGCACCGAGACCGAGGCTGCCGACTACGGCGGCTCCATGAACTACGCCTCCCAGGAGAAGGGCCTGTGCACCAACGGCGGCCTGAACAACCCCTGTCTGGACGGCGGCTCCAACAAGTACACCTGGGGCAAGACCTACAACGATCTGGACCCCCGGGACAAGAACGTGTCCAACCCGACTACGTTCGGCCTGTTCAAGATCGAATGGGTGGTAGACCCCGAGTATAAGGATGCCACGGGCCGCACCTACATCACTGACCCGGCCGACAGCCGTTTCCTGGACGAGAACGAACTGAATACGGGCTCTCAACTGACCGACGGCTCCGTGCCCGAGAACGGCACCGTGGCCTCCGATGACATGGTGGCCCTGCGCCCGGTGGACCGCCCCGACTACACCTCCGCCGTGGTGGAGGTGGGCGACACCGTGGCCATCGCCTTCCCGGTGCGCGCCGCCGAGGAGAACCTGCCTCAGGTGTACAAGGACCTGGACGCCTCCACCACCACGGCCACCAACGCCGACGGCACGAGCAACACCACGGGCAAGAAGCCGGCCTTCCTGCCCCGCTTGGGTGAGTACTACTTCTCCGGCTACCACCTGCACTGCGGGCACGTGGGCTGCGCCGCCGGCAGCTTCTTCACCAACCCCGGCGTGGGCTCGGCCACCTTCGGCCTGTCCAACGCCGTCACCGGCGTGAACCGCGTGGAGACCCAGAACGTGCTCATGGACATGGACTCCCTGCTCCACGAGGCCGCCTTCACGGCCGACAAGCCCAAGCACGTGGACACCTACGAGATGTTCAACCACGCCTACACCTTCATTCCCGGCACCGATTCCAACGTGAAGCGCCCGAGCGGCGGCTACATCGGCGAGAACGTGGTCACGGCCCCCAACGTGAACGCCAACGACTACGGCTCTTCCGGCTCCAACGACCAGTTCATGGATGCCGACGTGATGACCCTGCGCGGCGGCAAGGCCAACAACCAGAAGGTGAGCTACCTGCTGACGGGCACCCCCACCACCGGCGACAACACCGTGGCCGATGCCAAGGACAGCCTGCCGAACCAGTTCTCCTTCGTGACCCGCGACGCCTGGGACATTAAGGGCGACACCACCACCGGTCTTGTGGCCCGCGACTACTTCGCCTTCGTCACCGCCAGCCGCATCGCCGACGCCCTGAACACCTTCGGCGAGAAGAAACTGACCGCCAAGAAGCAGAGCACGGTGGACGTGGACCGCGCCCTGGCCAGCCAGGTGTCGGCCACCCCGCTGGTGTGGTCCCAGACCCGCCTGCACATGCAGAAGGCGTGGCTGACCACCATCTCCGAGATGGTGAGCGACTTCGACAGCCGCGTGGGCGATGCCAATGCGGCCGACGACTACCAGGCCGCCCGCCGCTACAGCGGCAACGTGGCCCAAGATTTGCCGACGGGCCGCCGCTACAACGGCGTGACCCGCGTGACCACCGGTGCCTCGGGCTCGGCCGCCATCAACACCGATTTCCCCACGGCCGCCGACGTGAACTACACTGACCCGAACAAGGACATCTACGACAACGGCCAGAACAATCTGACTCACTGTCAGCTGACTGTGGACCCGGAGGTGGAGTTCGGCCAGTACGAGGATGCCCTGGAATTCGGCCAGACCTTCACGAGCCAGCTCACGGCCTACAACTACGGCGACCGCAACCTGGACGGCGTGGAGTTCACCTACATCATGCCCCGCGGCGTGGAGCCGGTGATCGGCGAGGACGGAGCCATCGAGGTGGGCGCCGAGTTGCTGAAGAAGGTCGGCAGCGTCTCCAACGGCCGCGGTGCCACCGGCGCGGCCGCCAACGACGGCGCCCCCTATGTGGACGAGACCTACGAGGCCATCGATGAGGACCGCATCGAGGTGGAGGTGCTCCAGACGCCCTATAGCGCCTATGCGGGCTACGACGCTCCGGCGGCCATCCAGGATCCGGCCTTCTACCGCGAGGGCAACGTGACCACGGCCGCCACCGACCTGTCCCGGGCTGTGGAGCAGGCCACCTACTCCAGCGTGAGCGCCGCCACCGGCGCCGACTCGGTGCCCGGCGCCGGCGAGGCGCCCGTGGTGGACACCGCCAAGATGACCGGCTCCGCCTACACCCAGAGCTCCCAGCCCTGGGTGCTGAAGATCACCGTGAAGCAGGACCTCGGCAAGTGGTTCGGCCGCGCCATCGACGGCGGCGCGGCGGTGGCCGGCGTGGCCAACGCCACCGACCCCGACCCGGCGTCCATGGCCGACTGCTACACCGAGGGCGGCTACAAGCTGCGCGTGAACCTGGCCAGCCACGTCTTCGGCAACAACGAGGACGAGGCCTGGTACGACCGCCTGCTCACCGCCCCGTGGGACGATGCGGAGCACACCGACGAGCCCCAGACGAGCGACCCGACCGACGCCGCCACCCCCGGCACCCCCGGCACCGCGGCCGTCTACGAGGCCGTGGCCGACCCGACCGCCGAGACCGGCACCCTGTACGTGCGCGAGGCCGACGGCACCTACCGCACCGCCACGGCCGCCGATCCCACCGACGGCACCGTGACCTTCTACAAGAAGACCGCCGAGGCCACCGCCGGCACCGAGGGCACCCGTCCCTTCAACGCGAGCGCCTACTACCAGATCTACGACGTAGATGTGTACGAGGGCAACGCCGCCCTGCGCAGCCGCCGCCAGAACGTGCAGCCCTACGGCATGGACTACTCCTGGACCCTCATCGCCAAGGGCCGCCTCGGCGTGCACGCGCCGCTCTACGGCGAGTTCTACGGCTCTCCGAACTTCCCGGCCGTGAACGGGTTCACCACCATGACCAACTCGGTGCTGGCTGACGAGGCCCTGGCCGCCAACGACGGCCAGCGGGCCCTGGCCGCCATGGGCCTCGTGGTGACCAACGCCGCCCAGGTGAACTACAACGACGCCCTGAAGAAGAACGCTGCTGGCGAGCCGCAGACCCTCTACGCCCAGACTGGCACCCATGCGGTCATGCGCAAGCCGCTCGTGCGCGTGTGGAGCACCGTGAGCGAGTATAGCCCTGAGGCCGGCAAGACCTCCAACGCCGTGGAAGCGGTGAACGAGACCTACTATGTGGACACCGAGGCGGACCGCCGCCAGATCAACGTGCACATCGAGAACCGTTACTGGCTGAACGACCAGCCCTACCAGTGGCAGTACAACAACACGGCCAACGTGCACAACGGCACCACCTACAACTCCAAGTACCACAACAACTACGCCGTGGACGGCGGCTCCAAGGGCTCGCTCACGCTGCCCGTGCTGACTGTGGTGCTGCCCTACGGCGTGGCTCCGTACTCCAAGACCACCGGCCAGCCCTATTCCATCAAGGGCGAGAACAAGGGCATGGCGAACTGGACCCTGGCCACTGAGGACTGGGACGTGTCCGTCGTGGTGGGCGCCGATGCCGATAACTACGACAACCTGACGGCTACCCCCGCCCCGGCCGGCGACGCCACGGGGTATCAGACCCTGGCCAGCGTGAACGACAACATGGCGGCGGCCTGGAAGGAAGCCAACTGGGATGCCACCTACGCCTTCGAGCCGGTGACCACCGACACGGGCTCGGTGGAATGGCGCTACGTCCTGCGCTTCGAGCCCAAGGCCACGGGCTACAACGACGCCCGCGACCTGGTGACCCAGATCGTCTCGGGTGGCCTGGACACCTTCAAGTTCAACGTGCTCACCTACGACGAACCGAAGATGGGCCTGGACCCGGCCTCCATGACCAAGAGCTACGAGAACATCCGCGCCTTCGTCACCTCCAAGGTGGACGGCGCCAAGCACCTCGTCGATGAGGACATCAAGGTGGCCAACGCCGCCGCGGCCGACCGCGTCACCCAGTCCACGGGCATGACCACGGGCAACATCACCCTGGTGGCCGCCAGCGACGCCAACCCCTTCACCCCGGGTGCCGAGGCCCAGCTCGGCCTGTTCGGCGACGGCCATCCCCTGAAGGGCCACCAGAAGAAGCTCACGTGGCTGAAGTACCGCGCCGAGCATTCCAACTGGACCACGGTGAACTCCACCACCTACAACAACATCTCCAAGGCCACCGGCTACTATCTGGCAGACAAGCGCCTCGATGCCACCGAGAGCACCTACTACGAGTACGAGGCCCAGAACGCCTCGGGCAGCGAGTATGCGGCTGTGCCGCGCACTGAGGGCTTCATCCCCGCCAAGTACATCAAGACGGGCGACCCGAAGACCGGCGCCTCCCTGGGCGAGAAGGTGCCCTACAACTACCTGGCCGGCTACAACGGCACCTACACCGAGCGCTACGGCACCATCCGCTCCGCCAACGCCCTGGGCGGCCTGCCCGCCGCGGGCCTGCCGCTCGTGGGCACCGACACCGTGACCAAGGACCCCGCCGGCGAGCCGCTGGCCACGCCGCTGACCCAGGGCAAGGGCCTTACGGTGGGCGACTACGAGTTCGCCGCCAACGCCTACGGCCTGTCGGCGGCCACCACCCTGGCCCTGAACGGCCATCGCGACGTGAACGGCGACGGCGCCCTGGTGCCCGACACTGCGGCCACCCATCGCGAGAAGTTCGTGAACCGCCTGGCCGGCGAGGCCCGCGAGCACGGGGATGCCGGCGTGTACTCCACCGTGAAGCTGCGCACCAAGGTGCCCACCTTGAACGCTGACTACGAGGTGGAGGCCAACCCGAGCGACCGTCCGAGCGATACCGGCGCGGACTATGCCAACGACGGCATCCCGGGCACCTCGGCCACGGGCATGGGCGCCGATGAGGATTCCATCATCTCCGTGGACGGCTCCATCATCACCGCGCCGCGCACCTGGTGGGAGAATGGCATCAAGTTCACCGACCGCGTGCTGCGCGACACCGAGGGCCACGAGCGCATCAAGGTGACCGAGACCGACAACAACGGCGTCATCACCACCGAGATGAGCGAGCGCTACGAAGACGGCACCATGAAGAACTACGCCAAGCGCGTGAAGAACGGAAACGTCGTCACCTTGACGCTGAAGTCCTACGACGAGAACGGCAACGTGGTGTGGTCCCTCAAGAAGACCTTCACCCTGTCGCTTCTGACCGGCGAGCTGGACCAGACCGTGGCCGACCTGTACGCCGGCGACTGCGACGGCGGCGGCAAGCTCGTGCTGACCGAGAACTACAAGCGCACCAAGAAGGTGACCACCAACCCCATTCCCGACGCCGACCGCAAATGGGACGACGCCGCGGGCACGACCTTCTACACCCGCGAGTACGTCTACAGCGAGGCCGAGGCCGGCTACGACGGCACGAAGTACATCAAGCGCCCCGATACAGCCAACCCGGGCCAGTTCATCTACGTGGCCGTGGCCGATGCCACCGACTACGACCCGTCCGCCGACACGGTCTACAAGCGCGAGGAAGTGTACACCGCCGTGCCGCGGGACAAGTACGTCCTGGGCAGCCTGGCCGACGCGGGCACCCCGCTGTTCGTGGGCGAGGGCGACGCCTTCGTTTCCGTGCGCGTGGCCCACAAGGACTCGGCGACCGGCGAGGTGGTGGACCCCTACAGCTATTTCGACTACAGCCTGGGAGCGGTGCCGGAGCAGAGTGCTCTGGGCGCCACCTTCTACACCTACAACGACGCCAAGGGCGCCTACGAGAAGAAGGACCTGTCCTCGGCCACCCAGCTGGCCTTCTACGCGAGCGACGCGGCCCCCGACATCTTCGTGAAGCAGATCGTGCGCGGCCAGGTCACCTACGTGAACGCCAAGCTGCGTGCCCTGGAAGTGGGCTTCTTCGACGACTACGTGTACACCCTGGAAGGCGATAAGGACTCCCCGGGCACCCTCGTGGAGCACCCGCTGGACGACCTCACCTTCTACGTGCGCACCGAGACCCAGGTGCCCAACCCCGACTACACTCCGCCCACCGAGGGCGAGGACGGCGACAAGGGCGACGGCGACAAGGGCGACGGCTCTGGCGACGGCTCTGGCGACGGCTCTGGCGACGGCTCTGGCGACGGCTCTGGCGATGGCTCTGGCGACGGCGACGGCAAGCCGACCGACCCGGAGAAGCCCGAGGTGCCCGAGTTCATCACCCAGGTCAGCTACGATGCCGTGACTTTGAACTCCACCAACCTCGACCAGTACACCGGCCCGAGTGCCCCGCAGCTGTACAAGCACACGGGCTCCGGCACCGCCGAGACCGACTACACGAAGGCCACCATCTTCAAGAAGAACGTGGATCCGCGTACCAAGTACGTCTACACCACCGCCGGCCTCGGCCGCCTGGTCAAGATCGGCGAGAACTACTACCTCTACACCGAGGTGGAGAAGAACAAGCTGGACAGCACCGGCAAGCCGCTCGTGGACGCGGACAAGAACCCCGTGAAGGAGCGCTACGCCCACTACGTGGCCCAGGTGAAGGCGCCCGACGGGGCGACCATCACCGCCGACGAGGGCCGTTTCACGGCTGTGGGGGAGACCTTCTACACCTTCAGCGACCCCGATCCGAGCAGCACCGACGGCACCGAGGGCACCGAGGGCACGTGGAACGTCGTGCGCGACGGCGTGGTGGTCACCGAGAAGTCGTTCCGCCGCGACCTGGTGCCCGGCACCGACAAGCTCGGCGACTACATGGAGGCCGAGGCCAACCAGCTCTACATCGAGGTGAAGTCCCCGGCGTCCGATTCCAACGAGGGCCCCTCGATCTATCTGCCCGTGGAGATCATCCGCGTGAAGGACGAGGAGCCGCCGAAGGCCCCCGACGCCTACGACGAGTTCGAGTACAGCCGCAACGAGACCGTGGACGACATCCGCACCACCCAGACGCGCAACGTGATCTTCCACATCCCGCTGAAGGATCCGGGCATTCCCTACAAGACCAACGAGGCGGGCGAGTGGATGCTGCGCGAGAAGGGCACCGACATCCTGACGAGCGATGTGTCCACGCCCGTGGACTACAACGCCGACGGCACCCCGAACCTGGGCACCTACGACCCGGAGGTGTGGGAGATCATCCCCTACACCTTCAACAACTACCGCGTGGACGGCCGTACCCTGGCCTGGGTGGCCACGGGCGACAACGACCCGTACTTCCACCACAACGAGATCCAGTACGATCCGGCCTTCCTGGAGTCCTTCGGGATGGACAACAACTGGATCGAGCACGACACCCTGTTCTTGCCCTCGGGCGAGAACGACGCCTGGCAGTACAACGAGCACCCCTGGTTCGCGGCCACCATCACCAACTCCGCGGACAAGCTGGAGCCTGAGGACTACACCGACATCGTGGAGGCCCAGGGCAACCTGAAGCACGCGAAGCTCGTGTACGCCCTGCACCTGCCGAGCCAGGTGACCTTCTACGACGACCGCATGCTCACCGACGACAAGGAGCTGGCCGGCTGGGACGGCACCACCTCCACCGACAGCAACTACCAGTGGATCGGCGACTACGAGGACGACGAGTACGCCTTCTACGTGGAGCGCACCTACCGCGACCGCCACGCCGAGGTGGCCGACCCGGCCGCCGGCGACTACGTGGTGGACGCCGCCGCCCACAAGATCGAGCGCTGGGTGACCGTGGCCGAGAACAACGACAAGGACAACGCCCCCAAGACCAAGCCCGACACCGCGGCCGGCGAGACCGTGCGGGCCGCCGACGGCACCCCGGCCATGGTCGACGACGGCACCGGCACCCTGGTGCCCAAGACCGAGGCCGACACCAAGGCCGGCGAGTACGTGGCCAACGCCGCGGGCGAGAAGCTCGTGGCCAAGACCTGGGCCGACAAGGCCCTGGGCGAGGGCGTCATGCGCATCGAGCGGCTGACTCCCAAGCAGCTTTTGGCCGAGGGCTGGACCGTGAAGGTGACCTACCAGCCCAACTACGGTGACGACACCTTCGCCACGACCGGTCCCACGGCCGGCCGCGGCGGCGCCGACAACGCCCACTACGGCAAGGCCGACCTGGACGACCCGACCGACACCCTGGCGAGCCGCAACCTCGTCCACGACCGCCTGGCCGGCGAGTCCGAGGAGAACCAGGGCGTGGGCGCGCTGACCACACCGAAGGCCCACGCCCACGATCGCGAGGTGGTCGTGTTCGAGCTGGCCGCCCCCGACGACGCCACCGATAGCGAGTTCGCCGAGTTCGACAGCTTGCTGAACGCCTTCTACGCCGGCGCCCACGCCGACGGCTACCTGGGCTACGGCGACGCCATCACCGTGAAGGTGAAGACCCGCCTGGACAACCTGGGCGACGTGGAGTCGGCCATGGACGACAGCCTCTACGAGGACGGCAACCTGGTCAGCTTCAAGAAGCAGATGGAGACCGTGGCCTCCTGGGACGGCGACGACTCCCAGTTCTACGCCACGGCCCACGAGACCAAGCTGAACTGGCTGTCCGACGACCCGGCCGACGGCGCCTGGGATCATATCTATGATGACGGCTTCAACGGCAAGGACGAGAACGGCAACGACCTCAACAGCGGCGAGAACACCGGCTTCGGCAAGGACGAGAACGGCAACCCCATCGATCCCAGCAGCGCCGGTGGCTCGGCGGCCACCAAACCCAAGCTTGAGGACGACCAGATCAAGACCCTCATCGGCACGTCGTTCCACGGCCAGTCGGTGAACCGCTTCTTCCGCGCCGGCAAGAAGGCCGAGGACAACCAGTACGAGAATATCAACTACGACCGCGACAAGGACTTCGACGACCTGTACGTGACCGCCACCTCCGGTTGGTTCCACGTGCGCAAGCCCAGCGTGTCGGTGCGCTCCGACACCGAGAAGCTGCGCAGCCTCATCTACAACTCCGACATGAACGTCTACACCGGCCAGGACGTGCAGCTGCGCGGCTCCAACGGGTTCTACCTGACCCAGGCCGTGAACACCGGCGGCGCCGTGAACAGCTTCGTGGTGGATTGGCAGGTGCCCTTCTGGGCCACTGCCGGCGCCACGGCCAACGACAACGCCATGACCGTGAACAACGCGCCCTTCGAGTCCACTGCCTACGCCGTGGGTCGCCTGAGCTCGGTGTTCGAGCGCGTGTCCACGGGCGTGTGGGAGGTCCCCGGGGCCCTCTACACCGACACCGGCGATAATAAGGGCACGCCTTTGGCCGCCAACGAGGCCGGCGCCCTGCCCGCCAACGAGGCCGCTGAGACCGAGAGCCAGCTGCGCCTGTTCATGTTCGCCCGCATCGTGTCCACCGACCGTGCTGAGCGCGTGAACGCCTACAACGAGCAGAACGGCCCCACCTACACCGACCATGAGAACTTCGCCCTGCCCGGCAGCGATGCCGACCGCGACTACTGGTACGGCGAGGACGAGATCGACGAGGTGTTCGGCGACTCCACCGACTACAACACCGCCGACGAGCAGCGCTGGATCCAGATCGGCGAGCCGGGCGGCTACGCCATCTCCGACAAGGAGAACGTCACCATCGACGACAGCTTCCTCGACAAGTACGAGGGCTGCCAGGTGCGTCAGATCCGCTGGGTGGTGAAGGCCGTGCCCACCACCGACGAGAGGGGCCGCGCCATCACCCCGCGCGTCGACGACGACCGCCTGTCCCACGAGGTGGCCGTGCCCCACGGCTTCCGCCTCGACGTGGACGCCGTGCCCGATTCCGACGAGAAGCTCTACGACCAGAACGGCAAGGAGGTCGTCACCGCCGGCAAGCAGGAGGCCGACGAGTTCGACCCGCTGCGCCTGAACGCCGGCTGGGGCTACAAGAAGAACAACCACGGCCAGGTGCAGATCCTGGACGCGGCGGGCAACTACTACCCGGACACCACCGTGGCCCTGCACTCCGGCATCACCGACAACGCCCCCATGGTGGACTTCGCCACGTCGCTTCTGAACACGCCCACCGTGGGCCAGGCCTCCCAGAACCCGCCCGACAACGAGGCCCCCTCGGCCGAGGCCGACCCGTCGGTGCACGTGAACCACTTCGTCTCGGCGGTGCCGCGCTACGACGACACCAAGAGCGTGGAGACCGAGCGCAGCCGCGCCGGCTTCATCCGCACGCCCGAGTCGCCGGTGCTGGCCCTCGAGATCATCCAGGGCTACTTCTCCGGCTCCGGCACCACCGGCTACAAGTGGGTCACCGGCGCCTCCACCATCGACAAGGGCTCCTCGCGCATGATGCGCTACAAGATCATCCTGTCCAACCTCTCCGACGAGCAGATGGCCGCCCTGAACTACAAGGGCTACGAGCAGGACTACTGCGCCAACCCGCAGATCTCCCAGATCCTGCCCTATGTGGAGGGCTTCGGCGCCTCCCAGGACATGACCGACGACAAGCTGCAGTACGTGGCCTACGACGACCTGTACACCACCAAGACGGTGACCAACCCCGACAACACTACCACCACCGAGACCGTGCCCAACCCGGTCTACAGCTACTTCGACTGGGACTACGTGTCCACCAAGGTGGGCAACAAGCCCCATCCCAACCTGGACGCGAAGCAGCCCATCTGGACCTACTACGTGGCCGACATGACCGACTACCTCGAAGTGGGCGACGTGGTGCGCTCCAACTCCTCCTCGGCGCCGCGCATGAACGACCCCGGCCCCATCAACAGCAAGGGCTCGGCCTTCCTCGTGGCCGACAAGGCCGCCGGCGTGGACGCGGGCTCCAACTTCAACCGCAAGATGTTCAACTGGCGCTTCAGCGGCCAGAAGTCCATCAAGGACGTGGAGGACGAGAACGGCAACGTGACCCAGGTCACCGAGTACGACCGCGGCATCCTGCCCCCGGGCCAGGGCATCGTCATCGAGCTCATCATGCCGGTGCAGAAGGAGTCCTCCGACTTGCTGTCGGAAGACTTGCTGACCACCTCCGGCTACGGCTACAAGCCCGGCTCGTTCATGCCCTACACGCCGGCCACCTCCGATAACGACGGCTCCACTCGCGGCCTGGTGTCCGATACCCGCGACGTGAACCTGGACGGCCAGACCTCGCAGTCCATGGTCATGATGCAGCTGAAGGCCCTGGAGTTCACCGGCGAGCAGAACCTGTCCAACACCAAGACGGCCTCCACCCAGATGGAGGACTTGGCCACCTACGCCTCCAACGGCGCGGCCGCTGTGCCCGAGGGCACCACCTACAGCTACTACACCAGTGCGGTGAACCCCGAGGCCGACGAGTCGAAGGCCCGCAACTTCAACAACATCGCGCTCTACGACATCCTGCCGTTCGAGGGCGACTACCAGATCTGGACGAACAACAACGCCGAGCCCATCAGCCGCGGCTCCCAGTGGTCCGGCTGGCTGAAGGACCTGGACTCCATCAAGGTGAAGCGGTTCTCCGCCGCCGATTCCACCATGCCCGCCGACGGCATCACCCTCACCGACGGCGTGGACATGGACATCTGGGTCGGCCCCTACGAGGAGGATCCGGCCACGGGCCGCATCAGCCTAGCCGATCCCTCCGACCTGTTCTGGATGTACATGTACGGCGACAAGGTCGTCTACGGGCCGAACTACGGCTCCTTCGAGGACGGCAAGGACCCCGACGACCTGGAGCAGTGGACTGACAGCTCCTACTACGAGTTCGAGAAGGTGCGCCTCGGCGAGTACGACGAAGTGACCGGCAACCTCATCACCGACGCCGACACCATGAAGCGCCGCTACAAGCTCGTGAAGCTGGCCGACCTGAAGGAGTACGTGGAGGAGTACCCCGAGGAGAAGGAGGAGCTGACCCGGGGCCTGGTAGCCATCTGGGCCCAGCCGAAGATCGACACCTTCATCCCGCGCAAGGGCTACCTGCGCCTCGTCTACGACCTGAAGGCCCCGCTGAACCTGCCCAAGTTCCTGGGCACCAAGACGGGCGACCCGGCCGTTGACATGCAGGCCGAGGTGAAGCAGGAGGAGTACGACAAGTACACCGAGGCCGAGAAGGCCCTCTACAACAAGCGTCGTGCCCGCGCCGCCGAGCTGCGCTCCGCCGTGCAGTGGAACACCTTCTACTGCCGCGTGAACATCAACGACTCCGGCGACATCTCCGGCGCCTACCACGTGGAGGACGTGCGCGCCGGTACCTTCGTGGACGCCCCGGACAACCGCGGCTACATCGGCGACTACGTGTGGCTCGACTCCGACTGGTCCGGCACCCCCGAGGACGACGTGCTGGATATGAACGGCAAGGAGGCGGAGAAGGATGCCGACGGCAACGTGCTGAATTCCGCCTACCAGACCTCGCTCAACGGCCGCAAGCTGCTGCGCGGCGTGGTGGTGGACCCGGTTACCGGCAAGCCCGAGTACGAGACCGTGCGCGAGCCGGCCATCGACCGCGACGGCAACCAGGTGGTCGACAAGGACGGCAACCCGGTGTACTACGAGAAGCAGATGCTCAAGCGCTTCGACAACACCACCTACAAGGATGCCAACGACCGCGACCAGAGCCGCCTGAAGGATCTGGACTACGACCTGGAGAAGGAAGACCCGGGCATCAACGACGTCAAGGTGGAGCTCCTGAACGAGTACGGCAACCCTGTCAACCGCGACGGCGAGGTGTCGGTGCTCGTGAACAACGACAAGACTGGCCGCCAGGACCGCTGGGTCCGCTGCGACGAGCGCACCGGCAAGCCGGAGTTCGACGCCTGGGGCAACTACATCTCCGCCGACTCGGGCGCGCCCTGCGTCTACTACACCGAGACCGACTACTACGGCAACCCGGGCTACTATGTGTTCAGTAACCTGGAGCCGGGCAAGTACCGCCTGCGCTACACCTTCCCCGAGGAGTACTACAACTTCTCACCCACCCAGAAGTCCATCGGCGAGACGGACATCTACGCCAACGCCGAGGACAAGGACCTCACCGTGGAGCGCATCGAGGCCGACCATGCCAACGGCGTGGATGCGGCGCTCGTGGTGACCACCTCCACCATCGAGGTGGAGCCCGTGGCCTACGATCAGGCCAACGCCGGCACCGACGCCTACGACAAGGCCGTGCACGAGGCCTACGACAAGAAGGCCACCTCCATGAAGCTCGGCATCGCCCAGGGCATCACCTTCGAGGGCATCACCTACCGCGACGATATCCTGGCCGACGGCACGCCGGAGGAGGACATCCAGATCAACTCCCTGCTGGATTCCGTGGGCGTGGGCACCGGCACCACTGAAGAGCAGATGGCCGGAGCCGATGCCAAGCCCGAGCGCCGCCTCGAGGGCATCCGCGTGAACGTCTACGAGTACGACAAGGCGAAGGGGTCCATCTCGTCCACTCTGGCCACCGATGCCGACGGCAACGCCGCCACCATCGTGACCGACGACACCGGCTTCTTCCGCTTCCGCCTGAAGGCCGGCAAGACCTACATCATCAAGACCTCCGAGACCGTGGCCAACCGCCTCATCAAGCCCACGCTGAACACCTGGAGCAACGATGCGACGGCCTACCAGCGCGACGGCTTCTACTACCACGACTCCGACGTGCTCGTGGCCGACAACGACCTGCGCTACGTGTCCGGCTCCGCCCGCACCTACCCGCTCACGGCCGCCCTGCCGCTGGACGCGGACGGCAAGGTGATCTACCAGGATCCCGCCAACAAGTGGCTCGGCTACGAGCGCCAGGACAAGCTGGCTTTGGGCTACGTGGACGGCACCAAGGGCTATTTGGGCAACAACGTGTGGAGCGATGCCAACTACGACGGCGTGCAGCAGGCCGACGAGGAGGGCGTGGGCCAGGGCCGCGGCAACGGCGGCGTGAAGGTGAAGCTGGAAACCTGGTACTACGGCCCGACCGAGACCCGCATGGAGTACGTCCAGAAGAAGGATTCCAACGGCAACCCGCTGTGGAAGACCAACGCCGCCGGCGTGCCGGTGATCGACCCCGACACCGGCGAGAAGACCCCGGTCATGGAGTGGACCATGACCGATGAAGGCGAGTTCCGCTGGCAGCTGTACCCCGGCGATGAGCTGCGCGAGGCCTACACGGGCGACGCGGCCGCGGCGGGCACCTACCTGTTCCGCGACGTGTCCTCCTACGTGGTGGACCCGCGCGACACCCGCAACCTGGACAGCGACTACAAGACCAAGCGCCTGGCCGGCTACCGCCTGCGCATCGATCAGGAGGACCTGAACGCGCTCGATGAGGACTACGCCATCACCGTGCGCAACGCCTTCATGACCGATAACACGGGCAACCGCGGCCAGTCGGTGGACTCCGACTCCGACCTCATGACCAAGCCCGTGGCCACCGGCGTGCTGCGCCAGGCCAACGACGTGGCCTCCGGCTACACCGACGGCACCGCCTACTACATCAAGAACGGCTCGGTCTTCGAGCCCATGCCCGCCGGCACCGACCCGGCCGTGACCCGCTACGTGAAGGTGGCCAACGGCAACGCCGCCGGCGACGACATCTACGTGGCCGTGGCCGACGCGCCCTTCGCCCCGGGTACTGCGGACGAGGGCGACGGCGAGGCGGAGGAGCCCGGCGAGGGCTTCAACGGCACCCAGAGCGCCGATGGCACCAACTCCGAGGACGCCACGACCCTGACCTACTACCTGAACGAGCAGCGGGACGAGGGCTGGACGCCGGAGCCCGGCTCCTTTGCCGACGGCTACATCGTGCTCGCCTCCATCGGCCAGCACTCCGCCACCGGCACGCTCATCGACCGCGTGACCGGCGAGCCTTTGGCCGACTCGCCGGAGCTGGCGCCGTTTGCCGAGCTGAACGAGAACACCCCGGTGGAGGTCGCCTACACCACGGTGTACCGCAACGAGACCGACGCCACCCAGCAGATCACCATCACCGATCCCTACCCGACGGGCAAGGGTCTCACGGCCGGGACCGACGTGGTCTGCGTGGACGCCGTCTGCGACAAGGCCGGCGTGCCCGTGAGCATGAACGCCACCGACGACGAGGGCAACCCCGTGGTGCGCTTCGGCACCGACGACGTGGACGGCTCCGGTGCCTACACCGGCCGCATCAAGCTGGCCCCGGGCGAGTCCGTGACCGTGACGGCCACCTACCGCTTCCGCACCGTGAAGACCGTGGTGCACGCCGCCACCGTGGGCGGCACCGAGGACGGCGAGGTGGAGACCAACACCGTGGCCCACAAGGTCAAGCGCGACCTGGAGGCCCTGCGTCCGGTGCTGCCGCTGTACCAGAGCTCCATGCTGCGCGACGGCGACAAGGTGACCTACGACGAGAACGGCCAGGAGACCGAGCGCGTGGCTCCCACCATCGCCACTGGCGACTACGTGACGGGCAAGAACTTCGCCCAGGCCACGGTGGCCATCGAGGCCGACGGGCTTTCCGTGGGCCGCGTCATCTTCAAGACCGAGCTCACCGGTAGCGCGCTGCCGGGCACGGTGATCGGCCAGGTGCCGGTGGCCGGCCTGCTGAAGCACGAGGGCTCCCCGGTGAACCTCATCGTGGCCGGCCCCCGCGACGCGGCCATGAACGTGCTCGGCGCCACCTGGGCCGACAACGGCCTGGAGAGCTCCGACAACGAGGTCTACGGCCAGGAGAAGATCGACGAGGACGGCATCGCCACGGGCCTGTACCTGCCCCTGCTCACCCTGGGCGGCAAGGCCGTGAACCGCTACGAGTCCACCGAGGCCGTGGAGGAGGCCCTGAACGACCTGTGGAAGGCCGCCCAGGATCTGAAGAAGGAGATCCCGGCCGCCCCGAAGACGCCGCCGACGCCTGAAGAGCTCGCTCGCACCAATGAGAAGTACAACGAGGAGAACTTCTACGACGCCATCAAGGTGGTGGATCCGAACAACCCGACCGACGACGAGCGCAAGCGCGCCCGGGAGGCCGCCGACAAGGCCTGGTCCACCGACTGGGAAAACTTCCTCACCACGTGGAACAAGACTCTCGGCTTCGTCTACGCCGACGCCAACGGCGAGCTCATCACCTACAAGGTGAACACCGAGGCCACCAACGTGTTCACCCAGCCCTACAACAAGCACGGCATCGTCATCCAGGGCGAGACCGAGCAGGACGAGTGGCTCGTGTACTGCGCCGCCTACGAGGGCGACGACACCTACCTCTATGGCTTGTGCGACAAGGGCACCACGGTGACCACCGGCACGCTTTCCAAGGAGGAGTTCCCCGGCTACAAGGCCATCTACGACCACCTCAAGGCAGACTTCGACGCCAAGACCGCCCGCTACGAGGAGGCCCTGGCCATCTACAATACCCTGAACGACGAGTACGCCACCTACAAGGGCAAGTACAAGACCTACCTGGCCGAGAAGCTGGAGTACGAGTCCGAGGAGGACTACGGCAACGGCAAGATGCTCTTCGGCGACGTGAACACCGTCTACGACTTGGGCGACGCGGCCCGTCTGTACAACTGGGACGCCGGTCTGGTCATGGTGCCGCGCTCCAGCATCTCCGGCAAGGTGTGGGACGACTCGTTCTACGAGACCGACGAGAACGCCCACGACGCCGCGGCCCGCGAGCGTGCCTACAACGGCATCCAGGACGACGGGGAGCCGGGCCTGGCCGACCAGGCCGTGTACCTGACCCAGTGGTACTACCTGCCCTATGCCGACCTGAACGGCAACCAGGCCGCCGACGGCAACGCCGACGCCTTCCGCTTCACGGTGAACGCCGAGCTGGCCGAGCTGGCCGCCAAGGAATCGCTTTCCGAGGAGGACGCTGCCCGCGTGGCCGAGCTGGCCGCCGAGGCCGGCGTGCCCGCCGAGGCCCTGGAGGCCGGCGACTTCGAGCCCGCCTCCGACGGCTCCGGCTTCTGGGTGCGCAACCTCGCCTTCGGCACCGACAAGATGACGAGCCACACCGTGAAGGTGCCGGTCATCGATCCGGTCACCGGCGAGCAGGCCACCGATCCGGTCACCGGCCTGCCGGCCGAGGAGGACCAGGTGAACCCCCGCTCCACCGATGCGTGGAACGTGGAGGGCGCCCGCGGCGTCATCGCCGTGAAGACGGCCGACGCGCGCCACTACACCGAGACCGTCACCGAGGGCACCGGCGACGACGCCGTGGACGTGGAGGTGGACCGCGTGGACGAGAGCACCCGCGGCGTGTACACCTTCGACAACCTGCCCGCGGCCTACACCGCCCCCGACGGCGGCCACTACCTGGCCAGCTACCGCGTGGAGGTGGGCGAGCGCCTGTTCACCACCGGCGACCAGACCGTCACGGCCGACGACGAGCAGTGGCTGCTCACCCGCTACCACAAGACCCTGCCCGGCGCCGACGGCTCCGACCCGACCGCGGCCTACGATGTGGATTCCGACGCCGAGGGCACCCTGGGCAAGAACGGCGGCATCGCCATCACGGCCCAGGACGAGGTGCTGACCCTGGACGGCGGCGCCCATGCCGGCGTGCGGCCCCATTCCGGCCACATCATCCTGGCCGGCGAGGCCGAGAACGTGAAGCACTCCAACATCGATCCGGATACGGCCGCTCGCGACCTGCAGGCCTCCAAGGTGACCGTGCCCCTGGCCGACGTCGTCAACAAGACCGTCGACGGCACCCCTGGCGACGACGCCTACGTCATGGCCGACGGCACGAAGGTGCTCGTGCCCACCGACCGCTACCTCACCTACGACTGGCTGACCTACCGCACCCTGAAGAACGACGACGGCACCGATGTCATCGACCCGGCCACGGGCCTGCCCAAGAAGATGGTACGCGGCGGCGACGCCGGCGAGATCAAGCCGCCGACCCAGAAGATCACCGGCGTGGTGTTCAACGACGCCGACAACGACGGCATCAACGGCACCGTGAACGCCGGCGAGGGCGATGAGGCCGCCGACGCGCCGGTGAAGGGCGCCCAGCTGACCCTGGAGCGCTTCTACACCCTGGCCGAGGACCTCGGCACCGACGAGGCCTCGGTGGCCGGTAACGGCTGGCACGCCGATCCCACCTGGTCCACCGCTGCGGAGCAGGCCGCCTACGAGGCCGACCGCACCCAGGGTTTGGCCGGCGACAACCACTACGGCGCCTGGGAGGCCCCGGAGGTCGGGGAGGGCGAGACCTGGTACCGCGAGGTGACCGATCCCACCGACGGCACCGTGAGCTACGCCGCCTACAGCGAGGCCGACCTGGCGGCCCTCTTCCCGGCCCCCATGACCACCGCCGAGGTGTACCGCCAGGTGGTGGCCCCGGCCGTGGGCGTGAAGGGCGTCTACGAGAAGGTGCTGCTCATGCAGTACGCCAACGGCGTCATCTGCCCGAAGATGGAGGTGGAGACCTACTACAAGGAGACCGCCGGCACCTACGAGGCCTACGACGAGGCCGAGCTGGCCGCCCTGTTCACCGCCGAGGTGACCGAGGTTGAGGCCTTCGCCTGCGTGGCCGACGCCGAGGTGGACGAGAGCGGCGACGAGACCAAGCCCGCCGAGTACGCGCCGGTGACCCTGGTGCTGAACGAATACGGCATCCCCGTGCCCGTGAAGTCCGAGGTGGACGGCACCCACAACGCCATCACCCTGGCCGACGGCTCCTACGAGTTCACCAACTTGAAGACCCAGGGCTGGCTGCCGTTCAAGGACGGCGTGGCCGTGGCCGACGGCACCGAGGGCGCCGAGCCCAAGCTCGTGGTGTTCGGCTACCGGGTGCGCCTGACCGAGGCCGACTGGTGGAACCGCTACTGGGGCACCGCCAAGTACCTCCAGGGCTCCTCCTACGCCGCCGATGCCGAGGACTGGAAGGCCGACTCCGACCTGGTCCACGCCGACGGCTACCTCATGAGCGGCACCGCCGCCGAGGGCGACTCGTCCGAGTACACCGTGCTGCTGGACGTGAAGGCCGGCGATTCGCCGTCGGTGAACCTGCGCCGCGCCCTGAACCCCGACAACCCGAACCAGAACAGCCATGACCGCTACGGCGATAACGACCGCTACGACGGCGACCCGGTGGAGTGGGTGTACACCACCAACGCCGCCGCGGCCGCGGCCGGCGGCGCCGCGACGGCCGCCGAGGCCGCTGGGGCCGACGAGGGTGCGGGCAAGTTCCGCCCCGTGCTCGCCTTCGACCTGGCCCGCGGCGCCGACCGCGCCGGCAACGACGCCGGCCTGCGCGTGCCCGTGCAGCAGAAGATCGGCGGCCGGGTGTTCCATGACGCCGACTACGACGGCACCCTGGCCCGCACCCGCCAGATGAACACGCTGGCCTCTTCCGAGGCGCCCCTTGTGGCCGCCGAGGCCGGCGGCGAGGGCGAGGATGCCGACGGCGACGATGCCGCTCCGACCGGTGACTTGGGCCTGGCCGGTAAGCGCGTCATCCTGAAGCAGTGGTACTGGGCCCCCGTGACCCGCACGGTGTACAAGAACGCCGCCGGCGAGGTCATCGACGCAGCCGACGCCTTCGTCGACGAGGACCAGACCACTCTGGCCGACGGCGTGACCGCCGAGGCCGTGACCGCCAACGAGTGGATCCTGAACGGGAACTTCGGCAACGACGGCTACACCGTGGCCGAGGGTTCCGTGACCTACCGCACCGAGACGATCACCCGTCCCGACGGCTCCACCGAGGACGTGTCTGTGGTGGACACCACGACCGACGAGGCCTACGCCGAGGGGCTCACCACCATCATCCCGAACGCCACCTACCTGGAGGGCGTGGGCGTGACCGTGCTCACCGACGGTGACAGCACTGCCGACGACGGCAGCACCCTCACCGTGGCCGGCGACTACCTGTTCGATCGCCTGCCCACCCGCTTCGTGGCCGCCCGCCACGGCGACATCATGAGCGAGCCGGAGGACGAGGACGAACAGCCCGTGGTCGTGGACCCGAGCAACCTGGCCGCGCCCGCCGGCGAGTACCTGGCCGGCTACACCGTGGAGGTGCTGGGAGGCGCGGTGGATACCGCCAACGCCGAGGCCATCCCGGGCCTGCCCGCCACGCTGCTCCAGACCGACGATGCCGACGACGCCATGAACTCCAAGGCCGTGAGCGCGCTGGCGGCCAAGGGCTCCCAGAAGCAGAACTTCGCCGACTACACCGACGGCAACTATCCCGTGCGCATGAACGAGCTCACGGTGCAGGTCACCGACGGCGCCGGGGCCACGGTGAAGGCCGCGCTCGACGGTAAGATCGTCCTGGCCACCCAGGCCGAGGCCCAGCCGACCGCCGGCGACGGCGAGCCCACCCGCGACGCCGCCTCCGGCGCCCGCGCCGATGCGGCCGCCGCCACGTCCCGCGGCACCCAGCCCCAGTACTACGTGAACGAGACCCGCGGGGCTGAGGCCGCCGGCTCTGCCGCCGGCGCCGAGGTGGCCGCCCGCGACGAGAACGGCCAGCCGGCCGACCAGACCGTCATCTACGACTGGTCCTGTGGCCGCGACGAGACCCGCATGCACGCCGGCTTCGGCGAGTACGGCTACACCGCCATCACCGGCAAGGTGTGGCGCGACCACAACTTCGACGGCATCCTGAACGTCGGCGAGGAGCCGGTGCCCGGCCAGAAGCTGTCCATCACCCAGTGGTTCTACGTGGACGATGCAGCCCTCATCGAGGCCCTGGCCGCCGATCCCGAGAACTTCACCGTGGACCGCATCGACAACGTCATCACCCGCAACCCCGACAAGACCCCGAACGAGACCGTGAAGGCCGCGTGGGTCCACGTGAAGACCGCCGCCGAGAAGCAAGCCGCCTACGACGCCGAGGTTGCCGAAGCCGGTGCCTCCACCATCGACGTGGCCGATGTGCGCACGAGCTTCTCCCGTCCCGACTCCGTGACCGACGCCGCGGCCGGGGCCTACGCCTTCGAGCAGCTCCCGAGCTTCGTGTACCTGGGCGGCAGCTTCACCGCCGCCACCGAGGGCGACGAGAACACCCCGGGCACGCCGGCCGCCAACGATCTGTATGTGCTCCAGCCCAACGACACCGATCTGACCGGCGCCCTGGAGGCCAACGAGGTGGCTCTGGACAAGCTGTACCTGGCCTCCTACCGCATCACCCTGGCCGAGGTGGCCCCCGACTTCAGCCTGACCACGCCGCACGTGGGCGTGAACGTGGGCGACAAGACCCTGGGCGATATGTCCGCCATTACCGTGCCCGGCCTGGAGGGCTCCGACTCCGACGCCCTGCGCCCCGATCCGGCGGGCGACCGCGTCATCCAGATCGTCGACGAGTACTTCGACAACTCCTGGAATGGCGAGGGCACCTTCGACGAGTACGACAAGAACACCGAGGACAATTACAACAAGGACGACCGCGACGAGGCGGACGAGAACAAGAACAACGCCAGCTTCTGGCGCACCGACGGCTATGTGATCGTGGCAGCCCGCGGCGCCGACGGCAACCGTTACAACGACGCCGGCACCGAGCGCGACGAGGCCAGCTACCAGTACGAGCAGATCTACAACGGGGTGCGCTACGACGTGCCGCGCCCGCTGTTCGCCCAGCGCGGCGGCCACGCGGGCCTCGTGAAGATTCCGCGCACGAGCCTCACGGGCCGCGTGTGGGACGACACCGGCATCTACAACGCCGACGGCACCTACGACGTGTCCTGCGGCTACAACGGCGTGCAGGACGCCGGCGAGCGCGGCCTGGCCGACCAGACCGTCTACCTCACCCAGTGGTACTGGGCGCCGGCCGGAAGCACTGCCTTCGCCGCCATCGCCGACACCGAGGCCGACTTCGTGGCCGCCGACGGCACCGTCACCTCCGTGGCCGCCGCCGACGCCGCCGACTTCGCCCCTGGCGACGACTGCGTGGGCGCCTGGGTGCGCAACAGCCTCTTCGGTGCCGACACCTACACCTCCAACAAGTACGGCGCCCGCGCCGACGGCGAGCCCGTGGAGCCCATCATCTACGACGGCAACGCCGCCGCCCAGACGCCTCTGGCGAGGGTGAACGGGGTGGAGGGCGCCCTGGCGGCCACCACCAACGAGGACGGCCAGTGGCTGGCCGAGAACCTGCCCACGGTGTTCGTGAGCGACGACGACCAGTACTACCTGGCCGCCTACCGCACTGAACTGGCCGATCTGTACCGCGAGCCGGCCGGCAACGCCGCCGACGGCACCGACAATCAGTGGGTGCTCACCCGCTACCATCACAACGGCGACGGCGCCGAGCTGTCCTCGGTGAACGGCACGGCTTCCGTGACCGACGACTCCGACGTGGCTGCCGACCTGTCGGTGACCGAGCGCACCGGCATCGCCGGCGGCATGGTCATCGCCGGGCGTCTGGACGCCGCCATCTGCGGCCTGGCCTCCGAGGGCACCGCCGTGGACGGCACGGCTGCCACCCGCACCACCCGCGGCTTCAAGGGCCAGACCATCCTGGCCTGGGCCGCCCAGGATACGACCACCAACGAGGCGGGCGAGTACACCCACGCCAACGCCAACGCCTTCGTGGCGCTGCCCGCCGGGGCCGGCATGGGCACGGGCGCCGAGGTGTACGACTGGATCATGGATCCCGAGACCGCCACGGTGACCGATCCCGACACGAACGTGACCACCGAGACCGTGGTTCCCGTGGAGGCCGGCGATGTGGGCGAGACCCAGGCCCCGCGCCAGACCATTAGCGGTCTCATCTGGAACGACACCGATAACGACGGCATCTACGACGGCCCGGCCGCCGACGGCAGCACCGCCGGCGAGCCCGGCGAGGCCGACCGCGCCCTGGCCCTGGAGCGCTACGCCATCACCGCCGTGCAGCAGGCCGACGGCTCCTTCGCCGTGGCCGACGGCGCCGCGTGGGAGCGCGACCTCACCTGGGCCGACCAGGCCGCGTGGGATGCCTACGACGCCGACCCGACCACGGGCCTCGGCACCCGCGGCACCACCACCGACGCCGACGGCCGCTACGAGTTCTCCGACCTGCCGAGCCACCGCTACAACCCGGCCCAGAAGGTGGAGACTCCCTTCACCGATCCCGATACCGGCGAGGAGAGCGTGCAGGTCACGGTCATTCCCGCCTCGGTGACCATCTACGGCTACCGGGTGCGCCTCATCGACACCGACTTCTGGGAGCGCACCATCGGCGCCGCGAAGTACCGTATGGGCGACGACTGCACCGTGGACTCCGACCTTATCTACGCCGACGGCTATCTGAACGCCCCGGGCGAGTACGACGTGCTCCTGAACGTGGTGACCGCCGAGTCGCCGCGGGCGAACCACGCCATCGTGCCCGCCTCCGGCAACGCCAACCAGAACAGCGCCGACCGCAACGCTGCGGCCCTCTACGAGAAGGCCGTGGCTGCCGGCGATGCCGCGGCCACGCTCACCCTGCCCGAGGCGGTCACCGACCGCAACGGCGGGGCCCTGGCCGGTGTGGTGGACGGCTCCGGCTACGCCGTGTCCACCGACGACGGCGCGCGCTTCACCTACGATCTGGGCCTGGGCGCCGACCGCGCCTCCTCCGACGGCGGCCTGCGCACGCCCGTGGCCAACAAGATCGCCGGCGTGGTGTTCAACGACACCGACTACGACGGCACCCTGAACCGCACCGAGCCGGTGCTCGACGGCGACGGCAACCCGGTGCTCGGCACCGACGGCAAGCCGGAGACCACCCTGGTGCGCGAGCCCGGCTTCGAGGGCAAGAAGGTCATCCTCAAGCAGTGGTACTACGTGCCCGGCGAGAACGGCGCCAAGGGCACCTGGCAGCTCAACGAGAACTTCGGCAACGACTACTACACCCGCGCCGAGTTCGGTGCCACGGCCACCACGGCTGCGGCCGCTTCCGCCCTGTTCACCATCCCCGGTGCCACCTACGATGCCGCCCGCAAGGGCGTGTGGGCGACCACCGATACGGCCGGCGACTACCTGTTCGACCACCTGCCGGCCCGCTACACCGCGGTGCGCGCTGCGGTGGACGGCGTGCTGGAGCCGGCCCGCGAGTACCTGGCCGGCTACACCGTGGAGGTGCTCGGCAACGACGATGGCGCCGCCCAGTCCATGAACGGCCTGCCGGCCACGCGCCTGCAGGTGAACGCCAACGGCCAGGAGAGCTGGACCATCGACGGGGATGCCGACCGGGTGAACTCCCAGGTGGTCTCCGCCGAGACGGCCGCCGCGGGCGCTCTGGTGCCCGACGTCTGCGCCGCCGGCAACTACCCGGTGCGCTGGAACGAGTACACCTGCCAGGCCGAGGCCCCTGCGGCCGACGCCGCCACCGCGCCCTTCACCAAGGCCACCCTGGACGGCCGCATCATCCTGGCCGCCCCGGCCGAGGGTAGCCTTACCCCCGCCGTGAACGACAATGCCACCGCGGGCCAGTACCGCGTGACCACCACGGGCCTGTGGAAGAACGACGGCACGGCCGACGACACGGATGTGCCCGTGGACTTCGACTTCTCCGTGGGCCGCGACGAGGTGAGCCTGAACGCCGGCTTCGGCCTGTTCGGCACCACCACCGTGGAGGGCACCGTGTGGCAGGACGACGACTTCGACGGCCTGCTCGAGACCGCCGACGGCGAGCACGGCCTGGCCGACATGAGCCTGACCCTGACCCAGTGGTACTACGTGGCCGGCACCATGGAAGGGGAGGGCGACGCCGCCCACTTCGTGGCTGCCCCCGGCGAAGTGGTGCCCGCGAACGCCACGGTGCGCCCCGTGCGCGGCGACGGCACGAACGCCGATGCCGTGGTGGGCGCCTGGGTGCGCGTGGACGGCTTCAACGGCGGCGGTGCCATGACCACCGTCACCGACGCTGCCGGCGACTACGCCTTCCCCGGTCTGCCGAGCTTCGTCTACGCCCAGGACGGTGCCAACGCCGGCATCTACCAGCCTGGCGAGAAGCAGGCCGCGGGCCGTCCCGACGAGAACAGCGAGAAGGTGGACACCGACAAGCTCTACCTGGTGAGCTACCGCCTCGTGCTCTCCGAGATCGCCCCGTCCTTCTCGCTCACCAAGACCCAGGTGGGCGTGAACATCGAGACCGATACCGTGGACGGTGCCGGCAACCTGACCACCACCTCCAAGCCGGCCGATCATCCCGGCGCCACCGACGGCACCGGCACCGGTACCGACGGCCGCGAGGACGCGGACTCCGACGCCATCCGCAACCCCGCCGACGAGATCGAGCTGCGCGAGGAGTTCTTCGACGGCGTGCTGGCCGCCTGGCGCACCGACGGCTACGTGCTCGTGAGCGATCACGCCAACCGCGGCGACGGCCACCAGTACGAGCAGAACTACGGCAGCGGCGCCAGCGGCTCGGTTGCCTACGACGTGCCCGATCCCATGGGCACCCAGCGCGGCGGCGACGCCGGCCTGTACGCCGTGCCCCGGGCCTCCATCACGGGCCGGGTGTGGAACGACATCGACCCGGCCGACCTCTCCGCCTCGCCCAACACCTACAACGGCATCCAGGATCCCGACGAGGTGGGCATCGCTGGCGAGACCGTGCTGGTGACCCAGTGGTACTACGACCCGGCCCGCACCAATGATGAGGACGGCGGCAGCCATTGGTTCCAGAACAAGGAATTCGGCCGCGACCGCTACACCTCCAATATCGACGGCGCCTACCAGGCCGGCAACACCGCCCTCGTGAAGGCGGGCGACGTGAACCCCGCCACGGGGGACGTGGAGGCGCTCACCCCCATCCTCCTGGACGGCAACGCCATGACGCCGCTCAAGTACGTGTACCGTGTGAACGGCCACAGCGTGGATGCCAAGGGTACCCTGTACGAGCTGGGCACCAACGGCGACGGCACCGTGGTGACCGAGGCCGATCTGGTTCCGGGCGTGCTGGCCACCACCACCGGCGACGTGCGTGAAGTCACCGGCGAGAACGGCGAGGTCGTGAAGGATGCCGAGCAGCTCGGTCTGTATCACTTCGCCAACCTGCCGACGGCCTACGTGACCGACGACGACCAGTACTACCTGGCCGCCTATCGCGTGGAGCTCGCCGATGTGGAGCACACCGAGAACGAGGACGGCACTGACAACCAGTGGCTGCTCACCCGCCACTTCCAGGGCGACGACCGCCAGGCCGACTCCGATGCCGACGACATCACCAACACCGGCATTGCCGGCATCAAGGTCATCGGCAGCTACGATGAGGCCGGCGTGCAGGCGCGCGCTAACGACGGCCAGGTCATTCTGGCCGGCACGCGCGACGGCGGCAGCCTCATCACCGGCGGTGCCACCTCGGGTTCCAAGTCCGTGGTCACCGTGCCCGCCGGCCAGGCCATGGACACCGACCGCCTGGTGGCCTACGACTGGAGCCGCACGGCCCCGGCCACGGCCGACGGCAAGGTGACCGTGGACGAGAACGGCGTGACCCGCGTGGCCGGCGGCGACGTGGGCGAGGTGCAGGCCCCCATCGACGATATCGAGGGTCGCATCTGGTACGACGACGACAACGACGGTCTGCTGACCGCCGACGACCTGGACGACGAGCCCGGCACCGGCAAGGACACCCTGGCCGCCGGCATCGAGGTGACCCTCGAGCGCTACTACGCCATCGTGACCGCCGACGGCACCGTGGCCGCCACCGACTGGGTGCGCGACGACGCCCTGCCCGCCGGCGTCGATGCCCTGGCGAAGTCCGCTTGGGCCTCTGCCGACCAGTGGAAGGCCTACGACGCCGACCCGACGGCCGGCCTGGGCGCCGCTGCCGATCACGGCGACGGCATCGCCCGCACCCTGGCCACCGGCGACGACGGCGTCTACCGCTTCGGCGGCCTGAAGACCCAGGAGTGGGCGCGCCTCACCCACGAGGTGGACGGCGCCACCGTCACCGAGGATGTGCAGGTCATCTACGCCTACAAGGTGCGCGTCACCGACGCTCGCTGGTGGGATCGCTTCTTCGGCACGGCCAAGATGCAGGTGTCCGGATTTGCCGGCGACGACTACGACCACGATTCCGACCTGGTGTTCAACACCGGCTACCTCATGGGCGCCGACGAGTACGACGTGCTGCTCCAGGTGGCCGACGACAACTCGCCGGCTTCCAACCGCCGCTTCGCGCCGAACTCCAAGAACCCGAACAACGGCGAGGACGAGGCCGCGGCCGAGGCCGGCAAGCCGGCCAACGAGGTGTCCGACGTGACGAGCGCCACTCGCCGCTACGACATGGCGTGGGGCATCACCCGCGTTCACAACGACGGCGGCCTGCGCGTGCCGCTGTTCCAGAAGATCGGCGGCGTGCTGTGGCGCGATGCCGATGACGCCTTCACCGCGGCTGCCGCGACCGACTACGACGGCATCCGCAACGACGGCGAGCCGGGCCTGGCCGGCAAGCGCGTCATCCTGAAGCAGTGGTACTACGTGCCCAGCGAGGACGGCGCGACTGGCCAATGGATCCAGAACACCGACTTCGGCAACGACAACTACACCCAGGCCGAGTTCGGTACCACGGTGACCGCCGCCGGTGCCACGCTCACCACCATCCCCGGCTCCACCTACGACGGCACCGAGGGCGGTATCTGGCTGCTCACCTCTGACGGCAAGACCGTGGTGGACAACGGCGACGGCACCACCACCGAGACCGTGGATGCCGCGGCCGTGGGCTCCTACCTCTTCGAGAGGCTGCCCACCCGCTTCGTGAAGGCCCACAAGGGCCATGAGCTGGGTACCGAGTACCTGGCCGGCTACACCGTGGAGGTGCTCGGCAACATCAACGGCGCTTCGGTGGAGCCCGGCCAGAAGGCCCAGGCCGTGACCGGCCTGCCGGCCACCTTGAAGCAGCAGCGCCCCACCGACGGCACCCGCGACGACGTGGTGAACTCCCAGGCCGCCAACATGACGGTCTCCGCCACCAGGAACGTCGAAGGCGATCTCAACGGCAACTATCGCCTGGCTTGGAACGAGGCCACCGAGCAGTCCACCTACGGCACCGACGAGGCGGGCAACGCCTTCACCAAGCACACCATGGACGGCAAGATCATTCTGGCCGGCGTGGCCGAGGCCAACAGCCCGGCCGCCTCCACGGTGACGACTCGCACCTCCGACGACGCCGTCAATCCCGGCGCCACGGTGGCCTTCGACTGGAACCTCGGCCGTGACGAGCGCAACCTCGACGGCGGCTTCGGCGCCTACGAGACCGGCAAGATCACCGGCACCGTGTTCCAGGACAAGAACGTGGACGGCTTCTACAGCGAGAAGGACGTGAACGCCAAGGAGACGGGCGACAAGCCGGTGGCGGGGGAGACCCTCCAGCTGTCCCAGTGGTTCTTCGTGCCCGCTGGCGATACGCTGGCTTCTGAGGTTGACCTTGGCAAGGAAGTGGAGCTGGGCGACGGCACTAAGGTCACCAAGACCCGCGACACCGCCGTAGCCCTCAAGGCCGCGGGCTTCGAGTTCGACGACACCGCTTCCGACGACGGCATCTGGTTCAAGTCCAAGACCTTCAGCTATCGCACCAACGTGGCCGACCTGCCCCTGGTGGACGTGAAGGGCGACGACGGCACCGTGACCCAGCAGCCCGCCACCCTGGATCCGCGCGTGGCCGTGGACGCCAGCGGCTGGTTCGAGGGCACCGTATCGGGCTTCAACCCCTACGCCGCCGATCCTGCCCAGAGCGCGGGCGACTACCTGTTCGAGGAGCTGACGAGCTACGTCTATGTGGACATGCTCACCCAGGGCGAGGGCGATGCGGCCACCACGGCCCTCTCCGACATCCAGCCCTACTTCCCGGGCCGCACGCACGTGAACCTGCCCGTGGGCGACGTGGCCCTGGCTGCGGCCGAGGGCGATGCGGGCGACGGCACCGACGGCGAGGGCACCGAGGGCGGCGAGTCCGAAGAGCCGACCAAGCCCGCCGTGGGCGAGGGCGTGACTCTGGATGTGGTGGACACCGACGCCGACCCGGTGGCCCTGGCCGCCGCCCAGGTCACCCGCGACCATATCTACATGACGGCCTACCGGGTGTCCCTGGACGAGACTGAGCCCGACTACGCGCTCACCTTCCCGAGCCAGGCCCAGAACCCCGATGCGGCTGCCACGGCCGCCAACCTGGCCGCCGGCCTGAACATTACCAACGATTCCGACGCCCTGCGCCAGGACGGCAACGTCGTGGAGCTGTTCGAGCAGGTGCCCGGCGAGACCAACGCCGGTCAGAACCTGGCCGTCACCGTGGACGACGGCACCGGCAACGTGGGGCCGGCCCGTACCGACGGCTACGTCATCGTGGCCGCCGAGATTACCGATGATGCGGCCGCCAACACGCCGGCCGCCGGCCAGTACCAGATGACCAACAACGCCGCCGCCGCTTCCGGTGCCGCCTTCATCGGCGCTGAGGTGTTCTACAACGGCAAGCGCTACGACGTGCCCCGCTGCGTGGACGAGCCCCTCGCCGGCGGCGACGCGGGCCTCGTGGAGCTGCTGAAGGCCAACATCTCCGGCCGTGTGTGGGACGACCGCAACTACGACGGCCTCCAGGCCACCAAGACCGTGACCGTGGACGGCAAGGAGACCACCGTGGTGGACACCGACGCCGAGCCTGGCATCGAGGGCGAGGAGGTGCGCCTGTCCCAGTGGATGTACGTGCCCGTGGACAAGTGGGCGCAGTTCGTGGCCAACCACGAGGACCTCGTGCGTGCCTCCTTCGGCTACACCGCCGGCATCGAGGGCGCCGACGGCAACCCCGTGGCCTCCATCGCCCAGGGCGTGTGGATCCGCAATACCCAGTTCGGTGAGGAGCGCTACACGGCCCTCACCGAGCAGGACGAGAACGGCAACATCGTCCATAAGCCCTATATGACCGATTCCTGGTACCGCGGCGACGGCATCGTGGCCGTGAACACCCACGACGGCACCAAGACCACCGCGGCCGGCGACGCCATCGAGCGGGGCGTGTACCTGTTCGACAAGCTGCCCACCGTGGCCGTGGTGCAGAACGCCACCTACGACGAGTTCTACCTGGCGGCCTACCGCGTGGAGATCCCGTCTATGAACGTGACGACTGCCCGCGACACCGTGACCAGCACCGCCGATGACGCCTGGCTGCTCACGCGCCATCGCGCCACCCAGCAGCTGGACAAGGCCGACCTGGCCTCGGCCAAGCTGGATTCCGACGTGGCCAATTTGAACGCCTGGCCGGTGGAGGAGACCCGCGACGGCGCGGCCGGCAACATCGGCGTGGCCGGCGGCTTCATCGTGTCCCAGCAGAACGACGAGCTGGACACCGCCTCCGGCGAGCCCAAGGAGCGCCAGAACCACGGCCAGATCATCCTGGCCACCCTCGTGGGCGACGGCGAGAAGGGCAACGACAACACCACCGAGGACGTGGACCAGGGCAACAACATGTGGGACAACCAGGTCCAGTACGACTGGATGCTGGAGCTGCCCGACGGCACCGCCCTGCACCATGGCGGCGACGTGGGCGAGGTGCTGCCCCCGTACCAGACCATCACGGGCCGCGTGTGGAAGGACATGAACAACGACGGCCTCCAGGGCGACTACACCGACGAGAACGGCACCGTGGCCGCCGAGCCCGGCGTGAACGGCATCCAGGTGTCCCTGGAGCGCTACTACACCGTGGTGGGCGCCGATAACGGCTTTGTCTGGGACGACCAGTGGGCCGCCGCCTACCCGGCCGACTATAACGACACCGTGCAGGCGAAGACCTCGCCCATGAAGCCGGCCGTGGCGCTCGCGTGGAACAAGAACGACGGCACCTACAGCTACACGGCCGCCCCCTACGCCAATGTGGAGACCGCCACCGTGGCCGGCGTGGACGGCACCTACGAGTTCAAGAACTTGAAGAGCTCGGACGTGCGCGACGTGAACGGCGACGGCGTGGACGAGGTCGTCGTCTACGGCTACAAGGTGCGCGTCACCGACGAGGACTTCCGGGCCCGCCGCCTCTTGGCCGCCAACATTCACGAGGGCAGCGACTACACGGTGGACTCCGACCTCATCTACTCCGACGGCTATGTCATGGGCGCCGATGAGTACACGGTGCTCCTGAACACCGAGGAGACCGCCGACTACGTCCACGGCGCCCTGACCGACGGAGAGGGCAACGCCACCAACAGCGGCGCCGCGGCCGTGACCGTGGCCTCCCAGGGGGCCAACGTGGCCGTGGCCACCGCCTCCGGCAACCCGAACCAGAACACCGCCGACCGCTACGGGCGTATGCCCGCCGCGGCCGGCGATGGCGCCACCCTGCGCTACGACCGCGCCAAGGGCGCCGACCGCTCCTTCAACGACGCCGGCGTCATGGACGTGCCGAAGCACCATATCTCCGGCTATCTGTTCCACGATGCCAACTACAACGGCATCTACGACGTCGCCGGTGCGTCCGACCGCTTCACCGTGGGCGGCACCGAGTACACCGAGCGCGGCCTGGTGGGCAAGAAGGTCATCCTGAAGCAGTGGTACTTCGTGCCCGGCACCGCCGTCGACGCCGACGGCAACGGCACGGGCGGCCAGTGGGTTCAGGTGGCCGACTTCACCAACGTCGACGCCCCGGTGCCCCCGACCGGCGGCGACGGGGCCGATGGTGCCCTGGCCGCCTTCGTGGCCGCCGGTCTCCGCGCCGCGGCCGCTGCGGCCGCCGGTACGGTGGAGTGTTCCACCCGCACCGTGGCCGCCGATGCCCCCGGCACCGACGAGGGCCACTACGACGGCTTCTACTCCTTCGACAACCTGCCCGTGTACGTGGCCGTGAACGGTACCGAGTACCTGGCCGGCTACACCGTGGAGGTGGCCGGTGGCGACGGCGTGGCCACCAGCGAGACCCTGAATGTGCCCGTGACCCGCATCGAGGAGCGGGGCGATGCCCTGGCCGAAGACGAGCACGAGTCCACGGCCCAGGTCATCGGCACCCAGCTGCTGGAGAACGTGGGCGGCACGGTGACCTACACCGACGGCGCGGCCTCCATCGACACCTACGGCAACGCCAACTACCCGCTCGGCTGGCAGAACCTCACCGGCCAGGCGCCGCAGATGTTCGACAACGACGACGTGGCCCTGCACAACAACACCTCGAACTCCACCCTGGACGGCATGATCGTGCTGGCCGGCAACACCACCACCTACACCCAGGACGACAACTACAAGATCGACCAGGTGCGTGACGGCGTGAAGGTGTCCTTCGACATGGCCACGGGCCGCAGCGAGGAGAAGCTCTCCGGCGGCTACGGTTACTTCGGCACCACCGAGGTGGCCGGCACCCTGTGGTACGACGCCGACTTCGACGGCGTGCAGGAGATCGGCACCGATGGCGATGCCGCCCTGGCCGACACCGAGGTGCGCCTGGCCCAGTGGTTCTACCTGGACGGCTCGCTCGTGAACGTCACCGTGGACGGCAAGGTGGTGCCGCGCTTCCAGGCCGCCGCCGTGACCAACAACAAGGGCCAGGTGCTGCGGGCCGCCAAGACCTACGAGGACGTGGACGTGAACGACATCCACGGCATCGAGCTGGTGCGCGACGACGCCGACGCCGTGGTGGGCGCCTGGATCAAGAACCCCGCCTTCGGCGAGGAGGTCGTCGACAAGGTCACGGGTACGGTCACGGGCCGCACCGGCTTCTATGCCATGGACACCGACGCCGACGGCGCCTACCGCTTCCACGACGAGGACGGCGCGGCCGGCTCCACCGAGGGCCTGCTGCCCTACGTGCAGTTCGACGCCGAGGGCAACCCCTTGGCCGCCGGTGACCCGGCCGCCACCGACGACGTGCTGGCCCTGGCCTCCTACCGCGTGACGGTGCCCGAGGTGCCGGCCGGCCACGTGCTCACCGTGTACCACAGCGGCGTGGGCTCCTCCGACACCGACTCCGACGCCAAGCGCGACGTACGACGCTCGGCCGAGGTGGACGGCTACGACACGCCCATCGTCACGGCCTACCCGCAGTTCGCGGCGGCCGGCGAGCAGCCCGACGGCGGCTTTGCCGAGGACACCGGCTTCATCCTGACGGCCGACGCCTCCACCCTCGCCGACGGCTCCGTGCCCGCGAACACGCCCTACCGCGCCTCCATGGGCGGGGTGGACTACGATACGGCCTATCAGGTGGCCGCCCGCACGTCGGTGAACACCGGCCTGTTCCGCGTGCCCACCTCCCAGATCACCGGTATCGTGTGGAACGACACCGAGGCCGACGACAACACGGCCCCCAATGGCGTCCGCGATGCCGACGAGAAGGGCCTGGCCGGCGAAGTGGTGCTGGCCACCCAGTGGTACTACGTGCCCGCGACGAGCCCCATCTTCGATCAGATCGCCACCGGCGAGGCCGCCGGCATCGTGGAGTGGGTGGCCGCCGACGGCACCACCTCCACCGACGAGGCCGCCCCCGCCGGGGCCCAGGGCGCCTGGGTGCAGAACATCGGGTTCGGCTCCGACTGGGTGACCACCGAGCTGAAGTTCGTGAAGGATCCGGCCGACCTCACCGATCCGGGCCACTTCGAGCGCGTGCCCGTGGTGACCGGCGGCGAGAATCGCGCCGACGGCCGCGGCAAGGACGCCGTGGTGGCCGTGCGCACCTACGCCCAGGGCGCTGCGAGCAAGACCGCCGCCGACGGCACGCAGGTTCCCGTGGCCGACGGCGAGTACGTCTTCGACAACCTGCCCACGGCCGTGGTGGTCTACAACGACGCCACCGGCACCGACGAGTACTTCCTGGCCGCCTACCGCGTGGAGCTGGCCGCCGCGAAGAACTACCTGAAGTCCGACGGCACGCTGGCCGACCCGTGGCACATCACCGCGGTGAACGAGGGCACCGACCTCACGGTGGACTCCAACGCCACCGACGACGGCACCACCGGCCCGGCCGCCAATGCCGACGAGATCGGCCTGGCCGCCGCCGAGCCGGCCCGGGCCTACTACCACAGCTTCCCGGTCATCGAGCGCTACGCCGACAAGACCCTGCGCGCCAACGACGGCCAGGTCATCCTGGGCACCGTCCAGGCCGACAGCACCCAGGGCATCCCGGCCGCCTTCGCCGCCATCCCGGCGGGAAGCGCCATGGACACTGCGGGCGCGGCTACCTACCAGTGGACCCGCCCCGTGGCCACCGAGGAGGCCGGCGATGTGGGCGAGGTGGCCCCGGCCTACCGCGCCATCGGCGGTTACGTGTGGCGCGACAACGCCTACAAGGACGGCTGGTACTCCCGCACGCCCGGCACCTACCCCGACCCCGACGACCCGAGCGAGGACCTGACTCTGGAGGCGGCCGAGGAGGGTCGCGTGGGCACCACCATGTACCTGCGCCAGTGGTACTACGATCCCACCCGGGTGAACACCGCCGACAGCTTCAACGGCGACAACCACTGGTTCCCGGTGCGCGCCTACGACACCGACCGCGACCAGACCGGCTTCTACTTCGCCACCACCACGACCAAGGCCGCTGCCGACTTCGGCAAGGCCAACGACGGCTACTACGAGTTCGACGACCTGCCGGTGCGCGTGTTCGTGGACGGCAAGGAGTACCTGGCCGGCTACACCGTGGCCATCCGCGGCAACCTGTCGTTCACCCCGGGCAAGTACGAGATGTCTACCACGCACGATACCAGCGTGGATGACGCCGACCACGACCTGTGGAACTCCAAGGGCCAGTCCAACGTGAACGCCGGGCTGCCCCGCGAGTACCGCTTCGGCCTGGACACCTTCCCGCTCGTGCGCAGCGACGCGTACAGCTCCGACGGCGACATCCATACCCTGGACTCCATGCTGGTGCTGGCCGGCTCGACGACGGCCGACGCCGCCGGCGCCCGCGTGAGCGGTACCCAGTACCCCCTGGCGGCCTCGGGCAAGAACCACGAGGGAGACGCCGGCGCCACCGACGTGTCCTTCGATCTGACCTTCGGCAAGAACGAGACCCGCATCAACGGCGGCTACATCATGCCCCCCGCGGCGCCCATCACCGGCCGCATCTGGGACGACGCCAACTACAACGGCGTCCAGGACGAGGGAGAGAAAGGCATCGCCGGCGTGCGCATCCGCATCATCCAGTGGTACCTCGACACCGCCGACAAGAGCGGTGGGACCGACGGCACCTGGAAGCGCACCTATACCCTGGCGGCCGACGGCGTGACCCACGTGGACGTGCCGGCCACCACCTGCACCACCTCCAACGGCAAGCCCGTCTACGACGTGGACGGCACCACCATCATCCAGGATCTGCCGCTCGGCACCTACAAGAGCGAGGAGGTGCCCACGCGCTTCAGCAAGCCCGATGAGAGCACCGACACCGACTACCTGTGCGGCTACACCGTGGAGGTGGAATCGGTGTCGGCCGGCTACACGCTGACCCGCGCCCATGCCAACGGCGACGACGGAGTGGAAGCGGCCGAGGACTACACGGCCGACTCCGACCTGTTCCGCAACATGGGCGGCACCAACATCGACGGCGGCCAGTTCACGCTCGTGAACCGCGTGGCCGACAAGGCCGACGACGGCAGCACCCCCACCCGCGCCGACGGCATGGTCATCATCGCCCGCGAGAAGCACTCCACGTCCACCAACGACAAGACCCAGAAGACCTACAAGGGCGTCACCTACGACACCGATATGAACGTGCAGTCGGCCCAGGGCGGCGACGGCGGCCTTATCGCCGTGCCGACCGCCTCCATCAACGGCATTATGTGGGACGACTCCTATCAGGACACCTGGTCCGGCGATCTGCTGCTCGACCGTGCCGAGCGCGAGCGCTCCTACAACGGCATTCGCGACCATTGGGCCGAGAACGGCAAGACGGTCTACGAGGCCGGCCTGCCCGGGCGCACCGTGGCCCTGACCCAGTGGGCCTACGACCGCAATGCCCAGACCTGGACCCAGGTAAAGGGCTTCGGTGCCGAGGTGAAGTGGGAGTCGGTGACCGATGCCGACACCGGCACCACCTCCTGGCAGCAGACTCTGACCCCCAACAACAGCGGCGCCCGCACCGTGACCACCGGCCCGGTGGGCTACGACCGCGACGGCAAGACGGTGAGGACCGATCTGGACGCGGGCACCTACGGCTTCGACAAGCTGCCGAGCGCCATCGTGGGCATCGGCGCCGAGGCCTCTGCCCTGAAGATCGCCGCCGACCGCACCGTGGCCCTGGCAGGCGACACCTACGCGCTCGCCGGCTACCAGGTGGAGTTCGACGGCCTCGGCGCCGGCGGCTCCGATGCGGCCGACGGCGAGAACTGGCTGCTCACCCGCTACCATGTGGGCGAAGACGTCACGGTGGATTCCGATGCTGAGAACCTCGACCGCACCGGCGTAGCGCCCCTGACCGGCGGCGCGGGCCGCGTGGTGACCGACCGGGCCGAGGTTGTGGCCGAGGACGGCACCGTGGTCGCCGGCACCCGCACCGCCCAGGGCAACCTCGGTGGCAACGATAACGGCGGCCGCATCGTGCTGGCCAGCGAGGGCGTGAGCGACGGCGAGGGCAAGACCAAGCTGGCCGACCCGGCCGACTACGCGCGGGTGCCCCTGTCCCAGCTGCTGGCCGGCACGGCCGGCACGGCGGCCTACGACTGGCTGACCGTGGACACCGAGCGCGTGCTCGTGGACAGCTGGACCGATGAGGGCGGTCTCGAGCACGAGGTGTGGGATCGCTACAGCATCCCGCTGGCCGGCGGTTACGTGGGCGCCACCCATCCCACGCGCCAGTCCATCCGCGGCATCCTGTGGAACGACGCCAACAACAACGGCATCCAGGACACCTTCGTGGACGAGGAGACCGGCGCCCGCACCGACGAGGCTCCGATCAACGGCTACGCCGTGGCCCTGGAGCGCTACTGGTTCAACGGCACCGACTGGGTGCTCGACACCACGGCCTGGGCGCCCGACGGCACCAGCGAGGCCAAGGTCGTGACCGGCAAGGTGCTCGTGGAGGAGGATACGGACAAGACCGCGCTCACCCTCGATTTCAACGAGGAGCTGGTGGGCAACGACCTGTACCGCAACGGCACCTACAGCTTCGAGAACCTGGAGACCGCGGGCCTGCGCACCGTGGGCGGCACCACCCAGTGGGTCGTCTACGGCTACCAGGTGCGTGTCACCGAGGATTCCGTGGCGGATGCGGCCGACTTCAAGGCCAAGTACCAGGTGCGCGGCACCGCCGAGGCGCCCGTGGACTACCGTCACGACTCCGACCTGTCCGAGGACAACTACCTGGTGGACACCGATGGCAGCGAGATGATCGTGCTGCTGGAGACCGTGAACGCCGACGGCCAGACCCCCGACGGCCTGACCTCTCACGGCTCCAACATCGTGTACGCCCCGGCTTCCCACAACGCCGACCAGACGCCCAACTACGAGCGCGACGAGAACGGCGACGTGGTGACCGACGGTGAGGGCAACCCCGTGGTGGCCGAGCCGATGCGCAAGGGCGACCTGGTGGCCTACGACCTCATGATGGGCGCCAGCCGCGACCACAACGACGGCGGCATCATCATCCCGCCCACCTACGCCATCGACGGCTTCGTCTGGGAGGATGCCGACTACGACGGCCTGTACAACTACAACACCGAGGTGCGCAAGACGCTCACCAAGGACGGCAAGGAGGTCACCGAGGACTTCATCGAGTACGGCTACAACAACAAGCAGGTCATCCTGAAGCAGTGGCTGCTGGCCGCCGACGGCACCTGGGTGCAGAACGCCGACTTCGGCAACGACACCAACGTGAAGGCCGCCGACGTGACCACCCCGGGCAAGAACACCCTGAAGCCCGGCGAGACCGCCAACCTCACCCAGACCATCCCGGGCTCGAAGAACCTGGGCGGCGGCAAGGTGGCCGTGCTGACCGGTGCCCATCCGACCCTCGTCTCCGAGGGCAAGCTCGGCGGCAAGGCCGTGACCGGCTACTACCTCTTCGACAAGCTGCCCACGGCCTACCGCCAGTGGAACGCCGCGGCGAAGAAGTACGAGTACACCCTCGCGTCCTACACCGTGGAGGTGAACGGCGTGAAGGCCGACGACGGCATGGGCTCGCTGCTCGTGACCACCTTCGAGGCCCAGACCACGGCCCACGATGTCGTGAACTCCCGGGTGCAGCCCATGGTGACCGCCGAGGACAAGGACGCCGGCAACCCCGATGGCCTGGCCGAGGTGTGGAAGCACTACGAGAACAACAACTACCCGGTGTTCCTCGACGAGCCGAACATCCAGACCGCCGACGAGGCCCACAGCGACGGCGCCTGCACCCTGCCCGCGGGCACCTGCACCACGGTGGAAGGCGAGATCGCCAAGAACGCCGCCGACTGGCGCATCGTGCTGGCCGGCGCCTCCGACGATGCCAGCCTGGCGGCCCAGAAGGCCGTCTTCCCCTGGTCCGAGGAGCGCGTGAAGACCGACGAGAACGGCAAGCCGGTCTACGACGCCGACGGCAACCCCGTTAAGGAAACGGTCGCGGGCGAGAACGGCTACGACTTCGCCGCGGGCCAGAACCAGGCCTCCATGAACGCCGGCTTCGTGCCGCCGGACCGCTCCAGCTTGGTGGGCCAGGCCTGGTACGACGAGGACTACGACGGCGTGAACGACTCCGACACCTCCGACGACCGCTTCGACACCGAGGACAGCGACAAGACCGAGGAGGGCGTGGAGAACTTGCGCGTCATCCTCACCCAGTACTACTTCGTGCCCGAGTACGACCGCGGCCACCAGCTGCTGGAGGACGAGGACGGCAACGTCTTCTACGAGAACGAGGACGGCGACCTGCGCCTGGTGGACGGCAAGGGCGGCAACATCGTCGTGGGTGCCGACGGCAAGGTGTACCTGGTGCGCTCTGGCCGCACCTACGACTACGATGCCCTGCGCAAGGCCCATGTCCGCGTGCTGCGCGACTCCGGCGTGTGGGTGGAGAACACCAACCTGGCCGGCGGTTACCAGTACCAGGACGGCGCCGACGAGCCCGACGAGGGCGAGGGCGGCGAGCCTACCGACCCGGAGAACCCGGGCGAGCCTACCGATCCCGAGGCCGGCGGAGAGGCCGGCGAGGGCGAGGGCGGCGAGCCCGCGGCCCGGCGCGTGGTGCCCGCGGCGGTGCCCGTGAGTGCGGCGGCCCTGGCCGACGGCGAGGGTGACGGCAACACCCAGGTGACCGACCCCGGCGACCCGAGCTGCACCCACGACAACCGCACCGCGACCGCCAACAACGACGGCACCCATACGGTGACCTGCGATAACCCGGCCTGCACCTATACCGAGGCCAACGTTGCGTGCTCCGACGGCGACGGCGACGATTGTTGCGACGCCTGCGGCGCGTGCCTGCACAACGGCGCGGTGGCCACCGACAACGGCGACGGCACCCATGATGTGGCGTGCGACAGCTGCAACACGGTGCTCGCCGACGATGCGCCCCACGTGGACGATGACGCCGACCAGGTCTGCGATGTCTGCAAGGCCTCGCTGGCCACGGCTCCCGCCTGCGACCATGTGGGCAAGGGCCTCGCCTACAAGGACAACCTGGACAACACCCATACGGCGACCTGCGCCGGCTGCGGGGCCGTGGTGGACGCCGCGGCGGCCCACCGCGATGCCGATGGCGCCGACGGCAAGGGCGACGGCAAGTGCGACGACTGCGGCGGCGTGGTCATCGAGGCTCACCAGCTGTGGACCCTCACCAACGCGGAGGGCATCTACGAGTTCAACAACCTGCCCGGTTACGTGCTCGTGGACGGCGACGTGGTCACCGCCTCCAAGCCCGCCGACATGACCAAGGTCTACCAGCCCTACGGTGTGCCCAACGCCAACGGCACGGCGCTGTCCACCTCCGACCTGAAGGTGCTGCACGCCCGCCCGGTGTCGGTGAATATGATCGCGTCGCTGTCGGCCGAGGACATCAAGTCCCTGTCCGGCGAGCAGATGAAGCTCATCCAGGCCGACGCCGAGCTGAAGGCCGCCTACGACGACCGCATGCAGGCACTGGCCGATGCCGACCCGAACTTCACCATGGCCACCCCGTACCTGACCGGCTACGCCATCAAGGTGGTGGACGACTCCGGCGAGTACGTGGCCAGCCGCTTCCACGTGGACGGTGCCGGCACGGGCAACAACTCCGACCTCACCTCCTTCGAGTCGTCGCTCACCGACAACGTGAACGATGCCGACAAGGCCAACGAGGTGTACGCCGTGGTGGCCGAGCAGGTGGATGAGGATGCCGATATGAACGGCAGCCTGCTGGCCAGCGCCTATGCCATCACCTACATGGAGAACGACTACGACCTCGCGAACCGCATGTACTACAAGCGCGCCTTCGACGCCGGCCTGACCAAGCGCCTGCCGGTGCTCATCGATGGCGACGTGTGGAACGACGAGAACTCCGACGGCCTCATGACCGAGGGCGAGGCGGGCATCGAGGGCGCCGTGATCCGTCTGGTGCGCTACTGGTACGACGATGCCGGCATGGGCTACTGGGAGAACGCCGCTGGCGACGGCAGCTACAAGAACTCCGGCCTCACGAAGGACGAGTACAAGGCCATCGAGGCCATGGCCCCGGCCTACGTGGAGGACGAGGACGACGCGGTGGCTGATCCCGCGGCCGCGGCCCAGGCCATGATCGACTGGCTCGGTGCCATCGGCGCCGACCTGGATAACGCCACGGCCGCCGACCGCGAGACGGTGTACCGCGCGGCCCTGAACAAGCTCAACGTGTTCGAGGCCACCCAGGGCACCTCCCTCAACAGCTACACCGAGGGGGCCGACAACAAGCGGGTCATCCGCGAGGCCTTCGACGCCTGCATCGACAAGATCGGCGAGGCCACGCCGGAAGGGGAGAAGGGCGTCTGGCGCCGCGACTACAGCTTCTCCCAGGCCGACCTGGCCGAGCTCACCGGCGTCCACGACCTGTCCAAGGACGGGCTGGGCGAGCACACCTACCTGCCGCTGACCGAGGAGGAGGCCCTGGCCGTGGCCCCGGCCGACGAGGTGCGCGAGCAGTGGGTGAGCGAGGACAAGGACGGCAACGACCAGTACTTCAAGTACGTGCCCGGCTCCGGCTTCGCCACCACCGACGAGAACGGCCGCTGGGAGTTCATGGCCTACGGCACCGGCACCCACCGCTCCGGCGAGAACACCGCCGAGTTCAAGGTGCTGTTCGCCTACAAGGCCGAAGTGGTGAGCTATCCCGAGCCCGAGGCCTACGCGCCCACCCTGCAGCACGTGGACGCCGAGGTGGACGACACCATCAACTCCGACTTCGACGAGAAGTTCGGCTCCCTGCGCCCGAACATTCCCGACGCCGCCGGCCACAAGGGCGACTACACCCTGCCCATCGATCCGGCCGACGCCGCCAGCGAGGGCCTCATCGTGCTGACCACCCTGGCCGATGCGACGGAGTCCGACTCCTCCAAGACCCAGGGCGCCTACGCCACCTTCGACTCGCAGGTCAACCGCGACCCGGAGGGCTGCGACCACGAGGACGGCAACGGCGACGGCTTCTGCGACGCCTGCAAGGAGTGCATGCACGGGAAGGTGGACGGCTTCTGCACCGAGCCGGGTTGCGACCATGCCAGCGACTGCTGCCCGGCCCAGGCCGGCACCGAGTGCGAGCACGTGGACGGCGACCTGGACAACCGCTGCGATCTGTGCGGCGACTGCCTGGCGAACCACGACGACCGCGCCGTGGCCGACGTTGACGGCGACGGCCTGTGCGACACCTGCTCGGTGTGCCTGCACGAGAAGGACGGCGACGGCTTCTGCACCGAGACCGGCTGCACCCACGCCGACTGCACGGTGCGCGCGGCGACCGAGGCCGCCTTCCTCACCACGCTCTACCAGGGCGACAGGCCGGTGGCCCGCATTACCGTGACCGACACCTTGAAGAGCGAGGTGCTGGCCTGGATCGAGGAGGCCCTGCTGGCCGACCTGGACGAGCTGTACGAGGCGCACCCCGACTACCACGAGGCCATCTTCGGCAAGCAGAAGATGCTCGGCGGTAAGCCGGTGTACCTGGGCCCCGACGGCCGCGAGACCACCGATGCCACCGCCGCCGACGGCACGGCTAACGCGCCGGTCTACGATGGCACGGGCGACCACGACCTGTACGAGGCCTACCAGGCCCGCCGCATGGAGCTCGAGGGCGACAACATGTGGTCCGACATCAACTGGTTCAGCTCGCTGCACCACGGCTACGGCCTGTTCCGCATCGCCCAGGCCCACATCGCCGGCGTGGTGTGGCGCGACGACAACTACGATGGCATCCAGGATGCCGGCGAGACCGGCCGCATCGCGGGCGTGCCCGTGAGCCTGAAGCGCTACTGGTACTCCGCCGACGGCTGGCAGCTGGACGAGACCTTCAGCCAGACGGTGACCTCGGACGCCGACGGCCGCTGGATCTTCGACAACCTGGACGTGGCCGGCAAGCGCATGGTGGACGGCAAGGAAACCTACGTGCTCTACGGCTTCGAGGTGACCGTGGACGACCTGCCGGCGGGTTATGGCGTGACCCACATGAACAAGGGCACCCACGAGACCGACTCCGACCTGAACGAGGACACCAAGCTCCTCGATCCGGCCGATCCCCACGGCGGCCTCATCGTGCTGGCCTCCCCGTCGGATCGCTCCGACCTGGTCGGCAACGGCGCAGCCTACCTGGCCGGCCCGGGCGGCACCACCTGGGTCATCTCCATGGGCGTCGATTCCGACTTCAACGACACGGGCCTGGTGCCCTACGCCCTGGCCACCATCGCCGGCATCGCCTTCGACGATCCGGAGGCCGACGGTCTGCAGGACGAGACCGCCGAGCCGGTGCCCGGCCTGATGGTGTACTTGGAGCGCAAGACCCTGGGCGATACGGCGGCGGTCGGCTTCAACGGCGCCTCCTACAAGCCCACGGCCCTGGCGGCCATCAAGGGCCAGACCGTGGAGGGCGGCGACGGCTGGACCGAGGTGGCCTCCCAGGAGACCAACGCCGACGGCGCCTACCGCTTCGAGGGGCTGCCCATGGTGGACGGCGCCAACACGCCCTACATCTACCGAGTGCGCGCCACCATGCCGGACGGCAAGGACTTCGTGCCCATCGAGGTGGGCAACGACGACAACAACGATTCCGACTGGGGCGAGGCCGCCGGCTCGGTGCTCGGCACGGGCAAGGTGGGCATCACCCCGGCCATGGCGGTGCTCGGCTCCTTCACCGAGGTGCGCACCACCCCCAACGCCTATGGCCACAAGTTCAACCTGCTGGCGCCCTACAACTGGACGCCCGAGGTGGACCGCTCCGTGGACCTCGGCATGACCGGCAGCGACGACGACTGGAACACCATCGTGGTCACCACCCCGTGGGGCACGAACCTGTTCTACCTGAAGCTGCCCCAGACCGGCGACGAGCTCATGCCCTGGCTGTTCGGCCTCACCCTGCTGGGTGCCGCGGCCCTGCTGCTCGTCCTCATCAGCCGCCGCAAGGATGAGGAGGAGGACGAAGAAGGGGAGGAGGAGTAAGAAGAGGCCGCGGGAGAGACGTCCCTAACGGCTCCGATCGGAAGGAGGGGCCCTCTCCGGAGGGCCCCGGTCAAAAGGGATGACAAGCGCCCCTCGCCACTGGCGGGGGGCGCATCTTGGCATCGGGGACAAGAAGGGTATATAATGCGCTGTTATCTACAGCTTGGTAACGGAAGCGCAACGGGACGGCGAAGGGGCCGTGCCGGCGCCCGCGATAAGAGAGCCAGGAGATGACCGCCATGAAGCAGCAGCATCGGTTCCTCCGCAGCGCATTGGCCGCTGTGCTCGCCTGGGGCCTGATGGTCCCGGCCGGCGCCGCCTACGCCGACGGGGAAAATACCGCTACCCCCCCCCTAAGTTCTGAGAACAGTTCCGGCGAAGGGGCGTTCGACGGGCCCCTCGTCGACGCGGGTGCCGAGCCATTAGATCAAACACCGCAGGACGGGACCGCCTCCCAAGCAGAGGGCGTTCTGCAAGCCGTGACGACGGCCGGCCAATACCTGCAGCGGGCCGCGACGGCCGCCCGCGATGCCTCGGATGCGGCCACTCCCGCTGGCGATCCCGTACCCAGCGATGGCGGGTGGGTCACGCCGGCGGGCTGCCAGCTTCAGATCAGCGGCGGCACCGACGGCACCGACTATTCCTTCGCCGATGGTATCTTGCACATTCTCAGCTCAAAGCCCCTCACGGTGAAGATGGCCGACGGCGTGACCACGACGGCTCAGACGATCCAGATCGATGCCGGCGTGCATGCCGACCTCACCCTGGCCGGCGTGACCATCCAGAGCACCACCTCGGCGCCCATCAACATGGTCAACAATGTGAAGGATATTGCCGACAACGACGGAAAAGCGCCGGAGAACCAGCGCAAGGCCGCCACCGCCGACGAGATCCGTCGCAAGACCATGCTGCACCTAACGCTCGCGAGCGGCACGAGCAACATCCTCGAGTCAACGGTAAGCGCCAACAGTGGCTGGCCCGGCATTCGCTGCGGTTGGGGATCGGTGCTCGTCATCGATGACGAGGTGCGCAACCTCGACACGTCGAATAACATCGTAACTCCCGTCAACGGTCTCATCGGCTCGGATGTGACCCTCATCGGGGGACAGAAGCTCTCGGCGGGAAGCGCTCCCACCGAGATGGATGCGAAGAACCCTGGGGAACTGACAGCTGTTGGCCGCGGCCAGTCGGCTGGCATCGGCGGCGGCCCCAAGGAGAACAGCGGCACCATTATCATCAACGGCGGCCGCATTACCGCCACCTCTACGAGCAACAACCTCTCCTATTCCAACGGTGCCGGCATCGGAGGCGGAGCGGGCGGCTCCGGAACCGTCATCACCATCAACGGAGGCCGTATCAAGGCCACGGCGGGCTATTGCGGATCGGGTATTGGGTCGGGTCTTGGCTACTACACGACAAGCACCAATATGGACTGCACCGCAAAGGGCGATGCGATCGATATCCTGAAGAAGGAAGAGAATTCCCACGGCTACAGCTTCATCGATACCGTGACAACCGAGTTCAACACCGGTGACGTGCAATATCCCGGCTTGGAGAACTACCATACCGTTGCGGGCGATATCACCCTGAATAGCGGGTTCGTCGATGCCCACAACGGCGGTCACGGCAACGCCTTCGGCCAGAGCTGCGGCCACGGCCCCGCCTCGAACAAGAACCACATCATCCGCGTGACCGGCGGAACGCTCCTGGCGACCGTCACCTACGGCAGCGGCCCTCCGCGCCTCCTCGAGATCGGCGCCCGCCTCGGCTACACCCTTATCACTGGCGGCTCGGTGCGCGTCAGCAACGTGAATATGTTCCAAGGCTTCGGCGACACCGCCTACAACACCCAGGGGGTGGAGACCTGGGACGACGTGGTGCGCATTGCCGGGGGAGACCCGAACGATCCCGTTGCGGCCAACCGGAAGTACCTGCCCGACACCGACAAGGTGCAGATGCTCACCATCGACCTGTCGAGCGAGTTCGACAAGGGCGCCACCGATGCCG